>NZ_LNTD01000088.1 GCF_001462455.1 Cellulomonas sp. B6
GGTCGGGCTCGCGCATGGTCCGCCCATGGTCGCACCGCCCCGGACCCGCCACGAATCGATTCGACGAACTCGTGCGCAGCGTCACGCCCGCGGGGCCGTGTGCCTCGTCACGTCACCACCCGGGCCCCTGACGAACACCCAGCGGCGTCCGCGCACGTCGCTCGCGTCGCCGCGGGCTCCCGGGACGCGGGTGTCGGTGGGCGGTGGGAGGCTGGCGCTCATGTGCGGGAGGTACGCGTCGTTCCGGGAGGACCAGGCGATCGCCGACGAGTTCGCGGTCGCGACCGTCGCCGACGAGGTGACGTTGCTCCCGCCGTCGTGGAACGTCGCCCCGACGGACGGCGTCCGCATGGTCGTCGAGCGCGCCGACCGTGACACGGGCGAGATCACCCGCCAGCTGCGGGTCGCGCGGTGGGGCCTCGTCCCGTCGTGGGCGAAGGACCCGTCGGTCGGCAGCCGCATGATCAACGCGCGCGTCGAGACCGTCGCCGACAAGCCCGCGTTCGCGCGTGCCTTCGCCGCGCGGCGCGCGCTGCTCCCGGCCGACGGCTACTACGAGTGGCAGGCCCCGCCGGAGGCGCCCGCCGGTGCCCCCCGCTCGCGCCGGGCCCCGAAGCAGCCGTTCTGGATCCACCCGGCCGACGACGACCTCGCCGCCCTCGCCGGGCTCTACGAGTTCTGGCGCGACCCGACCAAGGCCGACGACGCCCCCGACCGCTGGCTCGTCACCGTCACGGTCGTCACGCGCCCCGCCACCGACGCGATGGCCCCGATCCACGACCGCCAGCCGGTGATCCTGCCGCGCGACGCGTGGGCAGCCTGGCTCGACCCCGCCGTCGGGGCCGAGGAGGCCCGCGACCTGCTGGCGGTCGCGCCCCCGGAGCTCACGGCGGTCCCCGTCTCGACGCGCGTCAACGCGGTCGCGAACAACTCCCCCGCGCTGCTGGAACCGGTCGACCCGGCGGATCCCACCACCCCGGCCTGACCTCGGCCCGACCCGCGCCGGCCCCTCGCACGCACCACGGCCGACGTGTCCGCGACCCGCCCGCTGCCGCAGCGCACCCCCGGCCACCCGCACCCGCTCGTGGTCGGCGCACTGCCTCGACCGGGCCGCGACATCGTACGGCGTTCCGGCGGGCTGGCCGCCGGAACGTGGCACAGCACGGCGAGCTGCCGCGCCGCGCGCCCTCGACTCACGAGCAGTCGGGGCACCGGGTCACCGTCGTCAGGCGTCCGGCACGGGTGAGCGCGGCGGCGACCTGCGCGGCGACGGCGCACGGCTGACCCGTCACGTGCGACCAGCGGTAGCGGAGCGTGAGGTCGTCGTGCTCGACGAGGACGGCGTTGTCACGCCACACGTCACGGTCCGTCGTCCCCCCGGGGTGACCGAGGCGACCGTCGAGCTCGATGCGGACCCGCAGGCCGGGGTGCACGCGGTCGGCGCGGATCCACCGACCGTCGACCCGCTGCCGTACCTGGCCGACCGTGCGTGGCAACCCGTGCCGGCGTTCGACGTCCCGCACGTACCGGTGCTCGAGCGGTGACTCCACGCCGAGGGTCGGGTCACCCAGCACGGCCCTCACCAGCGCGCGGTGCCGCAGCGTCCTCCGCTGCTCGGCCCGGTGCAGGACGACGGCGGGCGCGACGCCGAGGCGCACGGCCTCCGTGACGACGGCGACCCCGGTGTCCTCGTCCACGACCTCGTCGAGCAGGTCGAGCACCGTCTCGACGACGTCGATCGTCCGCAGGCGTCCGCTCGCGTGCGGCATGACGCGGCGACGGCGCACCCGCAGGCCGTGCTGCGGCCGGACCGTGCGGGGCACAGGCACGCTCACCACGACGGCGTCACCGGGCACGCGCACGACACCGTGCACGTACGCGGCGGAGGCGTGCGACAACGCCGCACCGGGGCCGGCAGCGAGCAGCGCCGCGTGGGCGGTCTGCCACCACGACAACGTCCCGGACTGCAGCACCACGACCCCACGGAACGGCCGCTGCCACCGCCCGGCGGACACGCGGTCCCGAACCGTGCGACCGGGCACGCCGGCGGCAGCGAGCTGCGCGACGGTCGCGGCACCGGCGTGCCGCAGCACGACCGAGCGCACCGGGTCGGGCAACGCCGAGACGTCGGGCACGTGGACAGGCGAGGGGCGCGGGGCTCGGGTCATCGGCCGACCCTCGCAGCGCACCGCCCGCCGCGGGGGCCTCTCGCCCCACCTGTGGACGACGCGCTCGGCCACCCGCCCGCCGAGCACGACGCACGGACGCCCGGCCAGCGGGACGCCGTGTGGCCTTCCGGCGCCCATGCCGCCGGAATGCCACACACGGGAGGGATGCCTGGGCGGCGAACCGCCGACGGCACCGCGCAGGACGTCAGCCCGCGCGTGACAGCCGGAACGACCCGGTCGGGCCCAGGCCCGGCAGGTCGCGCACCGGCTGCTCGGTGAGGCGGAACCGCGGGTCGCCGCCCAGCACCTGCGCGGTCGCGGCGTCGACGAGCACGGTCGACGGCTCGGCGACGTCGGTCAGCCGGGCGGCGAGGTTGACGCTCGGGCCGAACACGTCGCCGAACCGCGACAGCACGCGGCCCCACACGAGGCCGACGCGCACGGGCGTGACACCCCGCGCACCCTCGGCGAGCCCGCCGGTGCTGCGCGCCGCGGCGACGTCCATCGAGTCGCCGAACGCGTCCGCGAGGCCCACCGCGACGGCGGCACCGACCCCCGGCGTGTCGGCGATGAACAGCACGGCGTCGCCGATCGTCTTCACGACGCGACCACCCGCACCGACGACCACGTCACGCGCCGCGGTCTCGAACCGCTGCACGAACGACGACAGGTCGGTCGACCCGAGGCCCGCGGTGCGCCGCGTGAACGACACCATGTCGGCGAACCCCACGGCCCGGGCGAGCGGCAGCGCCTCGCTCTGCGCGGCCTGCCCGCGTGCGTCGCCGAACTCGGCCGCGTACCGGTCGGCGACGGCCGCGAGCTGGCGGCGGTAGGAGTGCAGCAGCTGCTGCTCGAGCACGGGGGCCAGGTCGCGCAGGCGGTCGAGCACGAGCAGCCGCGCCGACGTGTCGTCGAGCTCGTACCGCGTCGACATGTCCTCGACGAGCGCCTCGACCTGCCACAGCGCGAGGCGGTCCGACGTGTGCCCGAGCGACCGGATGACCGTGACGACCGTGCGCAGGTCCAGCCCGTGCTCGGCGACCAGCGAGGTGGCCATCACGAGCGCCTGCGCGTCGCGCTCGGTGAACATGACCTCGTCGTCGCCGTGGCTCGGCAGGCCGAGCGTGCGCCAGAACGTCCGCACGAGCTCGAGGTCGACGTGCGCGATGCGTGCCAGGTCGCGCGCGGTCAGGGTGCGGGGACCACCCAGCAGGAGCTCGTCGAGATCCGTGGTGCGGGCGACGCGCGACGGTGCGGCGACGGCGTCCGCGACCGCCGTCGCGGACACGTCCTCGGGCTCGTCCTGGCCCGCGCCTGCGACGCCGTCCTGCACGGGCCCGAGCCTAGTTCACGCTCGTGTGGTGCCCGTCACGCGCACGTGCGCGACGTCGCCCGCGAGCACGCGGTGCGCGGTCCCGTCGGCGGTGCGGACCTCCAGCGCGCCGTCGTCGGCGAGGCCCTGCGCGACCCCCGCGAGCACGTGGCCGCCCGGCAGCTCGACCCGCACGTCCTGGCCGATGGTCGCGCACACGGACGCGACCTCCTCGACGAGCCCGGCGGCCGCGGCGTCGCCGCCGTGCTCGCCCCAGCGGCGCGCGACCTCGTCGAGCGACGCGACGAGCGCGACCAGGACGGTCGCGCGGTCGGCGGCACGCGCGCCCGCCTGCGCGAGCGACGTCGCCCACGGCACGGGCAGCTCGTCGGCGGTCTGGTCGACGTTGACGCCGATCCCCACGGCCACGGCGGGCACCTGCGGCACGGCCGACGCGAGGATCCCCGCGACCTTGCGTGCCGTGCCCCAGCCGTCGAGCGGCTCCGCGTCGTCGAGCTCGACGAGCACGTCGTTGGGCCACTTGAGGACCGCGCGCACGCCCGCGGTCGCGCGCAGGGCGCGCACCGTGCCGAGCCCCGCGAGCAGCGGCAGCCACCCGTAGGTCGCGGGCGACGACTGCGGCCGGGCGACGAACGTGCAGGTCAGCGCGGCCCTGGCCGGTGTGGTCCAGGTGCGTCCGGCACGCCCGTGGCCCGCCGTCTGGTGCTCGGCGACCAGCAGGCTCGCGTGCGGCCACGCGTCGGGGTCGGCGCGCAGCCCGGCGACGACGTCGTCGTTGGTCGACGCGGACGCCGGCACGACGTCGAGCCGCGCGAGGGGTCCCGCGGGTGCCAGGAGCATCTCCCGCAGCGTCCCGACGTCGAGGGGCGGTCGCACGCTCGTCATCCGCCCATGATGGCCCACGGCCCGCCCGCCGCGCAGGGGCGCGTTGTGGGGTCCCCACAGCCGGGTCCGGGCAACACGGTCGGGCCGGTGCACGCCCCTGGTGGCCCTGCGACAACTAGCCTCGGTCGGGTGACGCAGACCGACCCCACCGCGACGACGCCGTCGACGCCGCAGCCGCCCCGCCCGCCCCGCACCACCGCGGGCCTCCTCGACGACCTGCGCGCGCGCCGCGCCGCGGCCGTCGACGCGGCCGAGGAGAACGCGGCCGCCAAGCAGCACGCGCGCGGCAAGAAGACCGCCCGCGAGCGCATCGAGGCCCTGCTCGACCCGGGCTCGTTCACCGAGCTCGACGCGTTCGTGCGGCACCGGTCCACGAACTTCGGGCTCGAGAGGCGCCGCGTCGAGGGTGACGGCGTCGTCGTCGGCCACGGCACGGTCGACGGCCGTCCGGTGTGCGTGTACTCGCAGGACTTCACGGTCTTCGGCGGCTCGCTGGGCGAGGTGCACGGCGAGAAGATCACGAAGGTCATGGACCTCGCGCTGCGCACGGGCGTGCCGCTCGTCGGCATCAGCGACGGCGGCGGCGCGCGCATCCAGGAGGGTGTCGCGGGGCTCACGCAGTTCGCGGAGATCTTCCGCCGCAACGTCGCCGCCTCGGGCGTGATCCCGCAGATCAGCCTCATCCTCGGGCCGTCCGCCGGCGGCGCGGTGTACTCCCCCGCGCTCACCGACTTCATCGTCATGGCCGACGGCACGTCGAACATGTTCATCACCGGCCCGGACGTCATCCGCTCGGTGACCGGCGAAGACGTCGGCTTCGAGGAGCTGGGCGGCGCGACGACGCACTCGACGCGCTCGGGCGTCGCGCACTACATGGCCTCGGACGAGGACGACGCGATCGACTGGGTGCGCACGCTGCTCGCCTACCTGCCGACCAACAACCTCGCCGAGCCGCCCGCGTTCGAGCACGAGGCCGAGCTCGAGGTCACCGAGGACGACCTCGTACTGGACACGCTCGTGCCCGACTCCGACAACCAGCCGTACGACATGCACACCGTGCTCGAGACGGTCCTGGACGACGGCAGCTTCCTGGAGGTGCAGGCGCTGTACGCGCAGAACGTCGTGATCGGGTTCGGGCACGTCGAGGGGCACCCGGTCGGGGTCGTCGCCAACCAGCCGATGCAGATGGCGGGCACGCTCGACATCAACGCGGCCGAGAAGGCCGCGCGGTTCGTGCGCACGTGCGACGCGTTCGGCATCCCCGTGCTGACGTTCGTGGACGTGCCGGGCTTCCTGCCGGGCACCGACCAGGAGTGGAACGGCATCATCCGCCGCGGCGCGAAGCTCATCTACGCCTACGCCGAGGCGACGGTCCCGCTCGTCACGGTCATCACGCGCAAGGCCTACGGCGGTGCGTACATCGTCATGGGCTCCAAGCAGCTCGGCGCCGACGTCAACCTCGCGTGGCCGACCGCGCAGATCGCCGTCATGGGCGCGGGCGGTGCGGTCAACATCCTGCAGCGCGGCGCGCTGAAGAAGGTCGCGGACGCGGGCGGCGACGTCGAGGCCGAGCGCCGGCGCCTCACCGACGAGTACGAGGACGCGATCGTCAACCCGTGGGACGCCGCGGACCGCGGCTACGTCGACGACGTCATCGCGCCGTCGGAGACCCGGTCGCAGGTGGTGCGCGCGCTGCGCCTGCTGCGCACCAAGCGCGCGAGCCTGCCCCCCAAGAAGCACGGGAACATCCCGCTGTGACCCACGACCGGAGCGACGACCGGAGCGACGCATGAGCGACGAGCACGACGGCCACGGCCACGACGAGCACGACCCGACGTCGCACGGCGGCGAGCCGCTCACGGGCGTCGAGGCGGGTGACCTGCACGCGACGGTCGACGAGCTGTCGGCGGCGCTGCACGCGTACGTCGAGACCGCCGTCGGGGTGCGCGCCGAGTTCGGTGCGCGCGAGGCCGACGAGGACCCGCGCGTGCTGGCGCTGGAGCAGCGCGTCGGCACGCTCAACGCGCGCCTGTACGACCTGCTGCACGACCGGCTCGGGCTGCACGCGGACCTCACGGGCATGACGTGGGACGACACGGAGGGCGACGACGACGCGCCCGTGTCGCCCGGCGACCACGACACGTTCCACCTGGGGTTCGTGGTCGAGCTGCCACCCACCGTCAGCGACCTCACGCTCGACGCCGTGATCGACATCGTCGACGACGGCGGCGCGCAGATCGCCCGGACCCTGGGCGACCGCGGCTACGTGGTCGGCGAGTGGGGTGCGGGTCGCGGCGGCCCGGTCCTGCTCGACGAGGACGACGAGGGCACCGAGGACGACGCGTGAGCGCCCCCGACGACGACGCGGCGCCGCACGTCGACCCGCACGTGCAGGTGGTGCGGGGCGCGCCCGACGAGGTCGAGCTCGCGGCCCTCGTCGCGGGGCTCGTGGCCGCCGCGAGCGGGCACGAGCCGCTCGCCGACGACGCCGAGGCCCGGGCACGCGCCGCCCGTGCCCGGTGGGCCGCCCCCGGCCGGCTGCGCGGCGGCGTCGGTCCCGCGCGCGGCGTCGACGCGTGGCGGTGGAGCCTGCACCCCTGACGGGCACGGACGCGGCGGCGTTCGTGCGGCCGAGGCGCGGCGAGACCGTCGTCGGCCGCCCGTCGAGCGGCCGGGTCACGACGGATGGCGGGACCGGCGGCGCACCGCGGGGCCGCACGGCTGCTCCGCGGTGCGCGCCGCGCGACCGTCGCGGCCGCCGCCGGTGCCCGACGTCGTC
>NZ_LNTD01000089.1 GCF_001462455.1 Cellulomonas sp. B6
GCGAGAGGTCGACCCAGTCCCCACCCTCGCGGTGAGAGTTCGATCCAGTCCGCCGTCCCGCGTCAGGAGCCGACGATGTCCGACCTGAACCTCCGCCCCGCGTCCGCGTGCCGCTACGACGCCGTCTCGCTGGGCGAGGTCATGCTGCGGCTCGACCCGGGAGAGGGGCGGATCCGCACCGCGCGCCAGTTCCGCGCGTGGGAGGGCGGCGGCGAGTACAACGTCGCGCGCGGCCTGCGGCGCGCGTTCGGGCTGCGGGCCGCGGTCGTGACCGCGCTCGCGGACAACGAGGTCGGCCGGCTCGTCGAGGACCTCGTGCTGCAGGGCGGCGTGGACACGTCGTTCGTGCGCTGGGTACCGTACGACGGCGTCGGCCGCGAGGTCCGCAACGGCCTCAACTTCACCGAGCGGGGGTTCGGGGTGCGCGGCGCGGTCGGCGTGTCCGACCGCGGGCACACGGCGGCCTCGCAGATCGCGCCCGGCGACGTCGACTGGGAGCACGTGTTCGGCGAGCTCGGCGTGCGCTGGTTCCACACCGGCGGGATCTTCGCCGCACTGTCCGACACCGCGGCGGCGACGGTCCTCGAGGCCGTCACGGTCGCGCGCCGGCACGGCACCGTCGTCTCCTACGACCTCAACTACCGGCCGTCGCTGTGGAAGGCGGTCGGCGGGCAGGCGCGGGCCCAGGAGGTCAACCGGGAGATCGCGCCGCACGTCGACGTCATGCTCGGCAACGAGGAGGACTTCACCGCCTCGCTCGGCTTCGAGGTCGAGGGGGTCGACGAGCACCTGTCCGAGCTCGAGGTCGACGCGTTCGCGGCGATGATCGAGCGCGCCGTCGCCGCGTACCCGAACTTCCGGGTGGTCGCGACGACGCTGCGCACCGTCCGCAGCGCGACCGTCAACGACTGGGGCGCGATCGCGTGGTCCCGCGAGTCCGGGCTCGTGCGGGCGACGCACCGGACCGGGCTCGAGATCCTCGACCGGGTGGGCGGCGGCGACTCGTTCGCGTCGGGCCTCGCGTTCGGGCTGCTCGACGGACAGCCGCTCGCCACCGCCGTCGAGTACGGCGCGGCGCACGGCGCCCTGGCGATGACCACGCCGGGTGACACGACGATGGCCACGAAGGCCGAGGTGCTCAGGCTCGCGGGCGGCGGCGGGGCGCGCGTCGACCGCTGACCTCGCACGACGAGCGGTACCGGCCCGCGGGCAGAAAGGCCCGGTGAACGCCACCACGGCGCGTGCCCGCGTGGCCTAGCCTTCCGGCATGGCCACGAGCGTCACGCTGAGCGACGTCGCACGTGAGGCGGGCGTGTCGCTCGCGACGGCGTCGCGTGCCGTCAACGGCAGCGCGAACCGGACCGTCCGGGCCGACCTGCGCGAGCGGGTCCTCGAGGCCGCGCAACGGCTGCGGTACACCCCCGACGCGAACGCCCAGGCGATGGCCCGCGGTCGCACGACGTGCCTCGGGCTGGTGGTCCACGACATCACCGACCCGTACTTCTCCTCGATCGCGGCCGGTGTCACGGCCGCGGCCGACACCGCGGGGCTGCAGGTCATGCTCAGCACCACGCAGCACGAGCCCGACCGTGAGGTCGAGGTGGTGCGTCTGCTGCAGCGGCAGCGCGCCCGCGCCATCGTCGTGGTCGGCGGACGTCACGACGACGACCCCGGCAACGAGGTGATGCGTCGTGCGCTGGCCGACTACGCGGCGTCCGGCGGCTCGGCGGCGCTCGTGGGGCAGCCCGTGCTCGGCGTCGACACGGTCGTCGTCGACGACGCCGCGGGGGCCGCCGACCTCGCGCGGGCGCTGCACGCGCGCGGCTACCGACGGCCGGCGGTGCTCGCGGGCCCCGACGCGCACCTGACCGCGCGTGCCCGGCGCGACGGGTTCACGGCGGCGTTCGCCGAGCTCGGCGCGCCCGTCGACCCCGCGCACGTGCTCACGTGCGACTTCACGCACGACGGCGGCCGGGCCGCGATGCGCGAGCTGCTGGCCGTCGGCGCCGACGTCGACGTGGTGTTCGCGGTGACCGACGTCATGGCGCTCGGTGCGCTCGCAGCGGCGCGCGACCGTGGCGTGCGCGTCCCCGAGGAGGTCGCGCTCGCGGGGTTCGACGACATCCTCACCCTCCGGGACGTCGTGCCGGGGCTCACGACCGTGCGGGTGCCGCTCGTGGAGGTCGGTGCGCTGGTCACGCGGCTCGTGCTCGAGCCGGCCCCGGGGCAGCCGCGCGTGCACCCGGTCGCCACGGAGGTCGTGCTGCGGGAGTCCACGCCGGACCGCGGCGACCGAGGTCAGCGCTCCGGGACGAGCGGCGGGATGCCGTAGACCTCGACCGCCGTGCGCCCGAGCACCTGCGCGACGCCGTGGTCGCCGAGGTCGCCGAGCGCCGCGCGCAGGCCGCCCCACACCTCGTGCCAGGACCCGTGCGCGTCGAGCGCCGTCGGCCAGTCGCTGCCGGCCATGAGCCGGTCGGGTCCGAAGGCGTCGAGCGCGTGGTCGACGGCCGGACGGACGTCGTCGACGGTCCACCCCGGGCCGGCGGCGCGGCCCAGCCCCGCGAGCTTCGCGACGACGTTCGGCACGTCGGCCGCGCGGTGCAGCGCGTCGCACCACGCCCGCCAGGTCGTCGTGTCGCCGGCACGCAGCGCGGCCAGGGGCGGCGCGCCGAGGTGGTCCACGACGACCGTGAGCTTCGGGTGCCGGTCGGCGACCGTCGCGACGTGCGCGAGCAGCGCGGGTGTCGTCGCGGGCACGTCGAGCACGAGCCGGCGTTCGGTGAGCATCGTGAGGCCCTCGCCGACGGCGTCACGCAGCAGCCACTGCGGGTCGGCCTCGCGGTCCACGTGGTGGCTGATGCCGACGACCGGCTCGGCGCGCCAGTGGTCGAGCTGGGTGGCCGCGTCCTCCGGGTGGTCGAGCGGCACCCAGGCCACGACGCCGAGGACGTGGGGGGAGCACAGCGCCTGGAACAGCAGGTGCTCGCTGTCGGCGCGGTTGTCCGCGGACTGCACGAGCACCACGCCGTCCACGTGGTGCTCGTGCAACGCTCCGCCGACCTCGTCGACCCGGTAGGTGCGCTGCAGCAGCGCCGGGTCGTGCGCCATCCAGGGGTAGTGGACCGTCTCGGGGTCCCACGCCTGGAGGTGCGCGTCCACGACGTCGTAGGGCATGTCAGCGACCGTAGCGCCGGTGGCATGTCCGAAACGTGTCAGCGGTCAGATCCTCATAGAACCCTCATGGAGAACACCATGACTGGAAGCGCGTCCCGTTCGACCGACTTCCGCACTGCCGCCGACAGACGTGCTGGTGAGCGTGATTTCTCACCCGGTCACCGGCGGTGTCAGCGGCAGTCACGCGGTTGTCACAACACCGTCACGGAGCAGGTCAGCGGCCGACCGCGTAGCCCTGCCGCCCGCGGGGGTTCGCGGCCGCCTCGAGGAACCCGTCGGCGCGCACGCCCGCGGCGCTGATGCGTCCGAGCGTCCAGGGCCCCGCGTCGGCCACCGCGTGCCCACGCGCGGCCAGTCCCGCGAGCACCGCGGCGCCCAGGCGGGACTCGGCGACCAGGCCCCGCGGCACGTGCGTGCGCGGGTGGAACGACCCGTGCACGTGCGACGAGTGCCACGCGGGCGCGTCGATCGCCTCCTGCAGGTCCAGCCCGCCCAGCAGGTGCCGCAGCAGGAACGGCACCGTCCACTGGTCCTGCTGGTCGCCGCCCGGCGTGCCGAACGCGAACCCGTGCCCGTCGCCCAGCGCGAGGGCCGGGCTCAGGGTCGTCCGGGGCCGTCGCCCGGGCGCGAGGCTCGCGGGCAGGCCGTCCTCCACCCAGAACATCTGCGCGCGCGTCGGCAGCGCGAACCCCAGCCCCGGCACCACCGGGCTCGACTGCAGCCACCCGCCCGACGGCGTCGCGGAGACCCGGTTGCCCCACCGGTCCACGACGTCGACGTGGCACGTGTCGCCCGGGCTCAGGCCGATCGGGGACACGGTCGGCTCGCCCAGCCCCGCGACGCCCGGCCCGCGCGCGTCGCCCGCGTCCGCCGCGGCGCGGGCAGCGACGAGCGCCCGGGCAAGTCGCGGCGTGCGGCCGTCCGGCGACCCCGGCCGGTACCCGCCGTCGGCCTCCGCACCGACCAGTCGCGCGCGCTGCGCGGCGTACGCGGGGGACAGCAGCGCGTCGAGGGGGACGTCGCCGTCGTCGCCGTACCAGGCGTCGCGGTCGGCCGCGGCGAGCTTGGCGACCTCCGTGACCACGTGCACGAGCTCGGTCAGCGGACCGTCCGGCGCGTCGCCCGCACCCGGGGCGACCGCCGCGCGCACCAGGTCGTCGACCCCGAGCGCGTCGAGCAGGCGCAGCTGCTGCAGCAGCATCGGCCCCTGCCCCCACGCGGCCGTCTTGTTGACCTCGACGCCCGCGAACGGCACCGCGACGGTCGGCTCCTCGGTCGCGCGCCAGGCCGCGAGGTCGTCGCCGCGCAGGAACCCCGTGTGCGCGCGACCCGTCGCGTCGTGCACGGGCGTGCCGGACACGAAGGCGTCGACCGCCTCGGCCACGAAGCCCTCGTAGAACGCACGGCGCGCGGCCTCGAGCTGCGCCTCGCGGTCGGGCCCCGCGGCCGCGGCCTCGGCGAGCAGCCGCTCGAACGTCGTCGCGAGGTCCGGGTTGGTGAACCGCGCGCCCGGTGCCGGGGCCGCGCCGCCCGGCAGGTACACCGCGGCGCTCGTCGGCCAGTGCGCCCGGAACATGTCCGCGACCGTCGCGACCGTGCTCGCGGCGGCCGGCAGGAGCGGGTGACCGTCGCGCGCGTAGCCGATCGCGGGTCCCAGCACGTCGGCCAGCGGGAGCGTGCCGTACCGCGCCAGCAGGTCGAGCCACGCGCCGAACGCGCCGGGCACGACCGCCGCGAGGTGGCCCGTGCCGGGGATCTCCTCGACGCCGAGCGCGCGGCACGCGTCCGTCGTCGCGAGCGCGGGGGCGACGCCCTGCCCGCAGATCACGAACGTGTGCCCGTCCGACGCCCGGTGCCCGATCAGCGGTGCGTCGCCGCCGGGGCCGTTGAGGTGCGGCTCGACGACGCTCAGCGCGAACCCCGCCGCGGCGGCCGCGTCGAACGCGTTCCCGCCCGCCTCGAGCGTGCGCATGCCGACCGCGCTCGCGAGCCAGTGGGTCGAGGCGACCATGCCGAACGTGCCGGTGAGCAGGGGGCGGGTGGCGAGCACCGCACGATCCTCACACGGCCCTGACGCGGGGCCTCAGACGCCGCCCGGGAACCCCAGCGTGCGCCACGCCTCGTACGTCGCGACCGCCGCCGCGTTCGACAGGTTCATGGACCGGCGACCGGGCAGCATCGGGATGCGCACCTGGTCGCTCACGCGCGGGTGCGCGAGCACCTCGGGCGGCAGCCCCGTCGGCTCGGGGCCGAACAGCAGCGCGTCGTCGTCGCGCCAGTCGACGTCCGTGTACCGCCGGGTGGCCTGCGTCGTGAACGCGAGCACCCGCGCGTCCGGCAGCGCCGCGAGGAGCGCGTCGAGGTCGGCGTGCACGACGAGGTGCGCGAGGTCGTGGTAGTCCAGGCCGGCGCGCCGCAGCCGTGCCTCGGACAGGTCGAAGCCCAAGGGCTCGACCAGGTGCAGCGTGGCCCCCGTCCCGGCGCACATGCGGATCGCGTTGCCGGTGTTGCCGGGGATGCGGGGCTCGTAGAACACGACGTGCACGCGCCGATCCTGCCACCCGGGACGGGCTGCGACGCGACGCGCACGGATGGTTGGGTGGGGTGCGTGGACGACGAGGTCGGCGCGACGACGCGCCTGCAGCTGCGGCTCGACGCACCCGCCCGGCGCTGGACGGACGCGTTCCCGGTGGGCAACGGGACCATCGGCGCGATGGTGCACGGCGGCACCGCGCACGAGGTGCTGCAGGTCAACGACGACACCTGCTGGTCGGGCGCGCCGCTCGACGGCCCGCCGCAGCCGGTCGGGCCGCTCGGCGACGACGCGCCGCCCGGCGTGCTCGCGCGTGCCCGGGCACGGCTCGCGGCCGACGACCCGCTCGGCGCCGAGCGCGAGGTGCAGCGGCTGCAGACCGGCTGGTCGCAGGCGTACCAGCCGCTCGTCGACGTCGAGGTCGACCACCCCGGCGCCGCGGGGGAGACGCGCTACCGCCGTGTGCTCGACCTGGCCACGGGCGTCGCGTCCAGCGCGTGGCGGGCCGCCGACGGCACGCCGTGGCGGCAGGACGTGCGCGTGAGCCACCCCGACCGCGTGCTGCTGCTCGACCGGGCGCACGCCGGCGCCGACGTGTCCCGTGACGACGCCGGCACGGTGCCCGGCGGCGAGCTCCGCGTGCGGCTCACGTCCCGGCACGCGTGGGCCGTCGCGCCCGTCGCGGACCCCGCGCCCGGCGACGCCCCCGCCGACCACCGTGCCGACCGCCCCGCCGACGCCGCGGTCCTGCGCGCGGCCGTCGACATGCCGTCGCACGTGCTCCCGAACTACTCGGGCGAGCCCGACCAGGTGACGTACGGCGGACGGTCGGTGCACGCGGGCGTCGCGGTCGCGGTGCTCGCCGACGGACCGGGTGCGAGCGCCGAGGTCGTCGACGGGGTCGTCGTCGTGCGTGGCGCGGACCGCGTGCGCGTCGTGGTGGCGACCGCGTCCGACCACGACGTCGTGAGCGGGACGCTGCACGGCGACCGCACGCGCGTCGCGACGCAGGCCCGTGCCGCGCTCGACGCCGCGCTCGCGGACCTCGACGGCCTGCCCGCGCGTCAGGAGGCCGACCACGCGGCGCTCATGGGGCGGGTGCACCTGGACCTGGGCTCGCCCGGCGGCGACGCGCCGGGGGACGTCGTGCCCGACCTGCCGCTCGACGCGCGCCTCGTGCGGCACGCGCACGGCGCGCCCGACCCGCACCTCGCGGTGCTCGCGTTCCAGCACGGGCGCTACCTCACGGTCGCCGGCTCGCGGCCCGGGACGCTGCCGCTGAACCTGCAGGGCGTCTGGAACCCGCACGTCCAGCCGCCGTGGAACGCGAACTACACGATCAACATCAACACCGAGATGAACTACTGGCCGACGCTCGTCGGCGACCTCGCGGAGTGCCACGAGCCGCTGCTGGCGTGGCTCGACCGGCTGGCCGCGGCGGGCGAGGGCACCGCGCGCACGCTGTACGGCGCGCGCGGCTGGGTCGCGCACCACAACAGCGACCCGTGGTGCTTCACGGGCCCGACGGGGCGCGGGCGGGACTCGGTGAGCTGGTCCTGGTGGCCGTTCGGCGGCGTGTGGCTCGCGCGGCACGTCGTGGACCACCACGACTGGACGTGCGACGACGACGCGCTGCGCCGGCACTGGCCGGTGGTGCGCGGCGCCGCGCTGTTCCTGCTGGACACGCTCGTGCCGCAGCCCGACGGCACGCTCGGCACGGCGCCCGCGACGAGCCCCGAGAACCACTACCTGCTGCCCGACGGGCGGCCCGCCGCGGCGGGCGTCTCCACCACGTCGGACGTCGCGATGGCGCGCGACCTGCTGGAGCACGTGCTGCGCCTCGCGCCGGTCGCGGGCGACCACGACGAGGACCTGGGGGCCGCGGTCGACGGTGCGCTCGACCGGCTGCCGACCGAGCGGGTGGCCCCCGACGGCCGCCTCGCCGAGTGGTCGACCGACGTCCCCGACGCCGAGCCCGCGCACCGCCACCAGTCGCACCTGTACCGGGTGTTCCCGGGCACGTCGATCGACCCCGACCAGACGCCTGCGCTCGCGGCGGCGGCGCGCCGCACGCTCGACGCGCGCGGCCCCGACTCGACCGGCTGGTCCCTCGCGTGGCGGCTCGCGCTGCGCGCCCGGCTGCGGGACCCCGCCGGCGTGACCGCCCTGGTCGCGGCGTTCCTGCACCCGGTGGACGCCGACCCTGCTGACCTGCCGCCCGCCGACGCGCCGGCCGCCGAGCGCGGCGGCGTGTACCGCTCGCTGCTGTGCGCGCACCCGCCGTTCCAGATCGACGGGAACCTGGGTTTCACCGCGGGGCTCGCCGAGACCCTCGTGCAGGCGCACCGCCTGGGCGCCGACGGCGTGCGCGAGGTGCACCTGCTGCCGGCGCTGCCCGCCGCGTGGCCCGACGGTCGCGTGCGGGGGCTGCGGCTGCGCGGCGGCGTGCGGCTCGTGGACCTCGTGTGGCGCGACGGGCGGGTCGTGCGAGCCGTGCTCGAGGCGGTCCGCCCGGTCGTGGTGGACGTGCGCGAGGGGGCGGACGGCGCGCGCCGCCGGGTCACGCTGCGACCCGGCGAGCCGGTGGTCGCGATCGGCTGACGGGAGGGCCTGACGGCGGACCCTGACGGAGAGCCCGACCGCACCGCCGACTCACCGCCGGCTCGGTGCCCGTGCCGTGAGACGCCCGGTCCGCGAGCCCGGGCCCGTGCTGCTCACGGCGTCGGCCACCCGCACTGCGGCCGGTCTCGTGGCGGGGTGGTCCCGGTGGCTGGACGTCTCCGTCCGGTCGGCGTCGCCGCGCCCGACGATCAGGCGGGCGCGGGGGCGGTCGACTCGCGGACGACGAGCTCGGTGGCCAGGTCGATCCGCAGGTTCGCCGGGCGCTCGCCCGCGGCCAGGCTGAGCACCATCTGGGTCGCGGTGGCCGCCATGTCGCGCAGCGGCTGGCGGACGGTCGTCAGGGACGGTCCGAGCCACTGCGCGAGCGGGATGTCGTCGTAGCCCACGACCGACACGTCCTCGGGGATCGAGAGCCCGAGCTCGCGCACGGCGCGCATGACGCCGAGGCACTGGTAGTCGGAGCCCGCGAAGATCGCGGTGGGTCGGTCGGCGCGCTGCAGCAGCCGCAGGCCGTGCTCGTACCCGCCCGTGACGTGGAAGTCGCCCCAGCGCACGAGGTCGGGGTCCGCGTCGACGCCGGCCTCGGCGAGCGCGCTGCGGTAGCCGTCGACGCGGGCGCGCGAGCACAGCACGTCGGGCGGGCCGGCGATGACGCCGATGCGGCGGTGGCCCAGCGCGAGCAGGTGCCGGGTCGCGATGAGACCGCCGTTCCAGTTGTTGGACCCCACGGTGGGCACGCCCGCGGGCGGCTCGCCGAAGGTGTCGACGACGACGAACGGGATCGAGCGGGACTCGAGCTGGTGGCGCTGCGTCGCGTCGAGCGTCGAGAGCACGAGCAGCACGCCGAGCGGGCGGCGGGCGAGGATGTCGTCGATGAGGTCCTGCGGCGGGCGGTGCACGCCGCCCAGCTCCGAGAGCACGACGCCGACGCGGCGCGCGGCGGCGGCGTCCTCGACGCCCTTGATGACCTCCTGCGCCCACGCGTTGTCGATGTGGTGGAACACCAGGTCGATGAGGCTCGGGTCGCCTGACCCGCGCCCGCGTCGTCGTCGGTAGCTGTGCTCCTCGAGGATCGTCTCGACGCGCGCGCGGGTCGCGGCGGCGACGTCGGCGCGGCCGTTGAGGACCTTGGAGACGGTCGGCACGGACACGCCGGCGAGCGCCGCGATCTCGGCGATGGTCACGGTGCGTCGCCCGTCGGTCGACGTGGCCACGGGGCCTCCTTCGGCCGGGCTCGCCGTGACAGCGGGAGGTGACGTCGTCGTCGGGTGCCCGTGGTGTGTCCGCAAGTTTCGAGGCCGACGGTAGCACCCCGCCGTGCCTGCTCGGGGCCCGGGCCGGCGGCATGTCGGGCAACCTTCGGAAGTCGTCCCGGACACCCGTCCGGTCTCGGTTCGGACACGGAGGTTGACGGCACCGCAAACGTTTGCCTAACGTGGCAGCCATCACGTTCGGCGGAATGGGCCGCCGACACGTTTCGACCACGAGGGCGTGGAGAACCGATGCAGGCGGAGCAGCACGAGACGGGACCGGCAGCCGCCGGGACCCCGCCGCACCACCACGACCCGCACCTGACGAGCACCGCCCCGACCGGGGTGCTCCTCACCCGCGAAGGGTGGTGAAGCCATGTCCACGCAGGACGGAGTGACCGTCGACGGCACGGTCGCCGCGCAGACGACGGTCGACCGCACGCAGCGCGCCGCCGCACCGGTCGCGCACGGCGCCGGCCCGTCGGGGCCGCGCGACCGGGCGGACCGCAGGCGCCGCGAGGGTCACGTCACGTGGGGCCGCGCGCTGCGCCGGGACTGGCAGCTGTACTCGCTGCTGGTCCTGCCGCTCGTGTTCTTCCTGGTCTTCCGCTACGTGCCGATGCTCGGCAACGTGATCGCGTTCCGCCGGTTCCGGCCGGGCGGCTCGATCTTCGGCGAGGAGTGGGTCGGTCTGCACTACGTGCGGATGTTCATCAACGACCCCACGTTCTGGAACGTCTTCCAGAACACCCTGGTGCTGGGCGTCCTCAGCCTCGTCATCATCTTCCCGCTGCCGATCGTGCTGGCGCTCATGCTCAACGAGCTCCGCTCGCAGCGGTTCAAGCGGATCATCCAGACCATCTCGTACCTGCCGCACTTCATGTCGATCGTCATCGTCGCGGGCCTGGTCTTCCAGCTCACCGCGATGCGCGGCACGGTCAACCAGGTCATCACCGCGATCGGCGGCGACGCCATCGGGTTCATGCAGCTGCCCGAGTGGTTCCGCACCATCTACATCAGCTCCGAGATCTGGCAGACCGTCGGCTGGGGCACGATCCTCTACCTCGCCGCGCTGTCGACGATCGACCCGCAGCTGTACGAGGCCGCGCGCATCGACGGCGCCAACCGGTGGCGCCAGACGTGGCACGTCACGCTGCCGGGGATCCGGCCCACGATGGTCGTCCTGCTGATCCTCAACATCGGCACGTTCATGGCCGTCGGGTTCGAGAAGATCCTGCTGCTGTACAACCCCCTGCTCTACCCGACCGCGGACGTCATCGCGACGTACCTGTACCGCGTCGGCATCGGGTCCAGCCAGTTCTCCTACGCCACGGCCATCGGCCTGTTCGAGGCGCTCATCGGCCTCACCCTCGTCCTGTCGGCCAACGCGATCTCGCGCCGAGTGGTGGGAGCCTCCCTGTGGTGACCGTCGACAACGTCACGCGCCTCGACAAGAAGCTGTCGAAGCCGACCGTCCGGGCGGTCAAGGAGACGCGGGCCTACACCGCGTTCCGCGTCGTCAACGCGACGCTCCTGGTCCTCATCGCGGCGATCACGCTGTACCCGTTCGCGAACCTGGCGGCGCAGGCCTTCAGCTCGGAGTCGTACATCAACTCGGGCCAGGTCACGATCTGGCCGCGCGGGTTCAACCTCACGACGTTCCAGCTCGTCATGAGCGACTCGATGTTCTGGCGCAACTACCAGAACACCGTGTACTACACGGTCGTCGCGACGCTCGTCGCGATGGTGCTCACCACGACGTACGCGTACGCGATCTCCAAGTACCGCCTCAAGGGGCGCAAGGTGTTCATCGGCATCGCCGTGTTCACCATGTTCTTCAACGGCGGCCTGATCCCCAACTACGTGCTCGTCAACGAGCTGGGTCTGCGCAACAGCGTGTGGGCCATCGCGCTGCCCAACGCGATCAGCGTGTTCAACCTGCTGGTCATGAAGTCGTTCTTCGAGAACTTCTCGACCGAGCTCGAGGAGGCCGCCGAGATCGACGGCCTGAGCACGTACGGCAAGCTCTGGCGCATCGTCCTGCCGCTGAGCAAGGCGGTCATCGCGACGATGATCCTGTTCTACGCGGTCGCGTTCTGGAACTCGTGGTTCGCCGCGTTCCTCTACATGGACCACCGCGAGCTGTACCCGGTGACCGTCTACCTGCGGAACCTCATCGCGGGCGCCACGAGCGTCGACGGCGCGGCCGGGTCCGCGGAGGCGACGCAGATCGCCGCCAACGTCAAGGCGGTGACGATGCTGCTCACCGTCCTGCCGATCGTGTGCCTGTACCCCTTCATCCAGAGGTACTTCGTGTCGGGCGTGATGCTCGGCTCGGTCAAGCAGTGACCTGATCGCCCCACCCGCGCCCCACCCGGGTCGCGGTGCAACTTCCACGGATCCGGACGACGACGTTCCCCCGGAAGGAGAACCATGAGGACGACCAAGAAGCGGTCGGTGGCGTACGCCGCGACCGCCGCGACCCTCGCGCTGGCCCTGGCGGCCTGCGGCAGCGGTGGCGACGGCGGGGGCGGCGACAAGCCGTCCGCCGAGGACATCGGCTCGGTCGGCGCGATGGAGGACTTCGCGGTCGGGACGACGTTCAAGGCGACGGAGCCGGTGACGTTCGGCCTGATGTACCGCGACCACCCGAACTACCCGCTCAAGGACGACTGGGACATCCTGACGAAGTTCAAGGAGAACCAGAACGTCTCCTTCGACATCACGTCGCGTCCGCTGTCGGACTGGGACCAGGCCAAGTCGGTCGCCATCGGCGCCGGCAACGCGCCCGACATCATCTCGGTGACGCACCCGGGCCAGGAGGCGCAGTTCGTCGCCGGCGGCGCGATCCTGCCCGTGAGCGACTACATCGACTACATGCCCAACTTCAAGGACAAGGTCGAGAAGTGGGACCTGCAGGACGACGTGGACCGGATGCGCCAGGAGGACGGCAAGTTCTACCTGCTGCCCGGCCTGCGTGAGTCCGTCCGCCCGATGTACACGTTCGCGGTGCGCAAGGACGTCTGGGAGCAGCTCGGCCTGAGCCTCGAGCCCGAGACGTTCGACGACTTCGCGGCCGACCTCGCGAAGGTCAAGGAGGCGTACCCCGACAAGTTCCCGATGTCCGACCGCTGGTCGGCCAACGGCCCGATCGAGGCGACGCTCAACATCGCCGCGCCGAACTTCGGCACCGCGGCGGGCTGGGGCTTCGGCGAGGGCACGTACTGGGACGCCAGCGCCAAGGAGTTCGTCTACGCCGGTGCGATGGACGAGTACCGCGACCTGCTCGAGTACTTCCACGGGCTCGTCGAGGACGGTCTGCTCGACCCCGAGAGCCTCACGCAGGACGACGACCAGGCGCAGCAGAAGATCGCCTCGGGCCAGACGTTCGCGCAGCTCACGAACGACCAGGAGATCCTCAAGGTCCGCACCGCGTTCACCGAGCTGGGCACGCCCGGCGAGGTCACGATGATCCGCGTCCCGGCCGGTCCCGCGGGTGACTTCGTCGCCGGCGGCCGCCTCGTGAGCGGCGCGATGCTGTCGTCGAAGGTCAAGGACTCCGACAACCTCAAGGCGATGCTCCAGTACCTCGACTGGCTGTTCTACTCCGACGAGGGCCTCGAGTTCTCGAAGTGGGGCGTCGAGGGCGAGACCTACACCAAGGACGCCGACGGCAAGCGCACGCTCATGCCGGAGATCGACCAGAACGACCTCAACCCGGGTGCGCCCAAGAAGCTCAACGTCGACTACGGGTACCACAACGGCGTCTGGATGCTCGAGCACGGCTCGTCCGACGAGCTCGACCAGTCGATGCTGCGGCCCGAGGTCGTCGACTTCGTCTCGTCGATGTCGGACAAGGAGCTCGCGCCCGTCGCGCCGCCGGCCCCGCTCAACGAGCTGGAGCGCGAGCAGGTCTCGCTGTGGCAGACGGCCCTGAAGGACCACGTCTGGCAGAACACGGCCGCGTTCATCCTGGGCCAGCGCTCGCTCGACGAGTGGGACGCCTACGTCAAGGAGCTCGAGGGCAAGAACATGCAGCAGTACCTCGACGTCGTGAACGGCGCCCAGGAGCGCTTCGCCGAGAAGAACGGCTGACCGGTGACGGCCGGGTCGCCCTCCGCAGCGGAGGGCGACCCGGCCGTCGCTCATCGGGCCCCGGCAGGGTCCCGCACCCCCGCACCACCCCGGCACGCCCCGACCCGTCCTTGGAGCACCGTGCGCACCGTCGTCCCGTCCCAGCCGTCCGGCCCCCTGCCCACGTCCTGGCGCGAGTGCGTCGGGACGGGGCGCATGAACCTCGCGCTGCGCGCCGACTACCGCGACTCGCTCGCGCAGGTGCAGCGCGACATCGGCTTCCGGCACATCCGCGGGCACGGCCTGCTGTCGGACGACATGGGGCTGCTGCGCACCGACGAGGTCGACGGGCGCACGCACACGCGGTACGCGTTCACGTACGTCGACCAGGTGCACGACTTCTTCCTCGAGGTCGGGATCCGGCCGTTCCTCGAGCTCGGGTTCATGCCCTCGCAGCTCGCGTCGGGCGACCAGACCGTGTTCTGGTGGAAGGGCAACGTGACGCCGCCGCGCGACCACGCCGAGTGGGTCGCGCTCGTGCAGGCGCTGCTGCGGCACCAGATCGAGCGGTACGGGATCGAGGAGGTCCGGCGCTGGCCGGTCGAGGTCTGGAACGAGCCGAACCTCGCGGGGTTCTGGAAGGACGCCGACCAGGCCGCGTACTTCCGCCTGTTCGAGGAGACCGCCCGCGCGGTCAAGGACGTCGACGCCGAGCTGCAGGTCGGCGGGCCCGCCATCTGCGGCGGCTCGGACGACGCGTGGTGGGCGCCGTTCGCGGACTTCGTGACGAGCCGCGACGTGCCGATCGACTTCGTCAGCCGGCACGCGTACGCGACCGGCCCGACGCAGGAGATCCCGTTCGGCACCTACCAGACGCTGCAGCCGCCGGCGTGGCTGCTCGGCGAGTTCGACGTGCCGCGCCGCTACCTCGAGGGCACGGCGCTCGCGGGCCTGCCGGTGCACATCACCGAATTCAACACCTCGTATCGGCCCGACAACCCGATCCACGACACCGCGTACAACGCGGCCTACCTGGCGCCCGTGCTCGCGGGCGGCGGCGACCTCGTCGACTCGTTCTCGTACTGGACGTTCTGCGACGTCTTCGAGGAGACGAACGTGCCGACGTCGTTCTTCCACGGCGGGTTCGGCATGCTCACGCACCGCCAGGTGCCCAAGCCGACGTACCACCTGTACGCGTTCATGGCGCGCATGGGCCGCGACGTGCTGGCCCGCGGCGACGACCACCTCGTGTGCGCCGACCCCGACGGGCGCGTCACGGTGCTCGCGTGGCAGCCCGTGGGCGGGACCGAGGGCGGCGACGCTGCGGCCGAGCACCGCGTCGAGCTGTCGCTGCCCGTGCGCGGCGACGTCGCGTTCGCGCTGCGCGAGCGGGTCAACGAGCACGACGGCAACGCGTTCGCCGCGTGGCGCGAGCTGGGCCGCCCGATGTCGCCGACCGCGCGCGAGCTCGACGTCCTGCGCACGTGCGCGGCGCCCGCCGTCGAGCACGACGTGCTGCGCGCGCACGACGGCCGCGTCGACCTCGACCTCGTGCTGTCCCGCCACGAGGTGACGTTCGTCGAGCTGACGCCGGTGACCCCGACGCACCACGAGGGGCTCGACGACCGCCGCATCCTGGGCGTCGACGACGACCGGCTCGTCGCGGGGCACGAGCGCGTGCGAGCATGATGACGATGACGCAGCGCAGCGACCCGCTCGACGAGGTCGGCTCCGGCCCGCTCTCGCGGGGTGCCGCCGTCGTGCTCTGGGTCCTGACGATCAGCGTGCTCGTGGCGATCACGGGCGGCCTGCCGCTCGCGCTCGTGCCGTTCCTCGCGGCCGACGCCGCCAACGTGTGGATCGTCGCGCTGCTCGCCCTGCCGCTGGGGCCCGCGCTGGCCGCGGCGATGTTCGCGTGGCGGCGGTTCCTCGCCGAGCGCGACCTGCACCCCGGGCGGCACTTCTGGCGCGGGTACCGCGTCAACGCGGTCGACGTGCTGCGCTGGTGGGTGCCGTTCGTGGCCGTGCAGGCGGTCATCGGGTTCTCGCTGGCGAACCGCGAGGCGGCGGGCATCCCGGGGGCGTACGGCGTGGCGCTCGTCGTGCTGGCCGTCGCGACGCTGCTGTGGGCCGTCGTCGCGCTCGCGCTGTCGTCGCACCTGAGCCTGCGCACGCGCGACCTCGCGCGGCTCACGTCGTACTACCTGGCGGCGCGTCCCCTCGTGACGCTCGGCGTCCTGTCGCTGCTCGTGCTGTGCGTCGGGGTCGTGCTGTACACGTCCGACTGGGTGCTCGTGCTGCTCGCGGGCCTGCTGGCGCTGGCCGTGACGACCACGACCGAGCCCGTGGTCCGCGACGCGACCGCGCGCTTCACGGCCTGACCGACCCCTCTCCCGGCGGCCTGCCCCCGACGGCGCGGCCGTTCCCCGTCCGTCCCCACCCACCGCGAGGTGTCCCGTGACCCTGCCCCCCGGCGACCACGTCCGCTACGGCGGCGACTACAACCCCGAGCAGTGGCCAGCGCCCGTCTGGGACGAGGACCACGCCGCGTTCGACCTCGCGCACGTCACGACCCTCACGGTCGGCGTGTTCGCGTGGGCGCACACGCAGCCCGCCGAGGACCGTTACGACTTCGCGCGTCTCGACGCGATCGTCGAGCGCGTCCACGCCGAGGGGCGGCAGGTCGTGCTCGCGACGCCGAGCGGCGCGATGCCGCCGTGGCTCGCCCGTGCGTACCCCGACGCGTGCCGCGTCGACCTCGAGGGCCGCCGCCACGTCTACGGGCAACGGCACAACCACTGCCCGTCGTCGCCCGCGTTCCGGCGGCTGTCGGTCGCGATGGCCGCGCGCCTCGCCGAGCGGTACGCCGACCACCCGGCGGTCGTCGCGTGGCACGTCGGCAACGAGTACGGCGGCGCGTGCTACTGCGACCTGTGCGCGGCCGGGTTCCGGGAGTGGCTGCGCGCGCGGTACGGCACGCTCGAGCGGCTCAACGACGCGTGGAACGCCCTGTTCTGGTCCCACGTCTTCGGGGACTGGGAGGAGGTCGTGCCGCCGTCGATGCTGTCGGAGCACTGGCGCGGGCCGAACCACACGGCGTTCCAGGGCATCACTCTCGACTACCGGCGGTACATGTCCGACCGGCTGCGCGAGGGGTTCGTCGCCGAGAAGGCGGCGATCCGCGCGCACGACGCGACGACACCCGTGACGACCAACCTCATGGGCTTCTACCAGCCGGTCGACTACCACCGCTGGGCCGACGACCTGGACTTCGTGTCGTGGGACAACTACCCGCCGCTGCCCGACGACCCGCTGCGCACGGCCGCGCGCATGGCCGCGACGCACGCCGCGATGCGTGGCCTCAAGGGCGGGCAACCGTTCTGGGTCATGGAGCAGACGCCGTCGATCACGGCGTCGCGCGACGTCAACCCCGTCAAGCGGCCCGGCGTGCTCGCGCTGTGGACGTGGCAGTCGGTCGCGCACGGCGCCGACGCGACCCTGTACTTCCAGATGCGGCAGTCGAAGGGGGCGTGCGAGAAGTACCACGGCGCGCTGCTCGACCACTCGGGCCGCACCGACACGCGCGTGTTCCGCGAGGCCGCCGACCTCGGTGCGGCGCTCGCGACGACCGGGTCCGCGCTGCTCCGCGCGCGCACGCCCGCCCGCGTCGCGCTGCTGCTCGACTGGGACTCGTGGTGGGCGGTCGAGATGACGGACGGCTACAACCGGCACGTCTCCTACCTGCAGACGCTGCTGACGTACCACCGCGCGCTGTGGCACGCGAACGTCGACGTCGACGTCGTGCCCGTCACGGCCGACCTCGCGGGGTACGACGTGGTCGTCGCGCCCGTCCTCCACCTGCTGAAGGGTGACGTGGCGCAGCGGCTGACCGCGTTCGTCGAGCGCGGCGGGTCGCTCGTCACGACGTTCTACGGCGGGCGGGTCGACGAGTCCGACAACGCGTTCCTCGGGTCGCCCCCGCTCGACGCACTCGTGGGCGCGCGCGTCGAGGAGACCGACTCGGGCGTGCCCGGCGCCGCCAACCCCGTGACGCTGACGCTCGACGGCGCGGCGACGACGCACGACGCGACGCTCGTCTTCGAGCTGCTCGTGCCGGAGGACGGCACGGAGGTGGTCGGCACGTACGGGGCTGACTTCTACGCGGGCCGTGCGGCCGTGACGCGCGCCCGACGGGGCGCGGGGTCGGCGTGGCACGTCGCGACGGGGCTCGACGACGCGGGCGTCGCGCGCGTGCTGCGGCACGTCGTGGCCGGGCACGGCCTGCTCGGTCCGCACGCGGACCACGAGGGGATCGAGGTGGTGCGCCGCGTCGCGGCGGACGGCACGCCCTTCACGTTCGTGCTGCACCACGGCGCCGCGGCCCGCACGGTGGTCTCGCAGGTCGCCGGCGTGGACCTGCTCACGGGCCGGACTGTCGCGGTGGGGGACAGGCTCACGCTCCCGCCGGGTCAGGTGCTGGTGCTGCGCGGCTGACGGCGAAGATCCCGATGCGGGATGCGCGATGAATCCCGCAAGCGGTACCCTCAGCAGATGACCACGCAGATCACCGTGCGCCTCGACGACGGGCTCGTCGAGGCCCTCGACTCCCTCGTCGCCGCGGGTCGAGCCCGGAGTCGGGCGTCCGTGGTCGAGGACGCGCTCGAGCGGCACCTGCGGCGCGAGCTCGCCGCGCGGGACGTCGCGCTGCTGACGGGGGACGCGTCCGGTGCGCACGACCTCGATGCGCTCGCGTCGTGGGCTGGCCGGCAGCCGCTGCCCTCGATCGACTGATGCGCCCGATCCACGTCGCGCAGCTCGACAAGTCGCGGCCCGTGCTGGTGCTCACCCGCGAGCTGGTCCGCCCGCACCTGACGAGCGTCACCGTCGCGCCGATCACCACGACCGTGCGCGGCCTGTCGACCGAGGTCCCGCTCGGTCCCGCCAACGGTCTGGACCACGACTGCGTGGTGAGCTGCGACAACGTGCAGACCGTCCCGGCGAGCGCGCTCGGGCGGCTGGTCGGGTACCTGCTGCCCGACCAGGAGCGCGCGCTGGCGCGCGCACTCGTGCTCGCGTTCGACCTCGACGCGTGAGGTCGACCACACCGCGCACCGCGTCACGGCCGTCAGTCACAGGCGATTCGCCCGGACGGCCGAACGGACATGTCGGACGCGGTGGTTAGGCTCGACCCCGGGTCGAGCCGGTGCCTGCGGGTCCCGGTCCGTGCTCGTCGTACCACCACCACCCGACCGGGGAGATCATGGGCTTCTTCACCAAGGACACGTCCGTCCCGACGCCGCCGGCGCTGGGTCCGCTCAGCCGCGACCGTGTCACCGCGGCGCTCGACGCGCGGGACATGCGCTACGCCATCGACGACGACGGCGACGTCGGCGGCTACTGGGACGGCCACCTCTTCTACTTCTTCATCATGGGGCAGAGCGGCGAGTACCTGCAGACCCGTGGCCGCTGGAACCGCAAGGTCGGAATCGACCAGCTCCAGGCGGTCACCGAGATCGTCAACGAGTGGAACGCGTCGCGGCTGTGGCCCAAGGGCTACGTCCGTGCCGAGGACGAGGTCGTCGGCGTCTACGCCGAGCACACGGTCGACTACGAGCACGGCGTGAGCGACCAGCAGATCGACCTGCAGCTCGCGTGCGGCATCTCGACGGGCCTCCAGCTCTTCGAGCACCTCGACGAGAAGTACCCCGCCGAGGCCGCGGCCGCGCGGGCGGAGATGGACGCGAACTGACCGTGGAGAACCAGTCCACCGCGGCGGGCCGGGCCTTCCAGGTCGACCTGCGCGGCGTCGTCGACCTGCTGGCACGGCACCTGTACTCGGGGCCCCGCGTCTACGTGCGCGAGCTGCTGCAGAACGGCGTCGACGCGATCACGGCCCGCCGCGCCGTCGACCCGGACGTACCCGCCACCGTGCGGCTGCGTCCGGGCCCCGACGGCACCCTCGAGGTCACCGACACGGGCATCGGGCTGACGCCCGCGCAGGCCGAGGAGCTGCTCGCGACCGTCGGCCGCTCGTCCAAGCGCGACCTCGACCTGGGCCTGGGCCGCGAGGAGTTCCTCGGGCAGTTCGGCATCGGTCTGCTGTCCGCGTTCATGGTCGCCGACGAGATCGAGCTCGTGTCGCGCTCGGCCACCGACCCGCAGGCGCCGCCCGTGCGCTGGGTCGGCTACGCCGACGGCCGGTACGACCTGACGGTCCTGCCCGCCGACGCGCCCGTCGAGCCCGGGAGCACGGTGCGCCTGCGCGCGCGCCGCGACACCGACCACTGGCTCGCGGCCGAGACCGTGGTCGCGCTCGCCGAGGAGTTCGGCGCGCTGCTGCCCGTCGACGTCGCGGTCGAGGTGCCGCTGCCCGGCACGGACGGCACCGCGTGGCGGCGCACGAGCGAGCCCGTGCTGCCGTGGCGCGCGGAGTACCGCGACGACGCCGAGCGCACCGCCGCGCTCGCGGCGTACTGCGAGCGCACGCTCGGGTTCACGCCGCTCGCGCACATCGACCTCGAGGTCCCGCTCGCGGGGCTGTCGGGCGTCGCGTTCGTGCTGCCCACGGCCGTGCCGCCCGGTGCCGGGTCGCGGCACCGCGTGTACCTCAAGCGCATGCTGCTCGGCACGCAGGTCGAGGACCTGCTGCCCGACTGGGCGTTCTTCGTGCGCTGCGTCGTCGACACCGGTGTGCTGCGGCCCACCGCGTCGCGCGAGCAGCTCTACACCGACGACACGCTGCTCGCGGCGCAGGAGGCGCTCGCGGCGCAGGTGCGTGCCTGGACGGTCTCGACGCTGACCTCGCCGTCGTCGACGAGCCGCAAGGTCGTCTCGACCCACCACCTCGCGCTGCGCTCGCTCGCGGTCGTCGACGACGAGGTGCTCGACCTCGCCGCGCAGGTCCTGCCGTTCGAGACCACGGACGGCACGCAGACCCTGGCGGCGGTGCGCGAGTCCCACGGCGACGTGCTGCACACGACCCGGGTCGAGGACTTCCGCCGGGTCGCGCCCGTCGCCCGCGCGCAGGGCATGACGGTCGTCAACGCGGGCTACGTGTACGACGCCGACCTGCTGGCACGTCTCGCGCGCCGGCCCGGCTGGCGCGTGCGCGAGCTGAACGCGCAGGACGTCGCGCAGGTGCTCGAGCCGCTCGAGCCGCTCCGCGAGCTCGAGGTGCTCGACCAGGTGCGCGCGGCCGACGCGGTCGTGCGCCCGCTGGACTGCGACCTCGTCGTGCGCCGCTTCGAGCCCGGGGAGGTGCCCGCGGTCCTGCTGGAGGACCGGGAGGGCCGCCACCGCAGCGACGTCCGCCGCACGGTCGCCGAGGCCGACGACCTGTGGGGCGGCGTCCTGGCCGGGCTCACCGACGTCGCGGACGACGCGCCGGCACGACGGCTCGTGCTCAACGACGCGAACCCCACCGTGCGACGGCTGCTCACCGCCGCACCCGACGCGCCCGTCCTCGCGGCCGGCGTGCGGTCGCTCTACGTCACGGCGGTGCTGCTGGCCGGCGAGCCGCTGCGCGTGCGCGAGGCCGAGCTCATGAACGACGCGATGGGCGTGCTGCTCGACGCGGGGCTGAGCCCCCGCCCCGAGCCGCGCGTGCCCGACGAGACCCAGGAGGACGTGTGACCCGCTCGCTCGACGAGGCCAACCGCGAGATCTCGAGGGTGCGGTCGCTGCCGTACGGCGCCGCACGCACCCAGGCGGCCGAGCAGCAGGTGCGGCTCATCGAGGCCGAGGGGCCCGACAAGGCGCGCGCGTTCGCGCTGTCGGTGCTCGTCGAGTCGCTGGTGTGGAACGGCGAGGTCGACAAGGCCTACCTGCCGTTCACGCAGCTCGTGCGCTGGTACGACCAGCACCCCGAGCACTTCGACGACATGGACGTCCAGGGCATGTTCTGGACGTTCAAGTGGATGGTCGGGCACCTGTCGGACTTCCCGAACGTCCCCGCCTCGCAGATCGAGGCGACCCTCGAGGACATGGAGCGGCGCTACGCGGTGGCCGGGCTCGGCCGCGACGCGGTCGCGTTCGAACGGTTCTCGCTGGCCCGCACGCGGGGGTCCGCCGACGTCGACGCGCTCTACGAGGAGTGGGTGCGCACGCCGCGCGACGAGTACTCGCAGTGCGAGGTCTGCGACCCGGGCGACCGCGCGACGTACCTCGTCGAGCGCGGTGACGCCGAGGAGGCGCGCCGCCTCATCGAGCAGACCCTCGCGACGGGGCAGACGTGCGCGACCGAGCCGGCGGACATGCTCTCGACGCTGGCCCTCATCCACCTCGACGCGGGCCGCGCGCAGGAGGCCGCCTCGACGCACCGCCGCGCGGTCGCCGCGCTGGCGGACGCTGAGTCCGACATGGCCGGTGCGCGCGGCGAGCGGTTCGAGCTGCTGGCGCGCGGCGGGCAGCCGACGCGCGCGCTGCGCGCGCTCACGGCCGACCAGCGGCTGCTCGTGCAGGCGGACACGCCGCGCGACCGGCTGGCCTTCCTGCTGCACGTCGTCGGCGGCACGGCCGCGATGCTCCCGGAGCACGCCGCCGTGGCCGTCGCGTTCGACGGCGTGCCCGCCACGGACGTCGCCACGCTGCACACGTGGGCGGACGCCCAGGCCGAGGGCCTCGCGCGCGCGTTCGACGCGCGCAACGGCACCGACCGGTACGCCACGCTGCTCGCCCGGGCGCGGGCGACCCGTCCGGCGGACGTGCGGCTCGACCTCGACGTGATCCGCCCGGGCGGGCCCGACGGCGCCCCCGTGGCCGCGGCACCTGCTGCCGCCGCACCCGCGCCCGGCCCCGACGGCGCCGCAGCGCCCGAGTCGGCGGTCCAGCGCGCCGAGCGTCTCGTCGCCGACGGCGACCTCGTGTCCGCCGCCGGTGCGTGGCTCGAGGCGGCTGCCGAGGCGGAGGCCGCGGGCCGGCTCGCCGAGTCCGGGTTCGCGACCGCCGAGGCAGCCCGGTGCGCGCAGGAGGCCGGTGACGAGGACGGCGCCGCCGCGACGTACCCCGGCGCGGTGGCACGCATGCGTGCCGGCGGCGTCCCGGCCGCCGACGTGGCGCCGGTGGTCGTCGCGTGGGGGCCCGTCGCGGTCACCACGGGCACGGGCGCCGCGCTCCTCGAGGCCGTCGACGGCCTGCTCGACGCGCTGGCCGAGCCGACGACCGACGCGGACGCGCCCGCACCCGCCGACGCCGCCGCGCACGCGGCCGGGGCCGAGCTCGACGAGCGGGTCGCGCGCACGCGGCGACGCGCGCGCGCCGACCTGGACGACACCGCCGCGCGGGTGCTCGCCTCGATGGGCGCCGAGCACGCGGCCGATGCGGCGAGCCGTGCCGGCCGCGCCGCCGAGACCTACGCCGCGGTGGACGCCGTGGCCGACGCGTCGCACGCGTTCTGGCTCGCCGGGCGCCTGCACCACGCGATGGGCGGCGTCGAGGACGCGATCTGGAACCTCGAGTCCGCGGTCGAGGGCTTCGGCATCGCCCGGGCCGTCGAGCCGCGCGGCGCGGCCGCGTCGATGCTCGTCGACATGCTGCGCGCCGCCGGTCGCGACGACCGCGCCGACGAGGTCGTGGCCTCGCTCACGCGCTGAGCAGCCGGACGTCGGCCGGGGCACCCCAGGGCGCCCCGGCCGACGTGCGCCCGGGGCGATGCGGCCGGGCCGTGCTTCACCGCTCCGTGCACCGCCGTTCGGCCGCCTGTCGCCGGGTCGCAGCGCCCCCCGACCGACCGGGTCTCCGTCTGGTGCGTCTGTCCACAGATGCCTCGGATGTGCCCCGCCCGGTGTCCGGAATCGGTAAGTTCGTGCCTCATGGGGCTGCAAGGGACGACGACGAGCGACGAGCGCACGCATCACCAGGTGCGAGCGCCTCGGTCGAGGCCGGCGACCCGTAGCGTGGCCCTTGGTGCGCTGCTCGTCTCGTTCGCGTCGCTCGCGGGCTGCGCGGCGGGTGATGTCCACACACCGGTCGCGACGACCCCGGCTCCTCCGCCAACCACGACGGGCGCCTCCACGCCGACCCCTAGGCCGACGCCGATGGCGTTCCCCGCCCCGGACCCGGCCATCGCCGAGCCCAGTCCCGAGGGTGCGATCGCCGCTGGCACGCAGTTCGTGGCGCTGTACGACTACGCGTACTCGACTGGGGACTCCGGGCCGCTGATGGAGATGTCGGCCGAGGGGTGCGTGTTCTGTGGGCACGTGCGGGACAGAGTGCAGGAGATGGTCGACGGGGGGTACTCCACCGAGGCTGACCCGTTGCGTGTGTCTCTCTCGGACAGTGCGGAGATTCGCGAGGACGAGTGGTTCCGGGTGCATCTGCGTGCTGAGCAGGGGCCGGTCGCGACGGTCACGCGCGACGGCACACGTCACCAGACGTCGGAGGGGGGAACGGTCGACTTCATCTTCGCGATGTCGTGGCGTGGTGATGGTTGGCGAGTGGAGGCCGTCACGCTTGAGTCGGTCACCCCGTGAGTCGATCCGTGCTCATGGCTGCGTGGACGCTCACAGCCACTCTCGCCGTCGTTTCGGTCCCGGCGTCAGGAGCTCGAGGGGCTGCCTCTGTTCCTGACTTCCGCAACGTCAAGACTGACGTCGGCGTCTCTGGGGATGCTGCATACGACATCGTGGCGGGTTGGGCGGACGGACAGGCCGAGCGTGGGTCGACGGTGCCCGCCCCTTCACCGTCGGCGGTGGAACAGGAAGAGCGGTTCGCCCGGTTGTGCGCGGACGCGGAGCGTGCGGCAGGCGCGTCGAGCGACGGCTCCTGCCTCGGCTTCGGGTTCGGAGTGGGCGGGCCGGTGTGCGAGGAGGGTGAGACCCCGCGCTTGCCACGGTGGACGCGGACGCGCGTGCCCCCGTCCGAGACGTGGAGCGACTGGGTGATGCAGGACTACGGGTCGTGCGTCGGCGCGGACGCCCCGGTGCCCGTGCTGACGGCCGAGGACTTCCGGCGGCTGCCGCTGCCGGCACCGGCGCTGCACGTGCAGCCCGACGGGGACTGGGTCCTGGTGAACATCGAGACCATCGTCTACACCGACCCCACGCCGGTGACGCTCACGACCGAGCTGCTCGGGCAGGCGGTCACGGTCGAGGCGACCCCGACGCGGTTCACGTACGACTGGGGTGACGGGCACAGCACGACGACCACCGACCCGGGTCGTCCGTACCCGGCGTTCGACGTGGTCCACGCGTACGAGCGGCCGGGAACGGTCGCGATCACGCTCACGACGCAGTGGTCCGGCCGGTACCGCGTGGGCGGCGACCCGCAGTGGCGCGACGTGACGGGCACGGCCCAGACGTCGGTGACCGGCCCGACGATCGACGTCGAGGAGCGCACGTCGCGGCTCGTGTCGGGCACGTGCCTGCAGCAGCCCGACGCCCCGGGCTGCGAGGGGTTCGACCCGCGGTCGGCGCGTCGCTGACGGCACGGCGCGCTTCTCCGTCGTCGACGGCGCGGGACGAGTCGTGGCGGTGCGGGCACGTCGGGCCGCGCGGCCTAGCCTGGGGGCACCCCACCCGCGAGGAGCGACGATGCCCAGCCTGGACCCGTACCGTGCCGCCGACGACCGGTACGCCACGATGACCTACCGCCGCACCGGGCGGTCGGGCCTCGACCTGCCCGCGCTCTCCCTGGGCCTGTGGCACAACTTCGGCGACACCACGCCGTTCGGCACGCAGCGCGACATCCTGCGGCGCGCGTTCGACCTGGGCGTCACGCACATCGACCTGGCGAACAACTACGGCCCCCGGCCGGGCGCGGCCGAGGAGAACTTCGGCCGGCACCTCGCCGCCGACCTGCGGCCCTACCGCGACGAGCTCGTCATCTCGACCAAGGCCGGGTACGACATGTGGTCGGGCCCGTACCAGGACGGCGGGTCCCGCAAGTACCTGCTGCAGTCGCTCGACGCGTCGCTCACGCGCATGGGCCTGGACCACGTCGACGTCTTCTACCACCACCGTCCCGACCCCTCGACGCCGATCGAGGAGACCATGGGCGCGCTCGCGCACGCCGTGAGCAGCGGCAAGGCGCTGTACGTCGGGGTGTCCAACTACTCGCCCGCGCAGACCCGCGAGGCGCACGCCGTGCTCGCCGAGATGGGCGTGCGGCTGCTGATCCACCAGCCCAGCTACTCGATGTTCAACCGGCACCTCGAGAACGTGGGGGAGGGGCAGCGCGAGTCGCTGCTCGACGCCGTGGGCGACCTCGGCGTCGGCATGGTCGTGTTCTCGCCGCTCGCGCAGGGCCTGCTCACGGGCAAGTACCTCGGCGGCGACGCGCCCGCGGGGTCGCGTGCCGCGGGTGCCAGCCCGTTCCTGTCCGACCGCTCGCTGTCGGAGACGTACCTCGCGCGGGCCCGCGCGCTGAACGAGGTCGCCGAGGCGCGCGGGCAGAGCCTCGCGCAGCTCGCGCTGTCGTGGGTGCTGCGCGACGACCGCGTGACGTCCGCGCTCATCGGTGCGAGCTCGGTGTCGCAGCTCGAGGACAACGTCGCGGCCCTGAGCACCCCGCCCCTCACCGACGCCGAGCTCGCGGCGATCGACGAGCACGCCGTCGACGGCACGGGGCGCTGACCCCGGCGCACCAGCCCACCCGACACCGGCCGGCCGGAGGCCGGGCCCGACCGCCCGTCCGACGGCCGCGGCCCCGTCGGGTCTGACGCGTGCGTCGTGAAGGGTTGCTGCCGGATCCCGGCAGCAACCCTTCACGGCCCGGCGCGAGCGGCTTCACGGCCCGGCGCGAGCGGCTTCACGGCGCGGCACGAGCGGCTGCGCGGCCCGGCAGGGGAGAGACGCGCGCCGGGCTCCGGGGGGCTCGGCGTGCGGCGGGCCTCCGTAGCGGTCAGTCCGTCGCGCCCAGGCGCTCGCGCAGCCGGTGCGCGTCGGCGAGGTGCCGCAGCATGATCTGCGCGGCGCGGTCGCCGTCGCGCTGCGCGAACGCGTCGAGCAGCTCGCGGTGCTCGCGTGCGCTCTTCTCGCGGTCGCCGCCCTGCGCGCGCACGAGCGCCGCGAGGTAGAAGCTGCTGATCTGCCGCAGGTTGCGCAGCACCTCGCCGAGCCGCGGCGAGCGCGCGTACGTGATGACCTCGAGGTGGAACCGGCGGTTGAGCTCGAGCCACGTCGCGTGGTCGGGGGCCGCCTCCATGTCCTGCTCCGAGCGGCGCAGCGCCGCGAGCTCGGCGTCGGTGATGCGCTCGGCGGCGCGGCGGGCCGCGAGCGGCTCGAGCAGCAGCCGCATCTCGTTGATCTCGACGGCCTCGTCCAGGTCGACGTCCCGCACGGTCGCGGCGCGCTGCGGGTGCACCTCGATGAGCCCGTCGTTGGCGAGGTCGCGCATGGCCTCCCGCACGGGCGTGACGCTCGTGCCGAAGCGCTCGGCGATCTCGCCCTGCACGAGGCGCGCGCCGGGCGCGTACACGCCCGAGAAGATCGCCTCGCGGATGCGCTCGCGGACCCAGACGTGCGCGGTGACCGGGGCGTCGGCTCGCGTCGCGTCGGTGGGGCTCACGGCGGACATGCTCGCACGCGTCGCACGGTCGCGGGCGGGCCCTGCGGGTCGGGTTCCGGCGGGGGCGAGCGTCATCGGGGCCTCCGTTACAGCGCCTTTACGTAGGACGTACGCCGGTGAAACGAGCCCGGCGTAGAACATCTATAGATTATAGAACCGACGAGAAGGAGCCCCCGTGACCACGACCCTGGCACCGGCCCCGAGCGGGTCCGCCACCGGCACGACGAGCGACGCGCAGCTCGTCGTCGAGCACGTGCACCGCCGGTTCCCCAGCCCCGAGGGCGGCACGGTCGACGCGCTCGTCGACGCCGACCTCACCGTCCGCCCCGGCGAGTTCATCTCGCTCATCGGCCCCAGCGGCTGCGGCAAGAGCACGCTGTTCAACCTCATCGCCGGGCTCGACACCCCCACCGAGGGGCGCATCCTCATCGACGGCGTCGACCGGTCCGGGCAGCAGGGCCTCGTCGGCTACATGCTCCAGAAGGACCTGCTGCTGCCGTGGCGCACCGTCCTGGAGAACGTCGTCCTCGGGCTCGAGATCGGCGGCGTGCGCCGCAAGGCCGCGCAGGCCATCGCGCGGCCGCTGCTCACCACGTACGGCCTCGGCGGGTTCGAGGGCCGGTACCCCGCGCAGCTCTCGGGCGGCATGCGCCAGCGCGTCGCGCTGCTGCGCACGATCCTGTTCAACCGCGACGTGATCCTGCTCGACGAGCCGTTCGGCGCGCTCGACGCGCAGACCCGCGAGCACATGCAGGAGTGGCTCCTCGACCTGTGGGACGACTTCCAGAAGACCGTCCTGTTCGTCACGCACGACATCGACGAGGCCATCTACCTGTCCGACCGCGTCGTCGTGATGTCCGCCCGGCCCGGGCGGATCGTCGCGAGCTTCGACGTCCCCCTCGACCGGCCCCGCAAGCCGTCGGTCGTCACGAGCGCCGAGTTCGTCCGCCTCAAGGCCGACGCGCGCGAGCTGCTCAACGGCGCCCACCGGACCCACGACGCCCA
>NZ_LNTD01000090.1 GCF_001462455.1 Cellulomonas sp. B6
TCACGATAAGAGACGAGGCGTCCACGGCGCGCGACGGGGCGGCGGTGCCCGCCGAGGCGCTCGCCGTGGCGCCCCCGCGCGCCGTCACCCGGACGGCCGACGAGGTCTGTCCGGGTTGCTCCCGAACCACAACGGTGTGACTTCTGGGACGTGTGTGACAGGTGTTCTCTTGTGGGAATCCTCCAGGTAGCGTCGCGAGCGTGCGCCACCCGGACCCCGTTGACGAGACCCCCGCCGCCCGCCTCGCGGCGCCTGTCGCCACGTGCACCGAGGCGGCACGTCGGCCCCTCGGCGGGCGTGCGCGCGGTCGGCTCGCGCTGCTGCCCGTCGGGCTGCTGACGCTCGGGCTGGTCGCCTCGCCCGCGGCCGCCGTGCCTTCGGACGACGACGTGCGCGACGCGCGCGCCGCCGTGGGGCAGGCGCAGCGCTCCGTCGCGCAGATGGAGGTCCGCCTCGCCGAGCTGGCGACCGCCGCCGAGTCCGCCGAGGTCGCGGTCCAGACCGCCGGCGAGACCTACACGCAGGCCGTGGCCGACGCCGATGCCGCCACGACGCGCGCGCAGGACGCCGCGGCCCGCTCGACCCAGGCCGCCGACGACGCCGAGCAGGCCCGCCAGCGCCTGGTCGCCCTGGCGCGTCAGCTCTCGCGCACCGGCGGCTCGGCCGACCTCATCGAGGCCGCGCTGTCCGCCGACGGGTTCCAGGACGTCGCCCGGCGCACGACGTCGCTCAACCAGGCCACCACCAAGGCCGACGAGGCGGTGCAGGAGTACCAGGCGGCGCTGCTGGTCGCCTCGACCATGGAGCGTCGTGCCGCGGCGGCGGCCACCGACGCCGCCGACGCGGCGACCGCGGCGCGTGACGCGCTGGCCGACGCCGAGCGCACCCAGTCCGACGCCACGGCCTCGCTGACCGCCGGGCAGCTCGAGCGCGACGAGCTGATCTCGTCGCTCGCCGCCGCGCGCCAGACCAGCGCCGAGGTCGAGCGGGCCCGTCAGGACGCCCTCGACGCCGAGCGACGTGCCCGCGCCGACGCCGCGGCCCAGACCGTGCGGACGCAGCCTCCCGCGGCCGCGCAGCCGGCCGCGGGGCAGCCCGCCGGCTCCGGCGCGGCCGCACCCGCGTCGCCGCCCGCCTCCGGCGGAGCGTCCGGTGCGGCGCCGGCCCCCGCGCCCGCGCCGGCTCCTGCACCCGCGCCGGCCCCTGCACCCGCTCCGGCTCCCGCGCCCGCACCCGCTCCGGCTCCCGCGCCGGCCCCCGCACCCGCTCCCGCGCCCTCGAGCCCGGGGCTCGGCAGCGGCTCGTCCCGCGGCTCGGCCGACTCCGGCGCCGCCGCGGTCGAGTGGGCGCGGTCCAAGGTCGGGCTGCCGTACGTGTGGGGCGGCAACGGCCCCGACGGCTTCGACTGCTCCGGCCTGACCGGCCAGGCGTGGAAGGCTGCGGGCGTCAGCATCAACCGGACGTCGCGCGACCAGTACCGCCAGGTGCTCAAGATCAGCTACGACCAGCTGCGTCCCGGCGACCTCGTCTTCTGGGCCAACGACACCAACGACCCGAGCACCATCTACCACGTCGCCATGTGGGTGGGCGGCGGGCAGATCGTCGAGGCGTCGCGTCCCGGCGTCCCCGTGCGCGTGACCTCGATGCGCTGGGGCAGCACGATGCCCTTCGCCGGCCGCGTCTGACGACGCGCTGAGGCGGGAGCCGCACCCGCCCGGGCCCGCACCTGCCCAGGCCCCCACCCGCCCGGACCCGCACCCGCACGGAGCACCGACGACGACGGCCCGGCACCCGCAGCAGCGGGGCCGGGCCGTCGGTCGTGCGGCGTCAGTGGTGGTCGTACCCCGCGTCGATCGCGCGCTGGCGCGACCGCTCGATCTCGGCCTCGGCCTCGGCGCGGCCCACCCAGTGCGCGCCCTCGACGGACTTGCCGGGCTCGAGGTCCTTGTAGACCTCGAAGAAGTGCTGGATCTCCAGGCGGTGGAAGTCGGACACGTCGTCGATGTCCTGCCGCCACGCGGCGCGCTGGTCGCCCGTCGGGACGCACAGCACCTTGTCGTCGCCGCCCGCCTCGTCGCGCATGCGGAACATGCCCAGCGCGCGGCACCGGATCAGGCAGCCCGGGAACGTCGGCTCCTCGAGCAGCACCAGCGCGTCGAGCGGGTCGCCGTCCTCGCCGAGCGTGCCCTCGATGAACCCGTAGTCGTCCGGGTACCGCGTCGAGGTGAACAGCATCCGGTCGAGGCGGATGCGCCCGGTGGCGTGGTCCACCTCGTACTTGTTGCGCTGCCCCTTGGGGATCTCGATCGTGACGTCGAACTCCACTGTGCTTTCCTCCACGGCTCCCCGCCCGGTGGCGGTGGGTCTGTCGACCTGCGGGCGCGTCGTCTCCCCGGCGCCGTCGTCAGGTGACAGTAGTCTGACGCACCGGCGGCGCGGTACCGGGCCGCGGGACGAACGGGCGGGTGACGATGGCCACAGCGGCACGGGTCGCGGGTGTGGGGACGGTCGTCGTCGTCCTCGCCGCGGGTGCCTACGCGACGGCGGACGCCTACGACGTGGTGCCGGGCGTCGTCACGCTCGCGCCGCCCGTCGCCGACCCCCTGCCGTTCCCGACGGCCCCGGGCGCGATCGCCCCGACGGCCGTGCCGCGCGTGCTCGGCGACCTCGACCCGCAGGCGCCGCTGCCCGCGGCCCCGCAGGTGCAGGCGCTCGTGGACGCGCTCGTCGTCGACGCGCGGCTGGGCCCGAGCGTCGGCGTGAGCGTCGTCGACCAGCTCACCGGCGAGGTGCTCGCGAGCCACCAGCCCGACGCCGGGCGCGTGCCCGCCTCGACCGCCAAGGTGCTCACGGGCGTCGCGGCGCTCACGGCGCTCGACCCCGCCACGACGCTGCCGACCCGGGTCGTGCGGGTCGACGCGGGCACGGTCGCGCTCGTCGGCGGCGGCGACATGATGCTCGCGCCCGGTGCGGGCGACCCGACGGCGACCGTCGGGCACGCGGGACTGGGCGACCTCGCGACGAGCACGGCGGCGGCGCTCGCGCAGCAGGGCGTCACGTCGGTGCGGCTCGTGGTCGACGACTCGCTCTTCTCCGGGCCGACGCAGAGCCCCGGGTGGGACCCGTCGTACGTGCGGGACGGGTTCGCGGCCCCCGTCACGGCGCTCGCGGTCGACATCGCCAAGCTCCGCGAGGGCGAGTACGTGCCGCGCTCGCCCGACCCGTCGCTCGCGGCCGGCGACGTGTTCGCGCAGCGCCTCGCGGAGGCGGGGGTGACGGTCGAGGGCCGGGCGCGCCGCGGCACCGCCCCGTCCGACGGCGTCGAGCTCGCGCGCGTCGAGTCCGCGCCGCTCGTGGACGTCGTGCACTACTTCCTCGAGACGTCCGACAACACCATCACCGAGGTCGTCTCGCGGCTCGTCGCGCTGGACGCGGGCCTGCCCGCGAGCTTCGACGGCGGCACGCAGGCCGTGCTGCACCAGGTGAGCACGCTCGGCGTCGACACGGCCGGGGCACGGCTGGTCGACGCGTCGGGCCTCGCCGCGGGCTCCTCGCTGTCGCCCGCGCTGCTGGCCGACGTCGTGCGCCTCACGACCGACCCGCAGCACGCCGCGCTGCGCGACGTCGCGGTCGGCATGCCGGTCGCGGGCCTCAGCGGGACGCTCTCGGGCCGGTACACGAAGTCCGACGCGCGCGGGCTCGTGCGCGCCAAGACGGGGTCGCTGCCCAACGTCACGTCGCTCGCCGGGACCGCGCTCGACGCGCAGCGGCGCCAGCTCGTGTTCGTCGTCATGGCCGACCAGACGCCCGACGGCGGGCAGTGGGCGCCGCGCCAGGCGGTCGACGCGTTCGCGTCCGCGCTCGCGGCCTGCGGCTGTCGCTGACGGGGCCGCACCGGGTCCGTACCGGGTCGGCGCCGGCGCCGCGTCGTCGGGTGCCGGGGTGCCCCTCGTCGCCCCGCGGCGCACGGGCGCGGGGGTTACCGTGGGCCCGTGCAGCCCACCGCCCGCGGTCCCGTCGACTGGCACGCGGCCGCGCGCCTGGCCGGCCGGGTCGCCGCACCCGGACCCGTCGCCGACCGCGGCACGCTCGTCGAGCTCGTGGCGGGGCTGCGGTCCGCCGCGGCCACGGCCGCCCGGCACGTCGCGGAGACGACCGGCATGACGCCCGCCGACGGCCGCGACCCGGCCGCGGTCTCGCGCGTGCTCGTCGTCGACCGCGCGCGCTGGGCCCGCGCCAACACCGAGATCTTCGCGGTCATGGCCGAGCCCCTCGTGACCCGCAGCGACGGCTCGCCCGTGCACGTCCCGGACGCCGCACGCCTCGCGGCGGCCACGCAGGTCGGCGGCGTGCTGGCGCTGCTGTCCAGCAAGGTGATCGGCCAGTACGACCCGTTCACCGCCGCACCCGGCACCCCCGGACGCCTGCTGCTGGTCGCGCCCAACGTGCTGGCCGCCGAGCGGCAGATGGGCGTCGACGGCCCCGACTTCCGGCTGTGGGTGGCGCTGCACGAGCAGACGCACGCGCTGCAGTTCGCGACCGCGCCGTGGCTGGCCGACCACCTGCGCGCGCGCTCCGCCGAGCTGCTCTCGGACCTCGCGGACCTGGCGCCCGACGCCGACCACCGCCCGTCGCTGCCGCGGCTCGACGACGTGCTCGGCGCCCTGGTGCGCGCGGCGTCGCACGACGACGGCGGCGTGCTGTCGCTGCTGACCGAGCGGCAGCGCGCGGTCTTCGACGAGGTCGGTGCGGTGATGTCCCTGCTCGAGGGGCACGCCGACGTGATGATGGACGCGGTCGGCCCGGCGGTCGTGCCGAGCGTGCGCGCGATCCGCCGCGCGTTCGAGCGCCGCCGCGACGCCGCGGCGCGCGCGACCGGGCCGGACCGCCTGGTGCGTCGTCTGCTGGGCATGGACCTCAAGCTCGCGCAGTACCGCGACGGCGCCGCGTTCGTGCGCGCCGTGCGGGCGCAGGTCGGGCTCGACGGGCTCAACGCCGTGTGGTCCGGTCCCGAGGCGCTGCCGAGCGCCGCCGAGATCGGCGAGCCCGCCGCGTGGGTGCGCCGCGTCCACGGGTGACGCGCACGACGCGCCCGCGCGGTCCCGGGCGGCCGAGGGCGCTCCGGGGTCCGGCGTGAGCGGCCCGCCGCCGGCGGTCGCGGCGGTGCGGGTCGCGGTCCGCCGTGCGCTCGCGGACGTCGGGGACGGCAGGACCGTGCTCGTCGCGTGCTCGGGCGGTGCGGACTCGCTCGCGCTCGCGGCGGGGCTCGCGTGGGAGGCGGCGGCGCGCGCGCGTGCGGGACGTCCGCTGCGGACCGGTGCGGTGGTGGTCGACCACGGGCTGCAGGACGGGTCGCACGACGTCGCGCAGGACGCCGCGGGCGCGTGCCGGGCGCTGGGACTGAACCCCGTGCGCGTGGTGCGCGTCGACGTCGGGGCGAGCGGCGGGCCCGAGGGGGCCGCGCGCACGGCCCGGTACGCCGCCCTCGACGACGCCGCCGACGCGCTCGGGGCTGCGGCGGTGCTCCTGGGGCACACGCTCGACGACCAGGCCGAGACGGTGCTGCTCGCCCTCGCGCGCGGGTCGGGCGAGCGCGCGCTCGCGGGCATGCGGCCGGTGCGCGGTCGCTGGCGTCGCCCGCTGCTGGGGCTGCGGCGTGTCGACACCGAGGCGGCGTGCGCGGCGCAGGGGCTCGTGCCGTGGCACGACCCGACGAACGGCCGACCCGTCCACGGTGGCGCGGCGTCCGGTGCCGGTGCGGGGCCTGGTGCCGGTGCGGGGCCGGCCGGGCCGGTGCCGGTCGTACCCGGTGCGGGGGAGGGCGGGCCGTCGGCGGACGCCACCGCGCTGCCCCTGCGCAGCCGTGTGCGGGTCGAGGTCCTGCCGCTGCTCGAGCGCGTCCTCGGACCGGGCGTCGCGCAGGCGCTCGCCCGCACGGCCGACGCGCTGGCCGACGCGACCGACGTCGTCGACGACGCGGCGGCGCACCTGCTCGCGTCCGCCCGTG
>NZ_LNTD01000091.1 GCF_001462455.1 Cellulomonas sp. B6
TCACGGGGACCGCGGCTGCGGTCGGGCGTCGTCGACGCCCGTCGAGGGCGTGCAGGGACGGCGCGCGAGCGTGCGGGACGGTGCCCGGTCGCTCAGGAGACGGCGGTGCGGCGACGGGGGACGCCCGAGCAGGCCTGCACGGCCACCTCGCTCCCCGCGGTCACGCACCGCATGCTCGCTCCTCCGGTCGGTCGACGGCGCGCACGTGGTGCGCGCCTCGTCGAGGGTACGCCCGTGGTCGGCGCCCCGTCGCGCGGATTCCCGCGCGAGATCGGGAGAACCGTCAGGACACCGGGCCCGTGAAGGCCTCGCCGGGGCCCTCGCCCGGCGCGTCCGGGAACGGCGACGCCTCGCGGAACGCGAGCTGGAGCGAGCGCAGGCCGTCGCGGAGCGACCGCGCGTGCTGGTTGCCGATGTCGGGGGCGGACGCGGTGACGAGCGCCGCGAGCGCCGTGATGAGCTTGCGTGCCTCGTCGAGGTCGCGGTGCCGCGCACCGGCGCCGTCCGCGTCGTCCTCGGCGAGCCCGCACTTGACGGCGGCCGCGCTCATGAGGTGCACGGCGGCGGTCGTGATGACCTCCACGGCGGCGACGTCGGCGATGTCGCGCACCGCCTCGGCGGTCGGGTCCGGCGCGTCGTGGGCGGGCGAGTCGCTCATGCCCCGATCCTCTCACCGGTGCGGCGCCCGGCCCGCACCAGGCGGGCGGGGCGGTGGACGTGCGTCGGCCCCGCACCCGGCGGGGTGCGGGGCCGACGTCGGACCGAGGGTGTCAGGCGACCGGCGTGCTGGCCGTCCCGGGCTCGCCCGCCTCGACCGGTGCACCGGCCGCCACGAGCGAGGCCCGCAGCGCCGCCCCGAGCCCGGCGTCGACGTTCGTCCAGTACTGCACGGCGCGCGCACGGATCTCGTCGCTGCGCACGGCGCCGACGTGGCCCGTGATGGTCTCGAGGAACCGCTCGCGCGCGGCGTCGTCGAACACCTCGCGGTAGAGCGTGCCGGCCTGGCCCCAGTCGTCGTCCTGCGGGTGCAGGGTCGCGGCGGCCCGGACCATCTCGCCGTCCGACTCCCAGCCGCCGGTCTCGGCCGCGCGGGCCGGGTCGGCGGCGGGCCCGCCGAGCGAGTTCGGTGCGTAGACCGGGCGGTCGGCGGGCGGGAACGCGTAGCGCGCGGCGCCGTCCTTGGAGTACGAGTGCACCTCGGCGTGGGGGGCGTTCACCGGCAGCTGCGCGTGGTTGGTGCCGACCCGGTACCGGTGCGCGTCGGCGTAGGAGAAGATCCGCGCGAGCAGCATCTTGTCGGGGCTCGGGCCGATGCCGGGCACGAAGTTGCTGGGCGCGAACGTCGCCTGCTCGATCTGCGCGAAGTAGTTCTCGGGGTTGCGGTTGAGCTCCATGACGCCGACGTCGATGAGCGGGTAGTCGGCGTGCGGCCACACCTTGGTGAGGTCGAACGGGTTGAACCGGTAGGTCGTCGCGTCCTCGTACGGCATGACCTGCACGCGCAGCGTCCACCGCGGGAAGTCGCCGTCGGCGATGTGCTCGAACAGGTCGCGGACGTGGTGGTCGGCGTCGGACCCCGCGAGCTGCGCGGCCTCGTCGGCCGTGAGGTTGTCGATGCCCTGCTGGGTCTGGAAGTGGTACTTCACCCAGAACCGCTCGCCGGCCGCGTTGACCCACTGGTAGGTGTGCGAGCCGAACCCGTCCATCGTGCGCCACGACCGCGGCAGGCCCCGGTCACCCATGAGCCAGGTGACCTGGTGCGCCGACTCGGGCGACAGCGACCAGAAGTCCCACTGCATGTCGTTGTCGCGCAGGTTCGAGCCCGGCAGACGCTTCTGCGACCGGATGAAGTCGGGGAACTTGATGCCGTCGCGCAGGAAGAACACGGGCGTGTTGTTGCCGACGAGGTCGTAGTTGCCCTCGGACGTGTAGAACTTCAGCGCGAAGCCCCGCGGGTCGCGCCAGGTGTCGGGGGAGCCGTGCTCGCCGGCGACCGACGAGAAGCGCGCGAGCATCTCGGTCGTGGCCCCCGGCTGGAACAGGGCCGCGCGCGTGTACGCCGACACGTCGTGCGTCACCGTGAACGTGCCGAACGCGCCGCCGCCCTTGGCGTGGACGACGCGCTCGGGCACGCGCTCGCGGTTGAACTGCGCGAGCTTCTCGACCAGGTAGTGGTCGTGCAGGACGATCGGGCCGTCGGCGCCGACGGCGAGCGAGTGCGCGTCGGACGCGACGGGCGCACCGGAGTTCGTGGTGGTGGGCGGGACGTGGGGCACGGGGGCTCCTCCTTCGTCGGGACGGGCGCGGACGCCCGCGGGTGCCGGCAGCGGCGGCACCGGGTGGGTCAGCCGGCGGACCGGCAGGCGGGGCACAGGCCCCAGAACGTGACCTCGGCCGTGTCGACCGTGAAGCCCGACGTCGAGCTCGGGGCCAGGCACGGCGCGTGCCCGACGACGCAGTCGACGTCGTCGACGGTGCCGCACGTGCGGCACACGACGTGGTGGTGGTTGTCGCCCGTGCGACGCTCGTAGCGCGCGGGGTGCCCCGCGGGCTCGATGCGCCGCAGCATCCCGGCGTCGGCGAGCGCGTGCAGCACGTCGTACACGGCCTGCACCGACACGGTCGGCAGCGTCGTGCGGACGCGCTGCAGCACCTCGTCGGCGTCGAGGTGCGCGTGCGCCTCGAGCGCGTCGAGGACGGCGAGCCGGGGGGCGGTCACCCGCAGCCCGTGCTGCCGCAGCAGGGCGGTGTCGGTCACGGCACCACCCGATCACGTTTTCTGGAATCGTTCAACTCTGACGCGTGTCCAGGTGACGCCTCGGCCGCGGCTCGTCGCCCGAGGTGGTGCTCGTTCGCTCTCTGGTATGGTTGCCAGGACTGTTCCGCGCTACCGCGCGCCCTCGTCCCCGCACGGCACCTCGTCGACCGGCTCCGCCGGACGGCCCAGGACCTCCGTGCCGGTGTCGGGGACCCGCGGCGGCTCGGATGCACAAGTGGAGTCACGTCCCACCTGGGTCCCGACCGTCCGGCTCGTCCGGCGACAGGGACCGGGTCCCAGTCGCCGGTCGTCGGGCACACCCCGACGGCTGCACGGTGGTAGCCCGCGAGGGTGCCACCGCGACCGGACATGGCCTCCTCCTGTGCTCAGGACGGGGGCCTTCCTCGTTCCTGGGGTCCATCACGACTCACCCGAGGAGCACCACATCAGCGAGCCCCGCATCAACGATCGGATCCGCGTCTCCGAGGTCCGACTCGTCGGCCCCCAGGGGGAGCAGGTCGGCATCGTGCGCCTGGAGGACGCCCTGCGTCTTGCCCAGGACGCGGACCTCGACCTGGTCGAGGTCGCGCCGACCGCCCGTCCGCCCGTGTGCAAGATCATGGACTTCGGGAAGTTCAAGTACGAGGCCGACATGAAGGCCCGTGAGGCGCGTCGGAACCAGACGAACACGATCCTCAAGGAGATCCGTTTCCGTCTGAAGATCGACCCGCACGACTACGGGACCAAGAAGGGCCACGTCGAGCGCTTCCTGGCCGCCGGCGACAAGGTCAAGGTCATGATCATGTTCCGCGGCCGCGAGCAGTCGCGCCCGGAGATGGGCGTGCGCCTGCTGCAGCGGCTCGCCGCCGACGTCGCGGAGCTCGGCTTCATCGAGAGCATGCCCAAGCAGGACGGGCGCAACATGATCATGGTGCTCGGGCCGACCAAGAAGAAGGCGGACCAGCAGAAGGAGCGCCGGGCCGCGCAGTCGCGCGAGGAGCGGCCGCGCCGCGAGGCGCCCGTGGACGAGCTCGACGCGATCGACGAGGTCGACGAGGTCGAGGAGACCCCGGCACCGGTCGCCGAGCCCGCCGCGCCCGCGCCGGTCGAGGAGCCCGCGGCGGCCGAGCCCGCGCCGGAGCCTGCCGCTCCGGCCGAGCCCGCGCCCGCACCGCGTCCGGCCGCCGCGCCCCGGCCCGCGGCGGCGCCGCGCCCGGCCAGTGCGGCCTCGCGTCCGGCCGCTGCGCCGCGTCCGGCGGCTCGGCCTGCAACCCCGCGCCCGGCCGCGACCCCGCGCCCGGCCACGCCGCGTCCGGCGGCGACGCCGTCCCCGGCCGCTCGCCCCGCACCGCGTCCCGGTGCGACGCCCAAGCCCGCCCCGCGGCCCGGTCCGCGCGGCACGGCGAACGGCGAGGACGCCGGCTGACCATCCCGCACGGGCGCTGCCACACCGCGTCCGGACGACACCCGAGTCGCACGACCGTGCGATGCGAACGACAAGGAGACACGGCAGCCATGCCGAAGAACAAGACGCACTCCGGTGCCAAGAAGCGGTTCCGGGTCACCGGCACCGGCAAGGTCATGCGCGAGCAGGCCGGTGGTCGCCACCTGCTCGAGCACAAGTCGAGCCGCCGCACCCGCCGCATCGCCGGTGACGTCGTCGTCTCGCCCGCCGACACCCCCAAGATCAAGAAGCTGCTCGGTCGCTGACCCCCTCGGCGCGTCAGCGCCCAGGCGGAGGCACCGAGCCCCGGACAAGGCAAGGAGCATCACGTGGCACGCGTGAAGCGGGCGGTCAACGCCCAGAAGAAGCGTCGGTCGACACTCGAGCGGGCGAGCGGCTACCGCGGGCAGCGCTCGCGGCTGTACCGCAAGGCCAAGGAGCAGGTCACCCACTCCCTGGTGTACGCCTACCGCGACCGCAAGGCGCGCAAGGGCGACTTCCGCAAGCTGTGGATCCAGCGCATCAACGCGGCCTCCCGCGCGAACGGCCTGACCTACAACCGCCTCATCCAGGGCCTCAAGCTCGCGGGTGTCGAGGTCGACCGTCGCGTCCTCGCCGACATGGCCGTCAACGACGCCGCCGCGTTCACCGCGCTCGTCCAGGTCGCCAAGGCCGCTCTCCCCGAGGACGTCAACGCGCCCAGCGCCGCGTGACCCCACCTCGCAGCGCCGGCCGAGCCGCCGGCACCGCACCGCCGACGCCCCCGTCGTCCTCGTGACGGCGGGGGCGTCGTCGTTCCCGACGGCGCCCACGCGGCCCGCGCTCGGGGATGATGGAGCCGTGGCCGACGACCTGCTGAGCAACCCCCGTGCCGACCGCGTCAAGGCGGTGCGGGCGCTGGCCGACCGGTCCGCGCGTCGCCGGCACGGCCGGTTCCTCGTCGAGGGGCCGCAGGCCGTGCGCGAGGCCGTGGCTCCCGGTGGTGCGCGCGTGCACGAGCTCTACGCGACGCCCGACGCGGCGCAGCGGTACCCCGACGTGCTGGCCGCGGCGGAGGCGGGCGCCGTCCGGGTGCGCCTCGCGACGCCCGAGGTGCTCGACGCGATGAGTGCCGACGCGCAGGGCCTGGTCGCCGTCGCGGACCTCGTGCACGCCGGCCTGGACGCGGTCGTCGCGGGCGCACCTCGGCTCGTCGCGGTGCTCGCGTACGTGCGGGACCCCGGCAACGCCGGCACGGTGCTGCGCGCGGCCGACGCGGCCGGCGCCGACGCGGTGGTGCTCACCGCGAGCAGCGTCGACGTGCACAACCCCAAGGTCGTGCGGTCGACGGCGGGCTCGCTGTTCCACCTGCCGGTCGTGACCGGGCCCGAGCTGCCGGAGGTCGTCGCGGCGCTGCGGGACGCCGGGGTCGCGGTGCTCGCCGCGGCGGGCGGGGGCACGCACGACCTCGACGACCTGCTCGACGTCGCGGGCCGGGCGCCCGCGGGCGTCCCGGACCTCGCAGCGCCCACCGCGTGGGTGTTCGGCAACGAGGCGTGGGGCCTGCGCGACGAGGACCTCGCGCTCGCCGACGCGGTCGTGCGGGTGCCGCTGCGCGGGCGCGCCGAGTCGCTCAACCTCGCGACGGCGGCAGCCGTGTGCCTGTACGCGTCGGGGCGCGCGCAGCGCTGATCGACGGTCGCCGTGGGCTGTGCGCCGAGCGGGGTGTCCCGCGGCGGGAGACCTGCCGTGCGTCGCCCCACGCGTCGGCGTGCGCCCTGGCAGGCTGGGGGCATGCGACTGTTCGCGGCGGTCTGGCCGCCGGACGACGTGCTCGACCACCTCGACCTCGCGCTGGCCGCCGTCCGCGGACGCAGCGGGCCCGACGACGCGGTGCGGTGGACCGCGCGCGACGCGTGGCACCTGACGTCGGCGTTCTACGGGACGCTGCCCGACGCGGTCGTCGACGCGCTGGCGGCGGACCTCGCGGCGCACGCGGCGGGGCTCGAGCCGTTCGACCTGCGGCTCGCGGGCGCCGGCGTGTTCGCGCACCGCACGCTGTGGGTCGGCGCGAGCGGCGACGTCGCCGCGGCGACCGCGCTCGCCGCGGCGGCCCGCGCGGCGGGCGACGCCCACGGCGCGCCGCCGGACCCTCGCGTGCGGCACCGACCGCACCTCACGGTGGGGCGCGTGCGTCCCGGCGGGCGCCCGCCCCGACGCCGGGGAGCGCCTCCCGGTGCGCGAGGTCCCGGGCGCGCCGCCGCCTGGCCCGACGACCTGGGCCCCGCGGAGACGTTCGAGCGGGCGCTCGCGGTGTACCAGGGGCCGGTGTGGACGGTCGCCGAGGTCACGCTCGTCGAGTCGCGCCCCGGTGAGGGGCGCGGCGGCGGACCGCTGTACACGCCGCTCGGTCGGTTTCCGCTCGGTCGGTGAGCGGCGCTGTGGCAGCATGACGGCCATGAGCGCGGTCGAGCGCACCCGCACGGCGGGTGGTCACCGATTTCCGCGGCCCGTCCCGGGCCGCGTGCGCTGACCTGCACGCCGACGCCGGCCGCTGACGTCCCTCGGACGCCCCGGCCGCCCCGGGCCGGGCGCCACTAGACTGCCCAGCCGGCCGACGTGCGTGCGCCCAGCACCGCGTCCGGCCGCCGGTCGAGGCCCGCACCCGCGGGTGCCGACCGCCCGGAACCGTCCTGGAAGGTCCCCATGACCAGCGACACCACGCTGTCCCCGCTCGACGCCGACGGCGTCGCCGCGGCCGTCGACGCCGCGCTCGCGGCCGTCGCCGCCGCCGGCGACCTCGACGCCCTCAAGTCCGCCCGCCTCGCGCACACGGGTGACGCGAGCCCGCTCGCGCTCGCGAACCGCGCGATCGGCGCGCTGCCCGGCCCCGACAAGGCGGCCGCGGGCAAGCTCGTCGGTCAGGCGCGCGGGCGCGTCAACGCCGCGATCGCGGCGCGCACGGCCGAGCTCGAGGCCGAGCGCGACGCGCGCGTGCTCGTCGAGGAGGCCGTCGACGTCACGCTCCCCGCCGAGCGCCACCCGCTCGGCGCGCGCCACCCGCTGTCGACGCTGCAGGAGCGCATCGCCGACGTGTTCGTCGCGATGGGCTGGGAGATCGCCGAGGGCCCCGAGCTCGAGGCCGAGTGGTTCAACTTCGACGCGCTGAACTTCGGCGTCGACCACCCGGCGCGTCAGATGCAGGACACGTTCTTCGTCGCGCCGCCCGCCGGTGCCGACGTGCCGGAGGACGGCTCGGGCCTCGTGCTGCGCACGCACACCTCGCCCGTGCAGGCGCGCACGCTGCTCGAGCGCGGTGTGCCCGTGTACATCGCGTGCCCCGGCAAGGTGTTCCGCACCGACGCGCTCGACGCGACGCACACGCCCGTGTTCCACCAGGTCGAGGGCCTCGCGGTCGACAAGGGCCTGACGATGGCGCACCTCAAGGGCACGCTCGACCACTTCGCGCGGGCGATGTTCGGGCCGCAGGCGCGCACGCGGCTGCGCCCGTCGTTCTTCCCGTTCACCGAGCCGTCCGCCGAGATGGACCTGTGGTTCCCGCAGAAGAAGGGCGGCCCCGGGTGGATCGAGTGGGGCGGCTGCGGCATGGTCAACCCGGCCGTGCTGCGCGCGTGCGGCGTCGACCCCGACGTGTACTCGGGGTACGCGTTCGGCATGGGCATCGAGCGCACGCTCATGCTCCGGCACGGCATCGCCGACATGCGCGACATGGTCGAGGGCGACGTGCGCTTCTCCCAGCAGTTCCGGACGGTGATCTGACATGCCTCGTATCCCGCTGACCTGGCTCGGCGACCACGTCGACCTGCCCGCCGACCTCACGGCCGAGACGCTCGCCGCGGACCTCGTGCGCGTGGGTCTCGAGGAGGAGGCGATCCACTCCTCGGGCGTGACCGGCCCGCTCGTCGTCGGCCAGGTGCTCGAGCTGACGCCCGAGCCGCAGAAGAACGGCAAGACGATCAACTGGTGCCGCGTCGACGTCGGGGCGCACAACGACCTCGACGAGGCCGGTGAGCCGACGGTCGCGCGCGGCATCGTGTGCGGCGCGCACAACTTCGGCGTGGGCGACCGTGTCGTCGTCGCGCTGCCGGGCGCGGTGCTGCCCGGGCCGTTCCCGATCGCGGCGCGCAAGACGTACGGGCACGTGTCCGACGGCATGATCTGCTCGGCCCGCGAGCTCGGCCTGGGAGAGGACCACGCGGGCATCATCGTGCTGTCGCGCCTCGGCCACGGCGACGACGTGACGGCACCCGGCACCGACGCGCTGCGCCTGCTGGGCCTGGCCGACGAGGTGCTCGAGATCAACGTGACCCCGGACCGGGGTTACTGCTTCTCGATGCGCGGCGTCGCGCGCGAGTACGCGCACTCGACGGGTGCGCGCTTCACGGACCACGGCCTGCCGTCCGACGACGTGCTGCGCGAGCGACCCCCGGGGTTCGGCGTCGAGATCGACGACGACGCGGGCGTCCACGACGTGCCGGGCTGCGACCGGTTCGTCGCGCAGGTCGTGCGCGGCGTCGCGGCGTCCGCGCCGTCGCCGGCGTGGCTGCAGCGGCGCCTCACGCAGGCCGGCATGCGGCCCATCGGCCTGGCGGTCGACGTGACGAACTACGTGATGCTCGACCTGGGCCAGCCCATGCACGCCTACGACCTCGCGACGCTGACGGCGCCCGTGGTCGTGCGGCGCGCGCGGGCGGGGGAGCGCACGACGACGCTCGACGGCGTCGAGCGCACGCTCGACGCGCAGGACCTGCTGGTCACCGACTCGACCGGGGGGCGTGCGGCGCGCGTCCTCGGGATCGCGGGCGTCATGGGCGGTGCGGACTCCGAGGTGTCGGACGGCACGACGGACCTGCTGCTCGAGGCCGCGCACTTCGACGCGGTCAGCGTCGCGCGGTCCTCGCGGCGGCACCGCCTGAGCTCGGAGGCGTCCAAGCGGTTCGAGCGCGGCGTCGACCCGCGGCTCGCCCGGGTCGCGGTCGCGCGCGCCGCGGCGCTGCTCGTCGAGCACGGCGGCGGCACGGTCGACGACGCGCTCACCGACGTCGACCGCACGGGCGCGCCCGCGCCGGTCGCGTTCGACCCCGCGCAGGCGGGGCGGCTCGTCGGCGTGCCGTACACCGACGAGGAGGTGCGCTCGACCCTTGAGGAGATCGGCTGCACGGTCGACGCGTCGGCCGTGCCGTGGCGGGTCGTGGTGCCGACGTGGCGTCCCGACCTGCTCGCGGGCGTCGACCTGGTCGAGGAGGTCGCGCGCCTGCGCGGCTACGACGCGATCCCCTCGATCGTCCCCGCGGCCCCCACGGGCAGCGGGCTGACGCGCTCGCAGCGCCAGCGGCGCGCGGTCGCCGACGGCCTCGCGGCGGCGGGGCTCGTCGAGGTGCTGAGCTACCCGTTCGTCTCGGCCGCGCAGCTCGACGCGCTCGGGCTGGCCGCGGACGACGAGCGGCGCCACGCGGTGCGCCTGGTCAACCCGCTCGCCGACGGTCAGCCGCTGATGCGCACCGACCTGCTCGTCACGCTGCTGGAGACCGCGCGTCGCAACGTCGCGCGCGGCACGACGGACCTCGGCGTGTTCGAGCTCGGGCTGGTGACGCTCCCGGGTGCGGACGGCGGGGTCGCGCCGCGGCTGCCCGGGGGCGTGCGCCCCGCGGACGACGTGCTCGCGACCGTCGAGGCGGCCGTGCCGCACCAGCCGCTGCACGTCGCGGGCGTGCTCACGGGGCTCGTCGAGCCGGCCGGGCACTGGGGTCCCGGCCGCCGCGCCGACCACGCCGACGCGATCGCGCTCGTGCAGCGCGTCGCGCAGCGTGTGGGCGTCGAGCTCGCGGTCGCGGCCGACGGCGAGCGTGCACCGTTCCACCCGGGCCGGTGCGCGCGCCTCACGGCGCCGACGGGCGCGGTCGTGGGGCACGCGGGCGAGCTGCACCCGCAGGTCGTCGCTGCGCTCGACCTGCCGGCGCGCGCGGTCGCGTTCGAGGTCGACCTCACGGCGCTGCTCGCGGCGTCGTCGGACGCGCCCGTCGAGGCCACACCCGTCTCGACGTTCCCGGTCGCGAAGGAGGACGTCGCGCTCGTCGTGGCGTCCGACGTCCCGGCGGCGGACGTGCTGGCCGCGGTCCGCGCGGGTGTCGAGCAGAGCCCCGCGGGCGACGTGCTGGAGGACGTGCGGCTGTTCGACGTCTACACGGGCGACCAGATCGGCGAGGGTCGCACGTCGCTCGCGTTCGCGCTGCGCCTGCGTGCTCCGGACCGCACGCTGACGGCGGCCGAGACCGCGGCGGTGCGTGACGCGGTCGTGGCCGAGGCGCACGCGCGCGTCGGCGCGGAGCTGCGCGCGTAGCGGACGGTTCCGTCTCACGGCAGGCCGGTCCCGGGGTCCCCGGGACCGGCCTGCGTCGTCCCGCCGGGGGGCGCTCACGGCTCCGCACGCGGGGAAACCCGGACGAACCGGGGCGTCGTCGGACGAGTTCACCAGATAGTTACTGTCGGGTAGTTGCGGCGAAAGGGACGGACCGCGCAGGGTGAGGACGGCCGTCCAGGTGCGGCCGCCTGCCCGCGCGACGAGGCGTGGTCACCACGACCCCTCGCCGCGCCCGACGGAGGAGATCTGCGTGCACGTCAGACGAACGGCCACCGGAGCGCTCACCGCGCTCGCCCTGGTGCTCAGCGGCGGCGTGGCAGCCGCCGGAGCCGCGAGCGCGGCGGTGTCGACCGACGCGACCCTGCTGGTCAACGAGGTGTACGGGGGCGGCGGCAACTCCGGTGCCCCGTTCGACCGGGACTTCGTCGAGCTGGTCAACACGGGAGACGACCCTGTGGACCTCGCGGGGTACTCGCTGCAGTACGCGTCCGTGACGGGCGCGTCGTGGCAGGTCACGCCGCTGTCCGGCAGCGTGCCCGCCGGTGCGACGTTCGTCGTCGGGCAGGCGTTCGGCGCGAACACCGCGGCGCCCGACGTGCCGGTCGACCTCGAGGGCACGAACGTCGCGATGAGCGGCACGAACGGCAAGGTCGCGCTCGTGCAGGGCACCGCGGCGCTGACGTGCTCGACCGGGTGCGCGCAGGTCGACACGGTCGTCGACCTGCTCGGCTGGGGGCCGACCGCGTCGTCGTTCGCCGGCACCGCCCCGGCGCCCGCGACGACGAACGCGACGTCGGTGCAGCGCGACGACGCGCACACGCACACGGCCGACAACGCGGCTGACTTCCGCGCCGCGACGCCGACGCCCACGCCGGCGGGCTCGGGACCGGGCGAGCCCGGCGAACCCGGTGAGCCGACGACCGTGACGATCGCCGAGGTGCAGGGCACCGGCGACGCGTCGCCGCTCGTGGGCCGCACGGTCACGACGTCCGGCGTCGTCACCGCGGTCTACGCGACCGGCGGCTACGACGGCTACGTGCTGCAGACCCCGGGCTCGGGTGGCGGCGACACCACCGGACGTACGGGGTCCGAGGCGGTGTTCGTGTACTCGCCGTCGACCGTCGGGCAGGTGTCCACCGGGCAGCACGTGCGCGTGACCGGGCAGGTCGCCGAGTACTTCGGCCTCACGCAGATCGCGGTCGAGGGTGCCGCGGCGCTCGAGCAGCTCCCGGCCGCCGACGCGCCGACGCCCGTGCAGGGCACGTGGCCCGCGGACGCGGCGGCGCGCGAGGCGCTCGAGTCGATGCTGTACCTGCCGACCGGCGACCTCACGGTCTCGAACACGTACACGACCAACCAGTACGGCGAGGTCGCGCTCGCGGTCGGCACGACGCCGCTGCTGCAGCCGACCGACGTCGCACGCCCGGGCACGCCCGAGGCCGCGGCGGTCGTCGCCGACAACGCCGCACGCGGCGTCGTGCTCGACGACGGCGCGTCGACCAACTTCCTCGCGCCCGGCAACGGCGCGCTGACGCCGCCCTACGTGTCGCTCGACAACCCCGTGCGGATCGGCGCGGCCGTGCAGTTCACCGACCCGGTCGTCGTCGACTACCGCAACAACGCGTGGAAGCTCAGCCCGACCGCGCCTGTCGCGGCCGGCGGGCCCGCGCCCGCGACGTTCGAGGACACCCGCACCGCGGCACCCGCGGCCGTGGGCGGCGACCTGAGCGTGGCCTCGTTCAACGTCCTCAACTACTTCACGACGCTCGGCGACGAGAACCCCGCATGCGTGCCGTACCGCGACCCCACGGGTGAGCCGGTCACGGTCCGCGAGGGCTGCGACCAGCGCGGCGCGTGGGACAAGGCGGACCTCGAGCGGCAGCAGGACAAGATCGTCGCGGCCATCACGGCGCTCGACGCCGACGTGGTCGGCCTGCTCGAGATCGAGAACTCGGCACGCGTCACGGGCACGCCCGACGCGGCGCTCGCGACGCTCGTCGACGCGCTCAACGAGGCCGCCGGTGCCGGGACGTGGGCGTACGTCCCGTCGTCCGCCGAGCTCCCGCCGGCGGCCGAGCAGGACGTCATCACCAACGCGATCATCTACCGCCCGGCCGCGGCGACGCCCACGGGCGACGCCCGTGCGCTGGGCGACCAGGGCGGCGACGACCAGGCGTTCGGCAACGCGCGCGAGCCGATCGGCCAGGTCTTCACGCCGGCCGCGGGCGGCGAGCCCCTGCTCGTCGTGGTGAACCACTTCAAGTCCAAGAGCTCGGCCGGCCCCTGGCCGGGCGACCGCGACACGGGCGACGGGCAGGGCGCGTCGAACGAGTCGCGCGTGCGCCAGGCGACCGCGCTGCGCGACTGGGTGCCCACCGTGCAGGGCGACGCCACGGCGGTCGCGCTGGTCGGTGACTTCAACTCGTACACGCACGAGGACCCGCTGCAGGTGCTGTACGACGCGGGCTACGTCAACGCCGCGGCGCAGCTCGCACCGGGTGAGCACTCGTACGCGTTCCAGGGCCTGTCGGGCTCGCTCGACCACGTGCTGCTCAACGAGGCGGCCGCGACCCGGGCGACCGGCGCGGACGTGTGGGGCATCAACGCCGAGGAGTCGATCGCGCTCGAGTACAGCCGGTTCAACTACCACGGCACGTCGTTCTACGCGCCGGACCCGTACCGGTCGTCGGACCACAACCCGGTCAAGGTGGGCTTCGCCGCGGGCGAGGACAACACCGGCCCGGTCGACCTCACGTTCCTCAACATCAACGACTTCCACGGTCGCATCGACGCCAACACCGTGAAGTTCGCGGGGACCGTCGAGCAGCAGCGCGCGGCGGCGGACGGCCCGGTGGCCTTCCTGTCGGCGGGCGACAACATCGGTGCGTCGCTGTTCGCGTCGGCCGTGCAGGACGACCAGCCGACGATCGACGTGCTGAACGCGCTGGACCTGCGCGCGTCGGCGGTCGGCAACCACGAGTTCGACAAGGGGTACGACGACCTCGTCGACCGCGTGATCGCGGGTGGTGACAACGCCGCGTTCCCGTACCTGGGCGCGAACGTCTACGAGAAGGGCACCACGACGCCCGCGCTCGACGAGTACGCGCTGCTCGACATGGGTGGTGTGAGCGTCGCCGTGATCGGCGTGGTCACGCAGGAGACCCCGACGCTCGTGACGCCGGGCGGCATCGCCGGTCTCGACTTCGGCGACCCGGTCGAGGCGGTCAACCGCGTCGCGGCGCAGCTCACGGACGGCGACCCCGCCAACGGCGAGGCCGACGTCATCGTGGCGCAGTACCACGAGGGCGCGGGCGCCGGGACGCCCGACGGCGCGACCCTCGAGGAGGAGGTCGCCGCGGGCGGCGCGTTCGCGGCGATCGTGAGCGAGACGGTCCCCGCGGTCGACGTGATCTTCACGGGCCACACGCACAAGCAGTACGCGTGGCTCGCGTCGAACGGCGACGTCGAGCGTCCGGTCGTGCAGACCGGCTCCTACGGCGAGCTCCTCGGCAAGGTCGTGCTCACGTACGACCGCGACGCCGACGAGGTGACGGCCGTGACCGCGCAGAACGTCGCGCGCACCACGACGGCCGACACCGACCTCGTCGCGGCCTACCCGCGCGTCGCCGAGGTCAAGACGATCGTCGACGCGGCGCTCGCGTACGCGAACGAGGTCGGTGCGCAGCCGGTCGGCTCGGTCACGGCGGACGTCACGACCGCGTTCAGCGGCGGCGCGTACGTCGGCGGCGTGTACCAGGGCTCGGCCCCGGGCACGACGACGGGCCGTGACGACCGCAGCCGCGAGTCGGCGCTCGGCAACCTCGTGGCGGACGCGCTGCTCGACACGCTGGCCTCGCCGGAGCGCGGCGGTGCCGACATCGGCGTCGTCAACCCCGGCGGTCTGCGTTCCGAGCTGCTGTACGCGCCCGACGGCACGATCACGTACGCCGGGGCCAACGCGGTCCTGCCGTTCGTCAACAACCTCTGGACCACGACCCTCACGGGCGACCAGGTGGTGACGATGCTCGAGCAGCAGTGGCAGACCAACGCGGACGGCACGATCCCGAGCCGCCCGTACCTGCAGCTGGGGCTGTCGGACAACGTCGCCTACACGTACGACGCGACGCGGCCGCTGGGCGACCGCATCACGTCGGTCACGGTCGACGGCGCGCCGATCGACCCGGCGGGGGAGTACCGCATCGGCACGTTCTCGTTCCTCGCGCAGGGCGGCGACAACTTCCGGGTGTTCTCGCAGGGCACGGCCACGGCGGACTCGGGCCTCATCGACCGCGACGCGTGGATCGCGTACCTGCAGGCGCACCCGGGGCTGACGCCGGACTTCGCCGAGCGCGCGGTGTCGGTGCCCGCGCTCGACGCGCCGGTGGCACCGGGCGACGAGCTGACGTTCACGGTCGGCGGGATCAACCTCACGAGCCTCGGGGCCCCGGAGAACACCGCGGTCGAGGTGCTGTGGGGCGAGCAGTCGCTCGGGTCTTTCCCGCTCGTGCGGGGCGACGGGCCCGACGCGTCCGCGCAGGTCACGGTCACGGTGCCCGCGGGCGTCGAGCCCGGTGAGCACGCGCTGACGGTCGTGGCCGCACCCAGCGGGACCACCGCGACCGTGCCCGTGACGGTCGAGGCGGGTCTGCCCGCGTCGACCACGACGCTCACGGCCTCGCCCGACTCGCACGTGCACGGCACGTGGGGGCAGCGCGCGCGCCTGGTCGCGACGGTCACGGCCGACGCCCCGGTGACGGGGGCGGTCGAGTTCGTCGTCGGCGACGACGTGCTCGGCACGGCCGCCCTGCGCGACGGCCGCGCGACGTTCACGCTGCCGGCGGCCACGGCGGCGGGGACCTACGAGGTCGTGGCCCGGTGGGCCGGGACCGACGCGGTCGCGGGCTCGCAGTCGGAGCCGGTGACCGTCACGGTCGAGCAGGCGACCAGCACGACGACGCTCAACGTCGTGCAGTCCCCGCTGCCCCGGTGGGTGCCGTCGGCGTGGGTCGCGACCGTCGCCCTCGACACGTGGCGCGTGCCGTCCGGCACGGTCGAGCTGCGCGAGGGCGACCGGGTCGTGGCGCGCGCGAACGTCGTGCTCGGCGTCGCGATCGGCACGGTGCCGCGCGACATCGGCAGCGGCACGCACCGCCTCACCGCGGTGTTCGTGCCGTCCGACCCGACGAACGTCGCGGGCAGCACGAGCCGCACGGTGTCGGTCCGCGGCTGACGCGTCGGCACCGACGCACGGTGGGGAGGGGCTCGCCCGGTGAGGGCGGGCCCCTCCGTCGTGCGCCGGGCGCGTCCGCGTCCGTCCGGGTGAACCACGCCGCGCACGGGCTCGGGACGGTGCACCGCGGTGCCAGCATGTGCGCGTGCCCGACGACATCGCCTTCGTGCGGGAGCTGACCATCACGCCCGAGCTCGTGCGTCGCGTCGCGCGCGACGCGACGGTCGAGCTGCTCACCGGGCCGCGCATGCTGGCCGTCTGGGCGCTCGTCGCGGCGCCCGTGGCCGTCCTCGTCGGCGTCACGACACCCGGACGGCAGGGCGCCTGGGCGGGGTTCGTCGCGGCGGTCCTGCTGCCGGTGCTCGTGGTCTGGCGCACGCGCCGCTCGGCGCGCCGTGCCTTGGGCGCGACGCTCGTGCCCGGGGCGACGGTGCGGGTGCAGATCCGTGACGACGCGCTGGTCACCGAGACGGCCGCGGGGTCCACGTGCGCACCGTGGAGCACCTACGCGGCCGTGCGGGTGCACCGCTCGGCCCTGCTCCTGCGGTTCGCCCGCGTGCCGTCCGTCGTGGTGCTTCCGCGGGCGCTGCTCACGGACGACGACCTCGCGCTGCTGCGGGCACGCGTCGGTGCGCCGTCGTCCGCCGCGGGCGGGGCGGACGACGGCGCGGCCGGTGCGGTGCCGGGACCTCAGCCCGCGACGTAGTCCTGGTACGCCGGCAGGTCCAGCACGCCGTTGCCCGACAGGCCGATGACGATCGTCTCGTCGGTCGTCGCGGCGCGCGCGTGCGCGAGGGCGCCGGCGACCGCGTGCGTCGACTCCGGCGCGGGGATGAGCCCCTCGGCGCGCGCGAACTCGACGCCCGCCGCGAACGCGGCGTCCTGCTCGACGGCGATCGCCTCCATGAGGCCCAGCTCGTACGCGTGCGACACCATCGGCGCCATGCCGTGGTAGCGCAGGCCGCCGGCGTGGATCGCGGGCGGCACGAAGTCCTTGCCGAGCGTGTGCATCTTCAGCAGCGGCGTGAGGCCCGCGACGTCGCCGAAGTCGTACCGGTACTCGCCCTGCGTCATCGACGGGCAGGCCGCCGGCTCGCACGCGACCACGCGCGTCGTCGTGCCGTCGCGCAGGTTGCGGCCCAGGAACGGGAACGACAGGCCGCCGAGGTTCGACCCGCCGCCCGCGCACCCGAACACGACGTCGGCGGTCTCGCCGATCTCGTCGAGCTGGGCCAGCGCCTCGACGCCGATGACGCTCTGGTGCAGCAGCACGTGGTTGAGCACCGACCCGAGCGCGTAGTGCGCCGCGGGGTCCTTGGCGGCCGACTCGATGGCCTCGCTGATCGCCATGCCGAGCGAGCCCGTGGTCGTCGGGTCGGCGGCGAGCATCGCGCGCCCCGCCTCCGTGAGGTCCGAGGGCGACGCGTGGCACGTCGCGCCGTAGGTCTCCATCTGCATGCGGCGGTACGGCTTGGCGTCGTACGACGCGCGGACCTGCCACACCTCGCAGTCCAGCCCGAGCAGCGCGCACGCCATGGACAGCGACGCGCCCCACTGGCCCGCGCCCGTCTCGGTGGTGAGCCGCGTGATGCCCTCGACCGCGTTGTAGTACGCCTGCGCGACCGCCGTGTTCGGCTTGTGCGACCCGGCCGGGGAGACCCCCTCGTACTTGTAGTAGATCTTCGCCGGCGTCCCGAGCGCGCGCTCGAGGCGCAGCGCCCGCACGAGCGGCGACGGCCGCCACAGCGCGTACATCTCGCGCACGGTCTGCGGGATCTCCACCCAGCGCTCGGTCGAGACCTCCTGCGCGATGAGCGCCATCGGGAACAGCGGCGCCAGGTCGTCGGGCGTCAAGGGCTCGCGCGTGCCCGGGTGCAGCGCCGGTGGGCACGGCTCGGGCAGGTCCGCCGCGAGGTTGTACCAGTGCGTCGGCACGCTCGACGGCACCACGGTGCCGACGGGGTCCGTGAGCACGGCGGGTCGGGTCGCGTCGGGGGAGGTCGTCATGTCGCCTCGCAGGGTCGGGCGCGCACGCGCGCGGTGGCGGACGCGGGTCACGTCCGCCGCCCCCGGGCGTCGGCGACCCGCACCGCGAGGGTAGCGGCGCGTGCCCGCGCCCGGCGGGCACGTCCACGACCAGGGGCGACGTGCGCCCCGGCTCGCGGCGCGGACGCCCCTGGGAGGGCGTGCGCGGGGTTGCTACGGTGGTCCGCGACACGGGGTGCCCGGTACCGAGCCGGGCTGAGATCACACCCGTCGAACCTGATCTCGTTAGCACGAGCGAAGGGATGTCGACCATGACGTCTGCCGTCCTCCCGTCCGCCCCGCACCGCACGGGTGCCCCGCCGGACGACCTGGCCGCCGCGGCGGCCGCCGCGCTCGCGGCCGTCCGTGAGCGCACGCCGCTGGTGCAGTGCCTCACCAACGAGGTGACGACGAACCTCGTCGCCAACGCCTTGCTCGCGCTCGGCGCGTCGCCCGCGATGGCCGCGGTGCCGGGTGAGGCGCAGGAGCTCGCGGGCGTCGCGGGCGCCGTCCTGGTCAACCTGGGCACGCCCGGCCCCGACCAGCGCGCGTGCGTCGCGCCGACCGTCGCCGCGGCGGCCGGCGCGGGCGTCCCGTGGGTCCTCGACCCCGTGGCGGTCGGCGTGCTGTCGGTGCGCACGCGCCTGGCCGCCGCGCTGCTGGCGGAGCGGCCCGCGGTCGTGCGCGGCAACGCGAGCGAGGTCCGCGCGCTCGCGGGCCACGCGTCGGGCGGGCGCGGCGTCGACGCGCTCGACGGCGTCGACGCGGCGGCCGACGCGGCCGTCGCCGTCGCCGCGCTGACCGGCGGCGTCGTCGCCGTGTCCGGCGCGGTCGACCTCGTCACCGACGGCGCGGCCACCGTGCGCCTGGCCGTCGGCGACCCGCTGCTCACGGCGATCACGGGTGCCGGCTGCGCGCTCGGCGGCCTCGTCGCGGCGTTCGCCGCGGTCGCCGACCCGTTCACCGCGGCCGTCGGCGCGTCGACCGCGCTGGGCGTGGCCGCCGAGCGTGCCGCGCGCGACGCGCACGGGCCCGCGTCCTTCCAGGTCGCGCTCGTCGACGAGCTGTACCGCCTGACGCCCGACGCGCTGGGTGCGCGCGTGCTCGACGCCGCGGCGGTGACGGCGTGAGCGCGGCACCCGCCCTGCCCGGGGGTGTCTACCTCGTGCTCGACGCGGACGTGTGCGCCCGCGCCGGGCACCACCCCGCGCAGGTCGCCGGTGCGGCCGTCCGCGCGGGCGTCGGGACCGTCCAGGTGCGCGCCAAGTGCGCGAGCGTGCGCGAGCTCGTCGACCTCACGGTCGCCGTCGCCGACGCGCTGCGTCTCGCGGGGCCCGCGGCGCTCGTGGTCGACGACCGGGTCGACGTCGCGCTCGCGGCGCGTGCCCGGGGAGCCTCGGTCGACGGCGTGCACGTCGGGCAGCGCGACCTCGAGGTCGACGACGCCCGTGCGCTGCTCGGCGCCGACGCGCTGATCGGGGTCTCGGCCGCGCTGCCCGAGCACGTGCGCGCCGCTCCGGGCGCCGACCACGTGGGCAGCGGCCCGGTGCGCCTCACGCCCACCAAGCCCGAGGCAGGTCCCGCGCTCGGGTTCGACGGCCTGCGGCGCGCGGTCGACGCCGCCGCCGGCCGGCCGGTCGTCGCGATCGGCGGGCTGACCGCGTCCGACGCGCCCGCGCTGCGGGCCGCGGGCGCGCACGCGATGGCCGTCGTGAGCGCGGTGTGCGCGGCCGCCGACCCGGGAGCGGCGGCCGCCGCGCTGGTCGCGGCCTGGGACGGCGCGCTCGTCGCGGGCGGTGCCCGATGACCGGGCCGACGGGTGCCGACACCGACGTGACGACGGGACCCGCGCCCGCGAGCCGCGTGCGGGTGCTGTCCGTCGCGGGCACCGACCCGACCGGCGGTGCCGGTGTGCAGGCCGACCTCAAGTCGTTCGCGGCGCACGGCGCGTACGGCATGGCGGTGGTCACCGCGCTCGTCGCGCAGAACACGCACGGCGTGCGTGACGTGCACGTGCCCGACGTCGCGTTCCTGCGCGCGCAGCTCGACGCGGTGGGCGACGACGTGCGCGTCGACGCCGTGAAGATCGGCATGCTCGCGACCCGCACGGTCGCGCTCGAGGTGGGCGACTGGCTCGCGCGCACGCGGCCGCCGGTCGTCGTGCTCGACCCGGTGATGGTCGCGACCAGCGGCGACCGCCTGCTCGACGCGGACGCCGAGGACGCCGTGCGCGACCTCGTGCGCGCCGCGCACCTGGTGACGCCCAACCTGCCCGAGCTCGGCGTCCTCCTGCGCGAGCCGACCGCCCACACGTGGTCCGCCGCGCTCGACCAGGCGCGCCGCCTGGCCCGCACGCGGGACGTCGTCGTGCTGCTCAAGGGCGGCCACCTGGGCGGCGCCGCGAGCCCCGACGCGGTCGTCGACGCGACGTCCGTCGTCGAGCTCGACGCGCCGCGCGTCGCGACCACCGCGACGCACGGCACGGGCTGCTCGTTGTCGGCGGCCGTCGCGGCCCTGCGACCCCGACGCCCCGACTGGGTGAGCACGGTCAGGGAGGCCAAGCAGTGGCTCACGGGCGCGATCGCCGCGGGCGAGGCGCTGCGCGTCGGGTCCGGACGTGGGCCGGTCGACCACCTGCACCACGCGCCGACCCTGGGCGCGCGGCCGTTCGGCGACGAGGCGTGGGACGTCGTCGCCGGGCTGCGCGCGGCGTGCGACGACCTGCCGTTCGTGCGCGCGCTCGCGGACGGCACGCTGCCGCGCGCGGCGTTCGAGGCGTACGTGCACCAGGACGCGCTCTACCTCGCGGCGTACTCCCGCGTGCTGGCCCGCGCGAGCGAGCTCGCACCGGCGGGGGAGGCGCAGGCGTTCTGGGCCCGCGGCGCGAGCACGTGCCTGGACGTCGAGGCCGCGCTGCACCACGAGCGGCTCGCCGGCGGGCGGTACGCCGGCGTCCCCGCGTCCGCCGTCACGACCGCGTACACCGACCACCTGCTCGCGGTCGGCGCGACCGGCACGTACGCCGAGGTCACGGCCGCCGTGCTGCCCTGCTACCGGCTGTACGCCGACATCGGCGCGCGCATCCTCGCGCGGGCCGGCGACCTGGCCGACCACCCGTACGGCGACTGGGTCGCGACGTACGGCGACCCGGCGTTCGCGGCGTCGGCGGCGCAGGCGGGCGCGCTCGCGGACGCCGCGGCGCGCGAGGTCGGTGCGGCGACGCGCGCGCGCATGCTCGCGGCGTACGTCCGCTCGTGCGAGCACGAGGTCGCGTTCTTCGACCAGGTCGACGTTCTCGCCCCCGGTCGCGCGACGTCCGTCCAGGCGCCCACCGCCCGCGAGGTGCAGCCCGTCGGCTGAGCCTCGGGGAACGGTCCCGGTCCGCCGACGGACCCGCTGCGGCGCGGTCCGTCGGCGACCTGCGCACCGCGTGGCAGGGTGACGGGGTGACGACCCGGCCGACGCCCGACGCCCTGCTGCCGCTGCTCGACCGCGCGACGCGCGCGTACTGGCGCGCGACCGGTCGCCCCGTCGACCTCACGGGTGAGCACGCGTGGCTCGACGCACCGGTCCACACCGCGGCCGAGGTCGGGGACGCCTGGGTCGCGGCCTCCGCCGCGGCGATCGGCGGTCGCGCGGTCGAGGACGGCGACCGGGGCCTCCTGCCGGACCTGGCCGTGCTGGACGGTCCGACGTTCGCCGCCGACCGCGTGCACCCGCTGGTGCGGGACTTCTACGAACGGACCGCGCACTGGCGCATGGACGTGTGGACCGCCTGGGCCGCGCCCTTCGGGCCCGGGGGTGCCCTCGTGACCGGCCTGTTCGGCCGCCGCGTGCAGCAGCTCGCGCTGCCGGTCCACCCGCTCGACGTCGCGCGCGGCATGGACTCCCGCGTCGTCGCGGTGCTCGACGCCGAGGGCTCGCAGCGCTCCGCGGCCTGGCTGCGGACGCTGCGAGCCACGGGCGGGCACGTGTACTCGGGCTGCTACACCACGACCAGGCTGCCGGGCGCGACGCAGCCGTCGGTGCACGTGTCGTTCCCGCTCGAGCAGGGCAACGTGCAGGTGTTCCTGCGGCCGTGGGTCGCGCCGGGCGGGGCGTTGCGGCTCTCGTCGCCGCGCGGCCGGTTCGGGGACCCGGGGGCGTACGTGCTGGCACGGCACGGGACGGCGCACCACGCGGCGCGCGTGCCGTTGCACGAGGAGTTCCGGGTGTTCGTCGACGACGAGGGGGTGCTGCGCACCGACCACCTGCTGCGCCTCGGCCCGGCGACGGTGCTGCGTCTGCACTACCGGATGACGCGGACCGGCTGAGCGTGCCCGCTCGGCACGGACCCGTCGCACCGGGTGCCCCGTGCGCACGCCCGCGGCCGGACGCGGGCGGCGGGCGTGCGCGTGCTCAGCAGGAGCCGTCGGTGCAGGCCTCGGCGCTCGGGGCGGCGGTCAGCGGGTTCGCCTCGCGCCACCCGGCGTCGAGCAGCTGCGTGAACACCTCCGCGGGCTGCGCGCCCGAGACCGCGTACTTCCGGTCGACGACGAAGAACGGCACGCCCGTGACGCGCAGCGCGCGCGCCTCGTCGAGGTCGGCGCGGACCTCGTCGGCGGCGTCGTCGCCCGCGAGGGCGGTCGCGACCCGCTCGTCCGCCCAGCCGTGGTCGCCGAACCCGGCCTGCGCGGCGATGCGCACGAGCGCGCCGTCGGCGCCCAGGTCGACGCCCTGCTCGAAGTGCGCCGAGAACAGCGCCTCCATGGTCGCCTCGACGAGCGCGGCGCCGCCGGCGCGGCGCGCGAGGTGCAGCAGGCGGTGCGCGTCGAACGTGTTGAACGCGAGCGTGCGGTCGAAGTCGTAGCGCAGGCCCTCGCCCGCGGCGACGTCGGTGACGTGGCCGAACATCTGCTGGACCTGGTCGCGGGGCAGGCCCTTCATCTCGACGAGCGCGTCGACCTCGGGGCGGCCGGGGCCGGTGGGCGTGTCGGGGGAGAGCTGGTAGGAGCGCCACACGACCTCGACGTGCTCGGCGTGCGGGAAGTCGCGCAGCGCCGTGGCGAACCGGCGCTTGCCGATGAAGCACCAGGGGCACGCGACGTCGGACCAGACCTCGACGGTGACGGTCCGCGGCGGGGCGGCGAAGACGGGGGTGTCGAGGCTCATGGCAGCAGGAGGACCTTTCCGGTGGTGGTGCGCCCCTCGAGGGCGCGGTGGGCGTCGGCCGCGTCGGCCAGGGGGTAGGTGGCGCCGACGCGGACGTCGAGCGCACCGGCGGCGACGGCGTCGAACAGCTCGGTCGCGCGCCACAGCAGCTCGTCGCGCGTGGCGGTGTGGTCGCCGAGCGTGGGGCGCGTGACGAACAGCGAGCCGCCCGCGTTGAGCCGCTGCAGGTCGACCGGCGGCACCTGCCCGGACGACCCGCCGTACAGCACGAGCGTGCCGCGCCGGGCCAGCGAGGCGAGCGACGCGTCGAACGTGTCCTTGCCGACGCCGTCGTAGACGACGTGCACGCCGCGACCGCCGGTGAGGTCGCGGACCAGCACGGGGAGCTCGGCGGTGAGGTCGGACAGCTCGCGGTAGCGGATGACGTCGCTCGCGCCGGCCGCGCGTGCGAGCGCCTCCTTGTCCGCCGAGCCGACGGTGGCGATCACGCGCGCACCGCGCGCGGCCGCGAGCTGCGTGAGCAGCAGACCGACGCCGCCCGCACCGGCGTGCAGCAGGACGTCGTGCCCCTCGCGCAGCGGGAAGGTCGAGGTGGCGAGGTAGTGCGCGGTCATGCCCTGCAGCGGGAGCGCGGCGGCGGTCGCGTCGTCGACGCCGGGCGGGACGGGCAGCGCGTGGGCCTCGGGCACGGCGACGAGCTCGGCGTACGAGCCGGGCGCGGACGCCCACGCGACGCGGTCGCCGGGGGCGAGCGTCGTGACGTCCGCACCGACCTGCACGACCTCGCCGGCTCCCTCCGACCCCACGACGTGCGGGAACGGCATACGGTAGGTGCCGCTGCGCCGGTAGGTGTCGATGAAGTTGACGCCCGCGGCCGCGACGCGCACGAGCACCTGGTCGGGTGCCGGGGTCGGGTCGGGGACGTCGGTGACCTCGAGTACCTCGGGGCCGCCGGCCCGGGTCGCCACGACAGCTCGCATGCCTGGCGCAACCACCGCGACGGGGCGCTGTGTTCCCCGCGCGTCGTTGGTATTTGTGTGCAGTCGACTGTATGTTCATGCACATGACGTTCACCGTGGCGGTCGCCGGCGCCAGCGGGTACGCGGGCGGGGAGATCCTGCGCCTGCTGCTCGACCACCCCGAGGCGCGCATCGGCACGCTCACCGCGCACAGCAGCGCGGGCACGCCGCTGGGCGCGCACCACCCGCACCTGCGCGACCTCGCCGACCGCGTGCTGCAGCCCACCACCGCGCAGGCGCTCGCGGGCCACGACGTCGTCGTGCTCGCGCTGCCGCACGGCGCGAGCGGCCAGGTCGCCGCCGAGCTCGAGGCGCTCGGCGAGGACCCGGTCGTGCTCGACCTCGGCGCCGACCACCGCCTGCAGGACGCGGCCGACTGGGAGGCGTACTACGGCAGCCCGCACGCGGGCACCTGGACGTACGGGCTGCCCGAGCTGGTGACGGCCGCCACCGGCGGCCGCCAGCGCGCGGCGCTCGCGGGTGCGCGCCGCATCGCCGTGCCCGGCTGCAACGTCACGGCCGTCACGCTCGGCCTGCAGCCGGGGATCGCGGCGGGCCTGCTCGACCCGACCGACCTCGTCGCGGTGCTCGCCAACGGGTACTCGGGTGCCGGCAAGGCCCTCAAGCCGCACCTGCTCGCGTCCGAGGCGTTCGGGTCGGCCGTGCCCTACGCGGTCGGCGGCACGCACCGGCACGTCCCTGAGATCGCGCAGAACCTGCGCAGCGCGGGCGCGGCCGACGTACGCACGTCGTTCACGCCGGTGCTGGTGCCGATGTCGCGCGGCATCCTCGCGACGGCGACGGCCCGGCTCGCGCCCGGCGTCGACGTCGACGAGGCCGCCCTGCGCACGGCGTGGCGCGACGCCTACGCCGACGAGCCGTTCGTGCACGTGCTGCCCGACGGCCAGTGGCCCACGACGGCGGCCGTCGCGGGGTCCAACGCCGCGCTCGTGCAGGTCGCGCTCGACGTCCGCGCCGGCCGCGTCGTCACCGTGACGGCCATCGACAACCTCGTCAAGGGCACCGCCGGCGGTGCCGTGCAGTCCCTCAACCTCGCGCTCGGGCTCCCCGAGACGCTCGGCCTGCCCCGGAACGGAGTCGCCCCGTGACCGACCACCTCGGACCCGCCCTCGAGGGCACGTCGCCCGGCACGTCGCCGGGCGTGACCGCGCCCGCGGGATTCCGCGCGTCCGGCGTCACCGCCGGGCTCAAGGCGTCCGGGCGCCCCGACCTCGCGATCGTCGTCAACGACGGGCCGCGGCAGGCCGGCGCCGCGGTGTTCACGACCAACCGCGTCGTGGGCGCGCCGGTCGTGTGGTCGCGCCAGGTCGTCGCGGACGGCGTCGTCTCGGCGGTCGTCCTCAACTCCGGCGGCGCGAACGTCAGCACGGGGCCCGAGGGCTTCCTCGACGCGCACCTCACGGCCGAGCGCGTCGCGACGGCCCTGGGCGTCTCGTCCGGCGACGTCGTGGTGTGCTCGACCGGTCTCATCGGCGAGCGGCTCCCGCGCGAGACGCTGCTGGCGGGCGTCGACCTCGCGGCCGCCGCGCTCACGCCCGACGCGGGGCTCGACGCCGCGACCGCGATCATGACGACCGACACCGTGCCCAAGACCGCGCACGTCACGGTCGAGACGCCCGACGGCACGTTCACGGTGGGCGGCATGGCCAAGGGCGCGGGCATGCTCGCGCCGGCGATGGCCACGATGCTGTGCGTCGTCACGACCGACGCCGACGTCGCGGCGCCCGTGCTCGACGCCGCGCTGCGCGCCGCGACCGCGGAGACGTTCGACCGCGTCGACTCCGACGGCTGCATGTCGACCTCCGACACCGTGACGCTGCTCGCGTCCGGCGCGTCGGGCGTCACGCCCGCCGCCGACGTCCTCACCGACGCCGTGCGGCGCGTGTGCGCGTCGCTCGCGCGCCAGCTCGTCGCCGACGCCGAGGGTGCGTCGCACGACATCGCGGTGCACGTCGTCGGGGCCACGACGCCGGACGCCGCGGTCGCCGTCGCGCGGGCCGTGACGCGCTCGAACCTCTTCAAGGCCGCGATGTTCGGCAACGACCCCAACTGGGGCCGTGTGCTCGCGCAGGCGGGCACGGTGCCCGAGGAGGTCGCACCGTTCGACCCCGAGGCGATCGACGTCGCGATCAACGGCGTGCTGGTCTGCAAGGCCGCGCGGCCGCACGCCGACCGCGGCGAGGTCGACCTCGAGTCGGCCCGCGAGGTGCACGTGACCGTCGACCTGCACGCGGGCGACGAGGCCGCGACCGTCTGGACCAACGACCTCACGCACGACTACGTCCACGAGAACAGCGCGTACTCCACATGACGACACCGCCCCCGCCCGTGCCCGACGACTTCGTCTTCGACACCCGCACCGACCTGCGCGCCGACCAGAAGGCGGAGGTGCTCGTCGAGGCCCTGCCCTGGCTGCAGCAGTTCTCCGGCGCGCTCGTCGTCGTCAAGTACGGCGGCAACGCGATGATCGACGACGACCTCAAGCGCGCATTCGCGCAGGACATGGTGTTCCTGCGGCAGGTCGGTCTGCGGCCCGTCGTCGTGCACGGCGGCGGACCGCAGATCAACGCGATGCTCGACCGCCTCGACATCCGCAGCGAGTTCCGCGGCGGGCTGCGCGTCACGACGCCCGAGGCGATGGACGTCGTGCGCATGGTCCTCACGGGCCAGGTGTCGCGCGAGCTCGTCGGCCTGCTCAACGCGCACGCGCCGCACGCCGTCGGGCTGTCGGGCGAGGACGCCGGGCTGTTCCAGGCACGCCGCCGCACCGCGGTGGTCGACGGCGTCGAGGTCGACGTCGGGCTCGTCGGCGACGTCGTGCAGGTCAACCCCGGCGCCGTGCTCGACCTGCTCGACGCGGGCCGCATCCCGGTCGTCTCGACCGTCGCGCCCGACGTCGACGACCCCACGCAGGTGCTCAACGTCAACGCCGACACCGCGGCGGCCGCGCTCGCGGTCGCGCTCGGCGCGCGCAAGCTCATCGTGCTCACCGACGTCGAGGGCCTGTACACCGACTGGCCCGACCGGTCCTCGCTCGTGCGGCGCATCCGCGCGTCGGCCCTCGCCGAGCTGCTGCCGCGGCTCGACGCGGGCATGCGCCCCAAGATGGAGGCGTGCTGGCGCGCCGTCGAGGGCGGCGTGCCGCGCGCGCACGTGATCGACGGCCGCGCGCCGCACTCGATCCTCGTCGAGGTGTTCACGTCCGACGGCGTCGGGACGATGGTGCTGCCCGACGCCGACCCCGACGGCCACCCGTCGACCGTGCCCGTGCGCGCCGTGCGCCTGGCGACGCAGGACCAGGAGGACGACCGGTGACGACCACGCCCGAGGGCACCCCCACGACCGCGCGGCACCGCGCGCCCGGCGCCGAGGACGCGCTGCCGGTCCCGGCCGCCGCGGGCTCCGTGGCCGAGTGGACCGAGCGCTACGCGCACGCCGTCATGGACACGTTCGGCCCGCCGCAGCGCGTGCTCGTGCGCGGCGAGGGCGTCTACGTGTGGGACGCGGACGGCACGCGCTACCTCGACCTGCTCGGCGGCATCGCCGTGAACTCGCTCGGCCACGCGCACCCGACGCTCACGGCGGCGGTCAGCGCGCAGCTCGGCACGCTCGGCCACGTGTCGAACTTCTTCGCGAGCCCCGCGCAGATCGCGCTCGCCGAGCGTCTCGTCGCGCTCGCCGACGCGCCCGAGGGGTCGCGCGTGTTCCTCGCGAACTCCGGGACCGAGGCCAACGAGGCCGCGCTCAAGCTCACGCGCCGGCACTCGGGCGGCACTCGGCCGCGCGTGCTCGCGCTCGAGGGGGCGTTCCACGGCCGGTCGCTCGGCGCGCTGTCGCTCACGCACAAGGCCGCGTACCGCGAGCCGTTCGAGCCGCTGCCCGGCGGTGTCGAGTTCCTGCCGTTCGGCGACACCGACGCGCTGCGGGCCGCGTTCGCCGAGGGCGGCGACCAGGTGGCCGCGCTGTTCGTCGAGCCGATCCAGGGCGAGGCGGGCGTGCGCTCGCTGCCGCCCGGCTACCTCGCGCTCGCGCGCGAGCTGACGACGGCGCACGGCGCGCTGCTGGTGCTCGACGAGGTGCAGACCGGCATGGGCCGCACGGGCCGCTGGTTCGCGCACCAGCACCCGCACCTCGGCGGGGGCGTCCGCCCCGACGTCGTCACGGTCGCCAAGGGCCTCGGCGGCGGGTTCCCCGTGGGCGGGCTCATCGCGTACGGGCCCGACGTGGCCGCGCTGCTCGGCCGCGGCCAGCACGGCACGACGTTCGGCGGCAACCCCGTCGCGTCCGCCGCGGCGCTCGCGACCGTCGGCGTCGTCGAGCGCGACGGCCTGCTCGCGCACGTCACCGCGCTGGGGGAGCGGCTGCGCGAGCGGCTGCGCTCGACCGGCAACCCGCTCGTGCGCGAGGTGCGCGGCGAGGGGCTGCTGATCGCCGTCGAGCTCGCGGCCCCCGTCGCGGCCCGTGTCGCCGCCGACGCGCTCGCCGCCGGGATCATCGTCAACCCCTGCACGCCCACGACGCTGCGCCTCGCGCCGCCGTACGTCCTCACCGACGAGCAGGCGCAGCCGTTCGTCGACCTCGTGGCCGCGCTGCCGGCCGACCTCGCCGCGGAGGAGACCCCGTGACCCGCCACTTCCTGCGCGACGACGACCTGTCGCCGCGCGAGCAGGCCGCCGTCATCGAGCTCGCGCTCGCGTTCCGCGACGACCGCTTCATCCGCACGCCGCTCGCGGGGCCGCGCGCGGTCGCGGCGGTCTTCGACAAGCCGACGCTGCGCACGCAGGTCAGCTTCCTCACGGGCATCGCCGAGCTCGGCGGCTTCCCGCTGCCGGTCGACGGGGGGCTGGCGCGCATCGGCGAGCGCGAGTCGATCGCCGACACCGCGCGCGTGCTCGGGCGTCAGGTGGCCGCGATCGTGTGGCGCACGCACGCGCAGACCCGCATCGAGGAGATGGCCGCGCTCGCGGGCGTCCCGGTGGTCAACGCGCTCACCGACGAGTTCCACCCGTGCCAGGTGCTCGCGGACCTCACGACGGTCGCGCAGCACCGGGGCGGCGTCGCGTCGCTGCCGGGCACGAGGCTCGCGTACGTCGGCGACGGCGCGAACAACATGGCGCACTCGTACCTGCTGGGTGGCGCGACCGCGGGCATGCACGTGCGGGTCGGGGCGCCGGCGGACGCGTCGCCGGACTCCGCGGTGGTCGCCGACGCCGAGCGCGTCGCGGCGGGCACGGGCGGCTCGGTGACGGTCGTGCACGACCTGGCCGCCGCCGTCGCGGGTGCGGACGTCGTGGCGACGGACACGTGGACGTCGATGGGTCAGGACGCGCGGGACGCGGCCGACGAGGCGCGGTTCGTGCCGTTCCGGCTCGACGCCGCGGCGCTCGCGCTCGCGGCGCCCGACGCGCTCGTGCTGCACTGCCTGCCCGCGTACCGCGGCAAGGAGATCACGGCCGACGTGCTCGACGGGCCCCAGTCGGTCGTGTGGGACGAGGCCGAGAACCGGCTGCACGCGCAGAAGGCGCTCCTGACGTTCCTGCTGGAGCAGTCGTGAGCACGCCGACGGTCGCGGCGACGAAGGCCGCGCGGCACGCGCTCATCGTGTCGCTGCTGCAGCGCGGCACGGTGCACTCGCAGGGTGAGCTCGCGGGGCTGCTCGCGGACGAGGGCGTCAACGTCACGCAGGCGACGCTGAGCCGCGACCTGGTCGAGCTGCGCGCCGTGAAGATCCGCACCGCGACGGGTGCGCTCGCGTACGCGGTACCGGCCGAGGGCGGCGACCGCACGCCGACCATGGCCGACACCGAGCAGCTCGCGGCGCGGCTGGTCCGCCTGAGCGCCGAGCTGCTGGTGACGGCCGAGGCGTCGGGCAACCTCGTGGTGCTGCGCACCCCGCCGGGCGGCGCGCAGCTGCTGGCCTCGGCGATCGACCACTCGGTGCTCCCGTCGGTGCTCGGGACGATCGCGGGGGACGACACGGTGCTCGTCATCTCGCGCGACCCGGCCGGGGGCGACGCGCTCGCGGCGCGGTTCCTCGCGCTCGCCGCCGAGGGCTGACCTCAGTTATGAATAGGTCCGCATGTGGATGTATGTTCATGCATGCAGACCTCGATGAAGGAGAGAACCTGACATGACCGAACGCGTCGTCCTCGCGTACTCCGGCGGCCTCGACACCTCGGTGGGCATCGGCTGGATCGCCGAGGCCACCGGTGCCGAGGTGATCGCCGTCGCGGTCGACGTCGGCCAGGGCGGCGAGGACCTCGAGGTCATCCGCCGACGCGCGCTCGACTGCGGCGCGGTCGAGGCGTACGTCGCCGACGCGCGCGACGAGTTCGCCACCGAGTACTGCATGCCGGCGCTCAAGGCGAACGGCCTGTACCTCGACCGGTACCCGCTGGTCTCGGCGCTCTCGCGCCCCGTCATCGTCAAGCACCTCGTGCGCGCCGCGCGCCAGTTCGGCGCGACCACCGTCGCGCACGGCTGCACCGGCAAGGGCAACGACCAGGTCCGCTTCGAGGTCGGCATCACCTCGCTCGCGCCCGACCTCAAGTGCCTCGCGCCCGTCCGCGACCTCGCGCTCACGCGCGACAAGGCCATCGAGTACGCCGAGAAGCACCAGCTGCCGATCGCGACCACCAAGCACAACCCGTTCTCGATCGACCAGAACGTGTGGGGCCGCGCGGTGGAGACCGGGTTCCTCGAGGACATCTGGAACGGCCCCACCAAGGACGTCTACACCTACACCGACGACCCGACGTTCCCGCCGGTCGCCGACGAGGTCGTCATCACGTTCGAGCAGGGCGTGCCCGTCGCGCTCGACGGCGTGCCGGTGACCCCGCTGCAGGCGATCCAGGAGATGAACCGCCGCGCGGGCGCGCAGGGCGTCGGCCGCATCGACATCGTCGAGGACCGTCTGGTCGGCATCAAGTCGCGCGAGGTCTACGAGGCCCCCGGCGCGATCGCGCTCATCGCGGCGCACCAGGAGCTCGAGAACGTCACCGTCGAGCGCGAGCAGGCCCGCTTCAAGCGCGGCGTCGAGCAGCGCTGGACCGAGCTCGTCTACGACGGCCAGTGGTTCTCGCCCCTGAAGAAGTCGCTCGACGTGTTCGTCGAGGACACGCAGCGCTACGTGTCCGGCGAGGTGCGCCTCGTGCTGCACGGCGGCCGGGCGACCGTCTCGGGCCGCCGCTCCGACTCGAGCCTGTACGACTTCAACCTCGCGACGTACGACACGGGCGACACGTTCGACCAGTCCGCCGCGAAGGGCTTCATCGAGATCTACGGCCTGAGCTCCAAGCTCGCCGCGGCGCGCGACGTCAAGTTCGGCAACGCGCCCGACCTCGGTTCGCAGGGGGGCATCGACGCGTGACCGCCCAGCCCGGCCCGCTCGCGCTGTGGGGCGGACGCTTCGCGTCCGGCCCCGCGGCGGCCCTCGCCGACCTCTCGCGCTCGACGCACTTCGACTGGCGCCTCGCGGACGACGACATCACCGGATCGGTCGCGCACGCGCACGTGCTGCACGCCGCCGGTCTGCTGTCGGACGCCGAGGTCGCCGGCATGGTCGACGCGCTCGAACGCCTCCGGGCGGACGTCGCGTCGGGTGCGTTCGCGCCCACGCCGGACGACGAGGACGTGCACACCGCGCTCGAGCGCGGGCTCATCGAGCGGGCCGGGACGGACCTCGGCGGCAAGCTGCGCGCCGGGCGCTCCCGCAACGACCAGATCGCGACGCTCGTGCGCATGTACCTGCGGCGTCAGTCGCGCGTGCTGTCGGGCCTCGTGCTCGACGTCGTGGACGCGCTCGTCGCGCAGGCCGAGGTCGCGGGCGACGCGCCCATGCCGGGCCGCACGCATCTGCAGCACGCGCAGCCCGTGCTGCTCGCGCACCACCTGCTCGCGCACGCGTGGCCGCTGCTGCGCGACGTCGAGCGGTGGGCCGACTGGGACGCGCGCGCGGCACGCTCGCCGTACGGCTCGGGCGCGCTGGCGGGCTCCTCGCTCGGGCTCGACCCGGCGAAGGTCGCGGCCGAGCTCGGCTTCGACGGCCCGGTGGAGAACTCGATCGACGGCACGGCCTCGCGCGACGTCGTCGCCGAGTTCGCGTTCGTCGCGGCCATGACGGCCGTGGACCTGTCGCGCCTCGCCGAGGAGGTCGTGCTCTGGGCGACCAAGGAGTTCGGCTTCGTGCGCCTGCACGACGCGTACTCCACGGGGTCGAGCATCATGCCGCAGAAGAAGAACCCCGACGTCGCCGAGCTCGCGCGCGGCAAGGCGGGGCGCCTGGTGGGCGACCTCACGGGCCTGCTCACGACGCTCAAGGGCCTCCCGCTCGCGTACAACCGCGACCTGCAGGAGGACAAGGAGCCGGTGTTCGACCAGGTCGACCAGCTCACGGTCCTGCTGCCGGCGTTCGCCGGCATGGTCGCGACGCTCACGTTCGACACCGAGCGCATGGTGGCTCTCGCGCCGCAGGGCTTCTCGCTCGCGACCGACGTCGCCGAGTGGCTCGTCCGCGAGGGCGTGCCGTTCCGCGTCGCGCACGAGGTCGCGGGCGCGTGCGTGCGGGTCTGCGAGGAGCGCGGCATCGAGCTGTGGGACCTGTCGGACGACGACCTCGCCGCGATCAGCCCGCACCTGACGCCCGGCGTGCGCGCCGTGCTGTCGGTCGAGGGGTCGCTCGCGTCGCGCGACGCCGTCGGCGGCACCGCGCCCGTGCGGGTCGCCGAACAGCTCGGCCGTGCGCGCGACGCCGCGGCCCGGCTGCGTGCGGCGCGCACCGTCTGACGGTCCCCGGGGCCGGTCCCCTCAGGAACCACCGGGGTCGGCCGATGGCGGCGGGGAGCGGCGCACGGCAGCGCCCCCGCAGCGAGAAGGTGACCATGGCAGCCTCCGGCCACGCCCCGTCGACCCCGGTCGAGCCCTACCTGTCCGACCTCAACGGCGTGCAGCGCTGGTTCGCGAACGTCGGGGTGCGGGGCAAGGTCGCGATGCTCGCGACCGTCATGGTCGTGCTGCTCACCGTCACGGCCGTCATCGCGATCACGGGGCTGCGGTCCATGACGGCCGCGGGTGCGGACGTCGAGGCGCTCGCGACCCGCACGACGCAGCTCGTGCTCGGCGTCGCGGTGCTGACCGGTGTCCTCGGGTTCGTGCTCGCACGCGTCGGCTCGCGCAGCATGGAGCGGGAGCTGCAGCGGCTGGTCGCCGTGGCGGGGTCGATCGAGCGTGGCGACCTCACGGCCCGTGCGCGCATGGACAACGGCGACCAGATCGGCGTCGCGGCCCGCTCGCTGGACGCGGGCCTCGAGGCGCTGCAGACGTCCCTCGCCGGCGTGACGCGTCAGGTCGGCGCGCTCAGCGACGACGCGCGCGCACTCGACGCGGGCAACGTCGAGCTGCGACGCGAGGCGGGGGTCGTCGACGGGGACGTCCGGTCCCTCGCCGCGTCGGCGGCGGACGTCGCGCACACCGTGCAGGCCGTCGCGGCGGGCGCCGAGCAGATGGGCGCCTCGATCCGCGAGATCGCGACGAGCACCGACGACGCCGTGCGTGTCGCACGCGACGCGCAGGACGCGGCGCACGAGGCGGCGGAGACCGTCGCGCGGCTCGGCGAGTCGTCGACGCAGATCGGGAACGTCGTCAAGCTCATCACCTCGATCGCCGAGCAGACGAACCTGCTGGCGCTGAACGCCACGATCGAGGCGGCGCGCGCCGGTGAGGCGGGCAAGGGCTTCGCGGTCGTGGCCGGCGAGGTCAAGGAGCTCGCGGGGGAGACCGCGCAGGCGACGGACGACATCGCGCGCCGCGTCGAGGCGATCCAGGCCGACACCACCGCGGCCGTCGAGGCGATCACGCGCATCACCGACGTGATCGGGCGCATCAGCGACCACCAGTCGACCATCGCGGCGGCGGTCGAGGAGCAGAGCGCGACGACGGCCGAGATGACGCGCGGCGTCACGCGCGCCGCCGAGGGCGTCGGCGAGATCGCGACGACGTCGTCGGCGGTCGCGGGCCGCATGAGCGCGACGACCGATCGCCTCGACGAGGCGGGCGGGCACGTGACGGCCATCGCGTCGGGGTTCGGGCAGGTCGGCGAGCTCGTCGGCACGTTCCGCGTCTGACGTGCGTGCCGCCGACCACCGGTGCGTCCCGCCGGTGGTCGCGGCACCGCCCGCGCGGACGGGCGTCGACGCGCCGTCGGGCATCATGGCCGCGTGGACGCGTCCCCGGCAGCCGTGAGCGGGCCGGTCGACGCCGCGGGCACGGTGGCGGGGCGGGTCCTGGCGGGTTCGGCGCGACTGGGCCCGGTCCGGCTGCTCGCGGTCGACGGACCGGCCGGCTCCGGCAAGACGACGTTCGCGGCACGCGTCGCCCAGGCGGTGCGCACGGCCGGTGCGCGTGCGACGGTGCTCGGGCTGGACGACCTGTACGACGGGTGGACCGGGCTGGACGGGACGCTGTGGCCGCGGCTGCGCGCGCAGGTGCTCGAGCCGCTGCGCCGCGGGCGCGCGGCGCGCTACCAGCGGTACGACTGGGCGGCCGGGCGACTCGCCGGCTGGGTGGACCTCGACGTCCCCGACGTCCTGGTCCTCGAGGGGTGCGGGTCGGCACGGCGTGCGGTCGACGCCCTCGCGACGCTCACCGTGTGGGTCGAGGCCGACGACGACGTGCGGCTCGCGCGCGGCCTCGCGCGCGACGGCGCGCACGAGCGGGCGCACTGGCTCGCGTGGATGGCGCTCGAGCGCGCGCACTTCGCACGTGAGGGCACGCGTGGACGCGCCGACGTGCGGCTCGACGCGTTTGGCATGATGACCACGTGAACGCGGCCGAGACCACGCCCGGTCCCGGCGACGAGGTCGTCGCCGGTGTCGGGAGCGTCCCCGCGCGCACCTGGTACGCACGTGACGTCATGGCGGTCGCGCACGACCTGCTCGGCGCGCTCCTCACCTCGCGCAGCCCCGAGGGCGACGTCACGGTCCGCGTCACCGAGGTCGAGGCGTACGGCGGCGACGACGACCCGGGATCGCACGCGTTCCGCGGCCGTACCGCGCGCAACGCGGCGATGTTCGCCGAGCCCGGCCGGCTCTACGTCTACCGCCATCTCGGGCTGCACCACTGCCTCAACGTGGTGGCCGAGCCCACGGGGCGCGCGGCCGCGGTGCTGCTGCGCGCGGGCGAGGTCGTCGAGGGGGCGGACCTGGCGTGGGAGCGGCGCGAGCGCGCCGGCGTCGTCGACAACCGGCGCCAGCTCGCGCGGGGCCCGGCCCGGCTGGCCGTGTGCCTCGGCCTCGACGTCGGTGCGAACGGCGCCGACCTGACCGAGCCCGGGGGAGCGGTCGTGCTGCGGCGCCGCGATCCGGCGGACGTGCTGCCCGCCGTCGCGACCGGCCCCCGCGTGGGCGTGTCCGGACCCGGTGGGGACGGGCGGCGCCACCCGTGGCGCCTGTGGCTGACGAACGAGCCGACGGTCTCGGCCTACCGCCCCGCGTATCGCTCGCCGACGTCGGCAGACGCCCCCGGTGGGGCGACGGCGTCGGCCTGACGCGGAGCACGCGTCGCACCAGACCCCTGACGAGGACCCGACACCGCGCGTCCGCGTCCGACCGAGGAGAACGACGTGACCGACATCCTGGACGAGCTCGAGTGGCGCGGGCTCATCGCCCAGACGACCGAGCGTGACGCGCTGGCCGCCGCGCTGGCGCAGGGCCCTGTGACCTTCTACACCGGCTTCGACCCGACGGCGCCGAGCCTGCACCACGGGCACCTCGTGCAGCTGGTCGTCATGCGTCACCTGCAGCTCGCCGGCCACCGGCCGCTCGCGCTCGTCGGCGGCGCCACCGGCCTGATCGGCGACCCCCGCATGTCGGGCGAGCGCGTGCTCAACACCCGCGAGACCGTCGCCGAGTGGGTCGACCGGCTGCGCGCGCAGATCGAGCGGTTCCTCGACTTCGGGGGCGAGAACCCGGCGCGCATGGTCAACAACCTCGAGTGGACCGCGCCGCTGTCCGCGATCGACTTCCTGCGTGACGTCGGCAAGCACTTCCGCCTGGGGACCATGCTCGCCAAGGACACGGTGGCGCGCCGGCTCGAGAGCGACGAGGGCATCTCGTTCACCGAGTTCAGCTACCAGATCCTGCAGGGCCTGGACTACCTCGAGCTGCACCGCCGCCACGGCTGCACGCTGCAGACCGGCGGCAACGACCAGTGGGGCAACCTGCTGTCGGGCGTCGAGCTGATCCGCAAGACCGACCGCTCGCCCGTGCACGCGCTGACGACGCCGCTCATCACGAAGGCGGACGGCACCAAGTTCGGCAAGTCGGAGGGCGGCGCCATCTGGCTGGCGCCCGACATGATGACGCCGTACGCCTTCTTCCAGTTCTGGGTGAACACCGACGACGCCGACGTCGTGCGGTACCTCAAGGTGTTCACCTTCCGCACGCGCCAGCAGATCGCCGAGCTCGAGGCCGCGGTGGCCGAGCGCCCGGCGGCCCGCGACGCGCAGCGCGCGCTCGCGTACGACGTGACGGCGCTCGTGCACGGGAGCGACGCGGCCGACGCGGTCGTCGCGGCCAGCCAGGCGCTGTTCGGACGGGGCGACCTGGCGGACCTCGACGCGGCGACGTTCGCCGCCGCCGTCGCCGAGCTGCCGACCGCGCCCGGCCGGCCCGGCGACCTCGTCGTCGACCTGCTCGCGGCGACGGGCGTCGTCACGAGCAAGGCCGCGGCGCGGCGCGCGGTCGCCGAGGGCGGGGCGTCGGTCAACAACGTGCGGGTGGCGGGGGACGACGCGACGTTGTCAGCCGACGACCTGCTGCACGGGCGGTGGGCGGTCCTGCGACGCGGCAAGCGGACGCTCGCGGTCGTGGACGCCGAGGCGGGGCCGTCGTCGGCCACGGCCCCCGTGGGGGACTGAGCGACGGGTCACGACCGCCGCGAGAACGGCCCCCGGCGAGCACAGGCTCGCCGGGGGCCGTCGTCGTCGGCGGGGGTCCCGGCGGAGGCGCTCGCGCGTCGCTCGCACGGCGTGACCACGGTCACCGTCACCGGGATTTGCCCTCCGCGCAACGCTCGCGTAATGTTCTTGGAGCCCGCCCAACAGGGAGGAACGGACACCGAGCACGACTCGGTGGCCAGTCCCGCGGAGCAGGGCATCCCCGCAAGGCCGGTCACGGCGCCCTGAGCGTCGTGATAGTGTCCTGCGGCGGCGATCGGAAAGCCACGGACCACCACGGTGGTCAAAGGCCGGAAGAAAGCCTGCTAGACTGGAGAAAGACACAAAGCCTCCTGCGAAAAGCCGAAAGGCCGACGAGGATGCGCGTCTGTTCCTTGAGAACTCAACAGTGTGCCAAGTAGTCGATGCCATGTTTGTGGTGTCGAGCCTGGTCTGACCCACCCCGTGGGTAGGATCAGGGATGATGCCAGTTGATGCCCTCTTTCGAGGGGGTTCTTTGTGGTGTCTGTTGCTTGCTGGTCTTCGGGCTGGTGGGTGGCTGATGAACATTCACGGAGAGTTT
>NZ_LNTD01000092.1 GCF_001462455.1 Cellulomonas sp. B6
GGGCGGACGGGCCGGGTCGGGGGCGTCCGGTCGGGTGGTCGACGGGTCAGGCCGCTCCGGTCAGCAGGTGGACGGCCACGACCGGCGGCGTCGGGCTCGATGCGTCCGCCTCGAACGCGACCGCACGACCGTCCGCGTCCGCGTCCGCGTCCCCGTCGGCGGACGGGCCGAGCACGAGGTCCACCGTGCGCGTGCCCGCGGCGGAGTCCGCGACCTCGAGCGTGCCCACCTCCACGCCGTCGACGAGCACGCGCGCGACGCCCGGCTGCGCGAGGTACGTCACGCGCAGCACCGCGCCGCGGCCCTCGGGGTCGGCCAGCCGGTAGGAGAACCGCTCGCGCGTCGCGCGCCAGTGCCGGCCGTCGTCGGTCGCGCCGGTCCACGTGCCGGTGCCCGCGTACCGGTGGTCGGTCTCGGGCTGCTGCTCGCCGCACGCCACCGCGTCGACCGTGCGGGCCGCGAGGCCGAGCTGCGCGTCGTCGGCGGCCGCGAGCGCGGCGCGGCGCGCGGGCACGTCGGCGGCGGTCGGCACGACCGGCAGGTAGAGCGTGTAGCGCGCGTCGTGCAGGGTCGCGAACGGCTCCAGGACGAGCGGGGCCTCGGCGCCGCGGTCGAGCACGAACGTGCCGTCGTCGGCGGGGCGCAGCGCGGCGGCGAGGTCGGCGTCGGGGCCGACGAGCAGCGGAGCCGCGGACAGCGGGCGCAGCGGCCCGTGGGCGACGTGCCCCATGCGCGCGTCGTCGGCGCGCAGACCCACGAGGTCGTCGGTGTCGCCGCGGACCGCGAGCGCGTGCGGGCCCCAGCGCAGCGCGACCCACGCGTCGTCGCCCGGCAGCCGCTCGGCCGCCGCGCCGGCGACCAGCCGCCACGCGAGCGTCTCGCCGCCGTGCCACGTGCGACGCACCGTGACGTAGCCCCTGCGCTGGCCAGGACCGCCGACGGGCGCGCCGTCGAGCGTGAGCACCACGTCGTCGCGCGCCCACGCGGGCCGGCGCACGTGCACCGCGAGGTCGGTGGGGGCGTCGACGTCGACCGTGAGCGCGACGTCGGTGACGCGTGCGGGCGTCGGGTACGTCGACGCGAGGCGCACGCGCACGCCGCGCTCGGCCCAGTCGAGCGTCGCGGGCACGGGCAGGTTGACCAGCAGGTCGTCGCCCGCGTGCGCGTACGCGAGCTCGCCGAGCCGCGCGTACGTCTCCATCGCGGTGCCGACGCAGCACCACATGCAGTCGTCGCGCGTCGAGTACACGCGGTAGTGGCCCGGGCGCGCGGACGTGAAGTACACGAACCCGCCGTCGGGGTGCTGCGCGGACAGCACGTGGTTGACGAGCTGGCGCTCGGCCGCGTCGAGCAGCGTCGTGTCGCCCGTGAGCGCGTAGAGCCGCCGCTCGACCTCGAGCATGTTCGCGGTGTTGCACGACTCGGGGCCCTCGCGGTGCGTGACGTGCGCGGCCGCGTCGGGCGTGAAGTGCTCGGACACCGAGTTGCCGCCGAACACGAGCGTGCGGCGGTCGAGCACGGTCCGCACGAACGCGGCGGCGGCGTCGGCCTCGCCGATCGCGGGCCAGCCGACGACCTTGGCGATCTGCGTGTTCGCGTGCAGCCCGTCGAGCGCGTCGCGCCCCGCGCGCAGCGGTGCGAGCAGCTCCTCGTCGGCGAACCGCCGCGCGAGGGCCGCGTAACGCGCGTCGCCCGTGAGCTCGGCGAGGTCGGCGTACGCCTCGCACATGCCGCCGAACTCGGTGCGCAGCATGCGCGCGAACGCCGCGTCGTCGAGGCGGTCGGACAGCGCGACGCCCCAGTCGGCGAGGCGCACGGCGACGGCGAGCGCGCGGGCCGCGACGTCGGCGGGGGCGTGCCGGGCGGCGTCGACCAGGCCCGCGTACGTCTTGTGCACGTTGTACCAGGGCACCCACGCGCCGCCGAGGTCGAACGTGCCCGCCTCGGCGCCGCCCGACGCGACCGACTCCCACAGCGCGACCCCGCCGGGCACTCCCCCGACGTACCCCGTGCCGAGCGCGTCCTGGCAGGCCGCGAACCCGTCGACGAGCGCGCGGGCCAGGTCCGCGGCGCGCTCGTCGCCCGTCGCGGCCCACAGCAGCGACGCCGCGGACAGCGCGTGCCCGCCGATGTGCCCGTCGAGGCCGATGGACTCCCAGCTGCCGTACGGCTCGGCGACCGGCGGCAGTCCCGCCTCGCGGCGGAACGGCGCGAGCAGCCGGTCCGGGTCGAGGCCCAGGACGTACGCGAGGTCGGTGCGCTGCGCGGCGGCGAACGGGCCGTCGGCCAGGCGGACGGCGTGCAGGGGGAACAGGGTCACGGGCGTGGTGGTGGCGGCGGTGCTCACGGCGCCCAGCCTGGCACGTGTAACGATCAACTTCCAGGCGCGCGACGACGCACGCGAGGTCGCCCCGGAGCCGTCAGACGACGCCCGCGCGCACCTGCGCGACGCCCTGGTTCGCGAGCGCGTCGGCACGCTCGTTGCCGGGGTCGCCCGCGTGGCCCTTCACCCAGACCCACGTGACGTGGTGCCGCGCGACCTCCTCGTCGAGCGCCTGCCACAGCTCCTTGTTCTTCACGGGCTTCTTCTCCCCCGTGAGCCAGCCGTTGCGCTTCCAGCCCGGCAGCCACTTGGTCAGCCCGTTCATCACGTACGTCGAGTCGACGTGCAGCGTCACGCGGCAGGGCCGGCGCAGCGCGCGCAGCCCCTCGATGACGGCCGTGAGCTCCATGCGGTTGTTGGTCGTCGCGGCCTCACCGCCGAAGAGCTCCTTCTCCTGGTCGCCGAAGCGCATCCAGGCGCCCCACCCCCCGACGCCGGGGTTGCCCTTGCAGGCACCGTCGGTCCACATCTCCACCAGGGGCTGCTCGTCGTTCACGCTCACGCGCACACGGTACGGCGTCGGACGCGTCCGCCCGCGTCAGGCCTGGGGGTGGAGGTTGTCCCGCACGACGCGGCGCAGCACCTTGCCGACCTGCGAGCGCGGCAGGTCGGGCAGCACGACGAGCCGGCGCGGCAGCGCGTACCGGGCCAGGCGCGTCTCGCACCACGCGCGCACGGCCGCGAGGTCGACGCCGGGCACGTCTCCGTCGAGCACGATCGCCGCGACGACCCGCTCGCCGAGGTCACCCGCGGGCTCGCCGACGACCGCGACGTCGAGGACGCCCGGCATGCCGCGCAGGTGGTCCTCGACCTGCGACGGGTACACCTTGAACCCGCCGGTGACGATCATCTCCTTCATGCGGTCGACGAGGACGACCATGCCGTCGTCGTCGACGCGCACGACGTCACCGGTGCGCAGCCAGCCGTCGGGCAGCAGCTGCTCGGCCGTCTCCTCGGGGCGCTGCCAGTAGCCGGCGAACACCTGGGGGCCGGAGATCAGCAGCTCGCCCTGCTCGCCGGGCGCGACCTCGCGCGTCGGGTCCTCCTGGTCGACCACGCGGATGCGGGTCGAGGGGAACGGCAGGCCGAGCGCACCGGGCCGGCGGTCCTGCGTCAGGGGGCTGCCGAGCGCGACGGGCGAGGTCTCGGTCATGCCGTAGCCCTCGACGACGAGGCCGCCCGTGACGCGCTCCCAGCGCTCGGCGGTCTCGCGCGGCAGCGCCATGGCGCCGCTGATCGCGTACCGGAACGACGTGAGGTCGGCGCCGGACTCCTCGGCGGCGGCCGCGAGCCGGTCGAGCATGGGCGGCACCGCGGGCAGGAACGTGCCGGGCCGGCGGCGCTGCGCGGCCAGCACGCGCGCGGGGTCGAAGTTCGGGAGCACGACGAGCGTGGCCGCGATGCGCACCGAGTACGTGAGGCAGAGCGTGAGACCGAACGCGTGGAAGAACGGCAGGACGCCGTAGACGACCTCGGTGCCGTTCTCGGCCTGCGTCCACGCCTGGCCCTGGATGGTGTTGGCGAGCAGGTTGCGGTGCGTCAGCACGGCGGCCTTGGGCGTGCCGGTGGTGCCGCCGGTGTACTGCAGCAGCGCGACGTCCTCGGGGCGCGGCTCGTCGTGGCCCTCGGCGGCGATCCACGCGGGCACGGTGCGCAGCAGGCGGTGCCAGTGCGGGACGCCCGCCGGCACGGGGCCGCGCATCGCGTCGCGCGTGCGGCGCGCGGCGGGCAGCGGCAGGCGCAGCGCGGCGCGGGCCGCGCGGGGCAGGTCGGCGGACAGGTCGACCGCCACGACGCGGCGCAGCGCGGTGCGGTCCTGCGCCTCCAGGACGCGCGGCACGGCCTGCTCCCAGACGAGCGCGACGGTCGCACCGGAGTCGGCGAGCTGGTGCGCGAGCTCGTCGGCCGTGTAGGTGGGGTTGTGCTCGACGACGACGGCGCCGAGGCGCAGCACGGACCAGAACGCCACGAGGTGCGACGTGCAGTTGGGCAGCACGAGCGCGACGCGGTCGCCCGCGCGCACACCGAGGCCGTGCAGCACGCGCGCGCCGAGCTCGACGCGCTCGCCGAGCTCGCGGTACGTGGTGGTCGCGCCGAGGAAGTCGACCGCGACGCGGTCGGGGTGCTCGCGCACGGCGCGGTCGAGCGTCGCGGTGAGCGGCTCGTCGGGGATCTCGACGTCGCGCGGGACGCCGACGGGCCACGCGGCGGGGAGGTCGAGGGGTGCGGAGCGGTGCTGCGTCACGGGCCGATCGTAACCTACGCGACCGTAAGTTACCGGTGCGTAGGTCCTGCTCGGGCGCCTCGGCGGTGTGCCCCGTACCCTGCCAGGGGCCCGCGCCACGCGAGCCCCCGCCCGAGAGGGGCCGGGCGCACGGGCCGACCCCACCCACCGGACGCACGGGAGGAGCGCGGCATGACCGACGACCGCACCGCCACGACGCCGGAGCACACCGACACGCCCGCGCTGCGCGACCTGCGCACGCGCCTCGACCGGCTCGACGTGCCCGACGTCGTGCACGAGCTCGGCCGCCTCGGGCCCACGCGGCGCGCCGTGGCGTTCCGGCTGCTGCGCAAGGACCGCGCGGTCGAGGTCTTCGAGGACCTCGACCCGGCGCTGCAGGTCGAGCTCGTCGACGCGCTCGCCGGCGAGGCCGCCGGGATCTTCGACGCGCTCGACCCCGACGACCGCGCCGCGCTGCTCGACGAGCTGCCCGCGGGCGTCGCCCGGCGCCTGCTCTCCGGGCTGTCGGCCGCCGAGCGCGCCGCGACGACCGCGCTGCTCGGCCACCCCGAGGAGAGCGCCGGCCGGCGCATGTCTCCCGAGGTCGTCTCGGTCCCCCTCGGCACGACCGTCGCCGACACCATCGCGCGCGTCCGCGCCGCCGGCGAGGACGCCGAGACCGTGTACGTGGTCCCGGTCGTCGGCCCCGGTCGGCGCGTCGTGGGCGTCGTGTCGCTGCGCCGCCTCGTGCTCAGCGACCCCGGCGCGCTCGTCGACGACGTCATGACGTCCCCCGCGACGACCGTGCGCGTGACCGACCCGGCCGAGCGGGCGGCCAACGTCGTGCGCGACGGCGGGTTCGTCGGCGTGCCCGTGGTCGACGCCGAGGACCGCCTCGTGGGCGTCCTCACGGTCGACGACGCGATGCGCGTGCTCGAGGCCGAGGACGACGAGGACTCCGCGCGCACCGGCGGGTCCGAGCCGCTGCGCCGCCCCTACCTGTCGGTGTCGGTGCTGGGCCTGGTCCGGGCGCGCGTGGTGTGGCTGCTGCTGCTCATCGTGGCCGCCACGCTCACGGTCGGCGTGCAGTCGTTCTACGAGGCCGAGCTGTCCCAGGTCGTCGCGCTGGCGCTGTTCGTGCCGCTGCTCATCGGCACGGGCGGCAACGCCGGCTCGCAGGCCGCGACGACCGTCGTGCGCGCGAGCGCCGTGGGCGACGTCCGGCCGGCCGACACGCTGCGCGTCGTGGGCCGCGAGATGCTCACGGGCCTGCTGCTGGGCGTCACGCTCGCGACCGTCGGCGTGGGGCCCGCGATCCTCGTCGCGGGGCCGCAGATCGGGCTCGTGCTCGCGCTGACCGTGGTCGCGGTGTGCACGCTCGCGACGACCGTCGGGTCGAGCGTGCCGCTGCTCGCCAAGCGCGTCGGCATCGACCCCGCGATCGTGTCGGCACCGTTCATCTCGACGTTCGTCGACACCACGGGGCTGGTCGTGTACTTCACGATCGCGAAGGCCGTGCTCGGCATCTGACGCGCGCGCGGTGGCACGATCGACGTCGTGCCCCCTGCCGACGACACGACCCCGCGCGCCCTCGCCGGCGCACCCACCGGCCCCGTCGCCGTGCCCGCGGCCGTCGAGCGGGTCGCGGGCGGCGCCCGGCTCGAGCCGGTCTGGGAGAACCAGCTGGGCGGCCTGACGTTCCGCGTCGGCGCCGAGCGCTACGTCAAGTGGGCGCCCGCGGGCGTCACCGGGCTGGACCTGGCCGCCGAGGCGGCACGGCTCGCGTGGGCGGCGCGGTGGACGACCGTGCCGGAGGTGCTCGAGCAGGGCGCCGACGACGAGGGCGCCTGGCTCGTCACGGCGGCGCTGCGGGGGCGGTCCGCGGTCGAGGCGCCGTGGGTCGACCGGCCCGCCGAGGCCGCCGCGGCGATCGGCGAGGGGCTGCGAGCGCTGCACGACGCGCTGCCCGTCGGCGACTGCCCGTTCTCCTGGTCGACCGCCGAGCGCGTCGCGCGGGCCCTGGAGCACCTCGACGCGGGCGACACCCCGGCCGGGTGGTCGCCCGAGCACCGCGACCTCACGGTCGCCGAGGCGCGGGCCCGGCTGCGCGACGTCCCCGACGTCGACCTGCTCGTGGTGTGCCACGGCGACGCGTGCGCACCGAACACACTGATCGGCGACGACGGCCGGTGGGCCGCGCACGTCGACCTCGGCAGCCTCGGCGTGGCCGACCGCTGGGCGGACCTCGCGGTCGCGGCGTGGAGCACCGAGTGGAACTACGGCCCCGGGTACGCCGGCACGGTGTACGACGCGTACGGGCTCGCGCCCGACCCCGACCGGATCGCGTTCCACCGGCTGCTGTGGGACGCGACCTGACACCTGCGCACCGTGCGAGGATCGCGGGATGCCCGAGACGCTCGCCGACCGCCTGCCCACCGGGGACGCCGCACAGGACCCCGACGCGCTCTACGCAGCGTTCACGACGTGGGCCGGTGAGCAGGGCCTGACGCTGTACCCCCACCAGGAGGAGGCGCTGCTCGAGCTCGTCACGGGCAGCCACGTGATCCTGTCGACGCCCACCGGGTCGGGCAAGTCGCTCGCGGGCGTCGCGGCGCACGCCGTGGCCCTGGCCCAGGGCCGGCGCTCGTACTACACCGCACCGATCAAGGCGCTGGTCAGCGAGAAGTTCTTCGCGCTGGTCGAGATCTTCGGGTCCGCGAACGTCGGCATGATGACCGGCGACTCGGCGGTCAACGCGAGCGCGCCCATCGTGTGCTGCACGGCCGAGATCCTCGCCAACCAGGCCCTGCGCGACGGGCCCGACGCCGACGTCGGCCTCGTCGTCATGGACGAGTTCCACTACTACGCCGACCCGCAGCGCGGCTGGGCGTGGCAGGTGCCGCTGCTCGAGCTCACGCGCACGCAGTTCCTGCTGATGTCGGCGACGCTCGGCGACGTGACGTTCTTCGTCGACGACCTCACGCGGCGCACCGGACGCGACGTGTCGGTCGTCGCCAACGCCGAGCGGCCCGTGCCGCTGACGTTCAGCTACTCGGTCGAGCCGCTGCACGAGCTGCTGGACGAGCTCGTCAGCACGCAGCGGGCGCCCGTGTACGTCGTGCACTTCACGCAGAAGGAGGCGGTCGAGCGCGCGCAGTCGCTGCTCTCGACGCCGCTCGCGAGCCGCGAGAAGCGCGACGCGATCGCCGCCGAGCTGGGCGGGTTCCGGTTCGGCCCCGGGTTCGGCAAGACCCTGTCGCGCCTGCTGCGGCACGGCGTCGGCGTGCACCACGCGGGCATGCTGCCCAAGTACCGGCGCGTCGTGGAGCGGCTCACGCAGAAGGGCCTGCTGCCCGTGGTGTGCGGCACCGACACGCTCGGCGTCGGCATCAACGTGCCGATCCGCACGGTCGTGCTCACGAGCCTCGTCAAGTACGACGGCGTGCGCATGCGGCACCTGTCGGCGCGCGAGTTCCACCAGATCGCGGGCCGCGCGGGACGCGCCGGGTACGACACGGTCGGCGAGGTCGTCGTGCAGGCGCCCGAGCACGTCATCGAGAACCGCAAGGCCCTGGCCAAGGCGGGCGACGACCCGAAGAAGCAGAAGAAGATCGTCCGCAAGCAGGCGCCGGCGGGGCACGTGAACTGGACCGACAAGACGTTCGAGCGCCTGCGCGACGCGCCGCCCGAGCCGCTCACGTCGTCGTTCGCGGTGTCGCACGCGATGGTGCTGCACGTGCTGCAGCGCGGGCGCGACGGCCTCGGGGACCCGGTCGCCGTCATGACGCACCTGCTGACCGACAACCACGAGCCCGAGGGTGCGCGGGCGCGCCACGTGCGCCGCGCGGTCGACGTGTACCGGTCGCTGCGCGCGGCGGGCGTCGTCGAGCGTCCGTGGGTCGACGACCCGACGGCGCCGCACGGCCGCCGCCGCACGGTGCGGCTCGTGGCCGACCTCGCGCCGACGTTCGCGCTCGACCAGGCGCTGTCGCCGTTCGCGTACGCCGCGCTCGACCTGCTCGACCCGGAGGACCCGGGGTACGCGCACGACGTCGTGTCCGTCATCGAGGCGACGCTCGACGACCCGCGTCAGGTGCTCGCGGCGCAGGAGAACAAGGCCCGCGGCGGGGCCGTCGCGGCCATGAAGGCCGAGGGCCTCGACTACGACGAGCGCATGGCGCTGCTCGAGGACGTGACGTACCCGCGGCCGCTCGCCGAGCTGCTGGAGGCCGCGTTCACGACGTACCGGCGCACGAACCCCTGGGTGGCGGACCTCGCCCTGTCCCCCAAGTCGGTGGTCCGCGAGATGCACGAGCGCGCCGCGACGTTCTCCGAGTACGTGCAGCTGTACTCGCTCGACCGCACCGAGGGCGTGCTGCTGCGCTACCTGGCCGACGCGTACCGCGCGCTGCGCCGCACCGTGCCCGAGGACCGCCGCACCGAGGAGCTCGAGGAGCTGATCGCGTGGCTCGGCGACCTCGTGCGCCGGACCGACTCGTCGCTCCTCGACGAGTGGGAGCGCCTGGCGAACCCCGAGCTCGAGGACGACGCGGCCGTCGAGGACGCCGACGACGCTCCCCCGCCACCCGTGACGACCGACCCGCGCGTGTTCCGTGCGCTCGTGCGCGGCGCGCTGTTCCGCCGCGTCGAGCTCGCGGCGCGTGAGGCGTGGGGTGCGCTCGCGGCGCTGGGCGACCGGGACGCCGAGGGCGACGCGTGGGACGCCGACCGCTGGGCCGACGCGGTCGAGCCGTACTTCGACGACCACGACGAGATCGGCACGGGCCCCGCGGCGCGCGGGCCCGCGCTGTTCCAGGTGACGCCGGGCTCGCACGACGCGCACGGCCCGGCCGCGGGCACGTGGTTCGTGCGGCAGGTGCTCGACGACCCGGCGGGCGACCACGGCTGGCGGATCGACGCGCTGGTCGACCTCGCGGCGTCCGACGAGGCCGGCGAGGTGCGGCTGACCGTGCTCGAGGTCGGGCCGCTCTGAGGCCCGGTCCCGTGACCTGCGCAGACCCCGGGCGAGGGTTGGCTCACCTACGTCTTCGCAGGTCAGGCCAGCCTTTCCTGCGGTGACAACCGCGCGCGACCGACCTACCGTGGAGCTGTGACCACGACCTCCGAGCGCGTCCCCAGCCGGGTCCCGGGCCTCACCGGGCTGCTGCACGGCTCGCGCGGCCCCGCCGCGCCGGCCGCCTCGAACGCGGGCCTGAACTGGCTGCGCGCGGGCGTCCTCGGGGCGAACGACGGCATCGTGTCGGTCGCTGCGACGGTCGTCGGCGTCGCGGGCGCCGCGGCGTCCACGACGACCATCGCGCTGGCCGGCGGCGCCGCGCTCGTCGCGGGCGCGCTGTCGATGGCGTCGGGCGAGTACGTGTCGGTGAGCTCGCAGCGCGACGCCGAGCGCGTCGCCGCCGCGCAGGGCACCCCGGTCAACGGCGTCGACGAGGAGTTCACCAACCCGTGGCACGCGGCGCTCGCGTCGATGCTCGCGTTCACGGTCGGCGCGCTGATCCCGCTGCTCATGGTCCTGGCCCCGTGGACGGTGGCCGCGCGCGTGCCCGTGACGTTCGGCGCGGTCGTGCTCGCGCTCGTGCTCACCGGCTGGGCCTCGTCACGGTTCACGGGTGCCCCGGCCTCGCGCTCGGTGCTGCGCAACGTCGTGGGCGGCTCGCTCGCGATGGCGGTGACGTACGGCGTCGGCGCGCTGGTGGGCGTCGCGCTCTGACCCGCCCCGCGGCGTCTACCCTGACGCCGTGGCCAGGAAGGACTCCCGCGCGCACGCCGGGACCCCCGCGCTCGTCGCGCTCGCGGCGGCCGGCGTGCCCCACGTCGCGCGCACCTACGAGCACGACCCCGCGAGCGACCTCGGCTACGGCCTGGAGGCCGCGCACGTCCTGGGCGTCCCGCCCGAGCAGGTCTTCAAGACCCTCGTCGCCGACGTCGACGGCGCCCTGACCGTCGCGGTCGTGCCCGTCACGGGGCGGCTCGACCTCAAGGCCCTCGCGACCGCCGTGGCCGGCAAGCGCGCCACCATGGCCGACCCGCACGCGGCCGAGCGCGCGACCGGCTACGTGGTGGGCGGCATCTCGCCGCTGGGCCAGCGCACCCGCCTGCGCACGGTCGTCGACGAGACCGTGTGGCTCTTCGACACCGTGCTCGTCTCGGGCGGTCGCCGCGGGCTGGACGTCGAGCTCGCGCCCGACGACCTCGTGCGGCTCACCGACGCGGTCGTCGCGGACGTCGCGCGCGACTAGCGCCCGTACGCCGCGAACGCGCGGTCCGTCGGCACGATCTGCTTGCCGAGCGGCACGAGCGACACCGGGATCAGCTTGAGGTTCGCGATCCCCATGGGGATGCCGATGATCGACAGGAACAGCGGGACCGCCGTGACGACGTGACCCGCCGCGAGCCAGATCCCCGCGACGAAGAACCAGACGACGTTGCCGATGGTCGACAGCGCCCCCGCGGTCGGCCTGTCGACGATCGTGCGCCCGAACGGCCACAGGACGTAGCTCGCGATGCGGAACGACGCGATGCCGAACGGGATCGTCACGACCAGCACGCAGCAGACGATCCCCGCGGCGACGTAGCCGAGCGCGAGCCACGCACCGGCGAACACGAGCCAGATGACGTTGAGCAGCGTCTTCATGGCACCACCGTGCCACGACGGGACCCAGGTCCGGCATCGGGGAACCCCCGGGTCGGACCCCGGTCTCAGTTCATCGACACGTCGTCCGGCGCCGTCGACAGCAGCGCCAGGTCGCCGGGCTGGCGCCGCAGCACGCGCCGCCACAGGCCCCGCGGGTCGGCGCTGAACGCGTCACCGGGCTCGTGGTCGACGACGAACCAGCCGCCCGCCCCGACCTCCGCGTCGAGCTGACCGGGCGACCAGCCCGCGTACCCGACGAACAGGCGCAGGCCCTGCACGCCGGCGACCACGAGCTCGGGCGGTGCGTCGAGGTCGACGACGCCGAGGCGCGGCTCGATCGTCTGCACCCCGGGTGGTGCGGCGTCGCCCGCGACGTCGGCGAGGCCGAGCACGGAGTCGCGCGCCACGGGTCCACCGTCGAACAGGTGGCCCGGCGCGCTCAGGTGCGGCTGCCACGACGGCAGCACGGCCCACGCGTCGACGTCGAGGGGACGGTCGAGGACCACGCCCAGCGCACCGTCGGGCGTGTGCTCCAGCACGAGCACGACGCTGCGCCGGAAGCTGCCGTCGCGCAGCCCCGGCGTCGCGACCAGCAGCCGGCCCGTGCACCCCTCCACCCGGCCAGCATGCTGCCGGGCAGCGCCCGACGCCACACCGCACGCCGGGCCGACGTCGACGCGGGACGGTCGCGAGGCGGACGCCCACGACGAGGTCCACGGCGCTGCGCCCACGGTACGGAGCGCGGCGAGGACGGCCGCGACCGGACGGTACGGTCGGGGTCGTGGAGACCCGGGACGTCGCGGCGCGGCTCGCACGCGTGCACGAGCGGGTCGCCGACGCGTGCGCGACCGCCGGCCGGGACGCCCACGACGTGCGCGTGCTGCTGGCCGCCAAGACGATGGACGCGGCCGCCGTGCGCGCAGCGCTGCTCGCCGACGCCGCGGCCCGCGCGGCCGGGTCGGGGACGGCACCCGTGCTGCTCGGCGAGAACCGGGTCCAGGAGCTCGTCGCCACGGCCCCCGACCTCACCGACCTCGTCCCCGAGTGGCACGTCATCGGACCGCTGCAGTCGAACAAGATCAACGCGGCGCTGCGCTGGGCGTGCGCCGTGCAGTCCGTGGCCGACGACGCGCTCGCGCTCCGGCTGTCCCAGCGCGTGCGGGACCGCACGGCACCGCTCGACGTGTGGGTGCAGGTCAACGTGTCGGGCGAGCCCACCAAGCACGGCACCTCCCCTGCCGAGGCGCCCGACCTCGCGGTGCGCGTCGCCGCGCTGCCGGGGCTGCGGCTGGCCGGCTTCATGACGGTCGGTGCCCGCAGCGACGACGAGCGCGTGGTCCGCGCCGGCTATGCACGGCTGCGTTCGGTGCGCGACGCCGTGCTCGCCTCGGGTGCGCCCGGCACCGCCGACGCACAGGGGCTGTCGATGGGCATGAGCGGCGACCTCGAGGCCGCCGTCGCCGAGGGCGCGACCGTCGTGCGGGTCGGGACCGCCGTGTTCGGGGCCCGGCCCGCGCCGCGGTGACGCCACCGGGTCGCGCACGTTGCGAGGATGGGCCCATGTCCCCCGACGGCCCCGTCCCCGACCGCCGCTTCCCCCGGTGGGTGTACCGCGTCGGCACCGAGCCCGACGCCCGGTTCTCGCTGGCCAATGAACGCACGTTCCTCGCGTGGGCCCGCACCGGGCTCGCGCTCCTCGCGGCGGGCGTCGCGCTCGAGGCGCTCGACCTGCCGATCGCACCCGGCCCGCGCCTGACGGCGTCGGTGCTGCTCGTCGGGCTCGGGACGGTCGCGCCGACCCTCGCCTGGTGGGGGTGGGCCCGCGCCGAGCGGGCGATGCGGCGCGGTGACCCGCTGCCCGCCCCGCTGGGGTTCGGCGTGCTCGTGGCGGGCATGGGCGTGGCCGGGCTGCTGGTGCTGCTCGGGCTGCTGCTCGCATGACCGGGCCGGCCCAGCCGACGCTCGCACCCGAGCGGACCGCGCTGGCCTGGCGCCGGACCGCGCTCGGTCTCGTCGCGGGGTCCGTCGCGGCCGGTCGGCTGCTGTCCGTGGTCTGGGGCGTGACGGCGTGGGGCGTCGCGGCGGCGGGCACCGTCCTGGCGGTCGTCGTGCTGGTCGCGGCCCGGCGCCGACGTACCGGCGGAGGTCGCGGTCTCGCGACGGTCCCGCACGCGACCGCGGCGGACGCTGTGGAGCGCGCCCCGGGAGGCCGCCTCGTCACGGCGTGCGCCGCGGCGCTCGTGCTGCTCGGCCTGGCCGCCCTGGCCGTCGTCCTCACCGGCGCGGTCTGAGCGGCACGGCCTGAGCGGCACGGGCCGGCCCCGCGCCGGAGCGCGCGCCCGCCCCCGGGTCCGTCCGGTCAGGGGACGCGCGCGGTCCAGACCGGGTCGGAGAACTTCGTCTCCACCAGGTGGAGCGCCCGCTCGAGCTCGGCCGGGCGCAGCTCGTCGTCGACCGTGCGGTACCGGGCGCGGAAGTGCGCGAGGAACGCGTCGATCACCTGCTCGCGCGGCAGCCGGGTCTGCGAGCGGACCGGGTCGACGCGCTTGTTGGCCGAGCGCGTGCCCTTGTCGGACAGCTTCTCGCGCCCGATGCGCAGCACCTGCAGCATCTTGTCGGCGTCGATGTCGTACGCCATCGTCACGTGGTGCAGCACGGCGCCGCCCGCCAGGCGCTTCTGCGCCGACCCGGCGATCTTGCCCGCCGGTGAGGCGATGTCGTTCAGCCCGGACGTCGTCGCCCGCACGCCGACGTCGGCGAGCGCCCCGAGCACCCAGTCGTTGAGGAACGCGTACGAGTCCTCGAACGACATGCCGTCCACGAGGGACCCCGGCACGACCATCGAGAACGTGATGCAGTTGCCGGCCTCCATGAACATCGCGCCGCCGCCCGAGACCCGGCGCACGACGGTGACGCCCAGCTCGGCGGCCGCCTCGAGGTCGACCTCGTTGCGCAGGGACTGGAACGAGCCGATGACGACGGCCGGGTCCTGCCACTCCCAGAACCGCAGGGTCGGGCCGCGACGCCCCGCGTCGAGCTCCTCGGTGAGGACCTGATCGAGCGCGGCGTGCACGGCCGGCGGCATCGGGCCGGCGTGCAGCACCGCGAACTCGTGGTCCGCCCAGGCGGTCGAGAGACCGAGCGCGCGACGCACGGCGACGGCGACGGCGCGCGTGTCGAAGCCGACCATTGCCACGGGCGCCGCGATGCGCCCCTGCTCCTGCGCGAGCCGCAGCGCGTCGTCCAGGACGTGCGCGAGCTGCGTGACGTGCGCGTCGCGCGGCACGCCGACGAGCGCACCCGCGAGCACGCCCAGCGCGTCGTCGGGCTCGAGGAAGAAGTCGCCGGACAGGACCACGTCCCGCAGCCGGTCCTCGTCGTCGACCTCCAGGTCGATCACCACGAGCTTGCCGTCGGGGACCTTGTACTCACCGTGCACACCCCCACCCTAGGCCTGCGCGGGGACGGCTCAGGTCAGCGCACGCACCGCGGCGAGGGCCCGCTCCTCGACGACCGCGCTGAGGTCGGCCGGGGCACCCAGGACGGCGCGCGCCGCCGCCTGGTCGGCCGCCGTCAGGCCGGTCGCGGTCCAGCTCACGACGGCGTTGCCGACCAGCACGTGCCCCGTGACCTGCGGACGGGAGTCGCCGGCGGTGACGGCCGTGACGTCCTGCACGATCGCCGGGAACACGCCCTGACCCTCGAGGGCCGGCTCGGCCGTCCACGTCGTGCCGGCCACGCCGCCGACGACGCGCGTGTACTCGACGCACGTGTCGACCGTGGTCACGAGGGCACGGAACGCCTCGCTCGCGGCCGCGGCGTCGGGCAGCACGACCACGTCCTGCTCGAAGCGCATCTCGTCGTTCCCCCACGCCGTGGCGTCGTGGTGCACGGGCGGCTCGTTCACGACCGTCACGGCCGGCTGGCACTGCGGCGGGTCGACGACGGCCCCCTCGGGCAGGCCCCACGCGCTCGTGCCGGGCTCGAGCTCGCGCACGAGACCCGCGGCCGCCGCCGGCACGGCCTGCTCGAGGTCGGCCCGCGTGACGAGCAGCGCCGCGGTGCTGGTGGCGTCGAAGACCGCGTCGGCACCGGGCGGCGACACGGGCGTCGACGTGGGGCTCGGCGTCGGCTCGTCGGGGACGACGTCGACGCTCGGCGTCGGGCTCGGGGTGAGCGCCGGGCTCGAGGCCGCCGGGGCCGTGGGCTCGGGAGCCGCGGACGTGGACCACGGACGCGTCACCAGGAGCACCGCGAGCACGACGACCGCGACCGCCGCGACGACCCACCCGGCGCGCTGCCGCGAGCGCGGGGCCGCGACGCGTTCGGCCGCCCCGTCGGCAGGCGTCCTCGCCTCGTCGTCGGAGGGCGAGGGCGGGGCCGTGCCGGACACGGGGGCTCCTTCCGTTGCGGGGCCTGAGGGCCACCCCCGAGGCTAGGGGGTGCACCTGCGCGGTGCGCGACGACCCGCGGGACCGCGGCCGTTCAGCGCGGCACGACACCCCGGTGGCGCAGCCCCCAGATGGCGGAGTCGGTCAGCGCCTCCCACGAGGCCTCGATGAGGTTGGGCCCCACGCCGACCGTGCTCCACGACGTCTCGCCGTCGGTCGTCTCGATCAGGACGCGCGTCACGGCGTCGGTGCCCTGCATCTGGTCGAGGATCCGGACCTTGAAGTCGATGAGCTCGAAGCCCTCGAGCTCGGGGTAGACGCGCAGCAGCGCGTGCCGCAGCGCGTGGTCGAGCGCGTTGACGGGGCCGTTGCCCTCGCCGGTGCTGACGATGCGCTCGCCGCCCGCGTGCAGCTTGACGGTCGCCTCCGCCGTCGCGGGCGTGCCGCGACCGCCGTTGTGCTCGACGATCGTGCGCCAGGACTCGACCCGGAAGTACGCCGGACGTGCGCCCTCGAGCTCCTCGACGAGCAGCAGCTCGAACGACGCGTCGGCGGCCTCGAACGTGTAGCCGTGCGCCTCGGCGTCCTTGACGCGGTCGGTCACGCGCGAGAGCACGGCGGGCTGCTCGGCCAGGTCGATGCCGAGCTGGCGGCCCTTGAGCTCGATGGACGCGCGGCCCGCCATGTCGGACACGAGCATGCGCATGTCGTTGCCGACGAGCGCGGGGTCGGTGTGCTGGTACAGGTCGGGGTCGACCTTGATCGCCGACGCGTGCAGGCCGGCCTTGTGCGCGAACGCGCTGGCGCCCACGTAGGGCTGGCGCGCGAACGGCGAGATGTTGGTGAGCTCGCTGATGGCGTGCGCGATGCGCGTGAGCTCGGGCAGGCCGCCGGGCGCGTCGTCGGTGCGCGCCAGGACGCGGCGGCCGAGCTTGAGCTCGAGGTTCGCGACGACCGACAGCAGGTCGGCGTTGCCCGTGCGCTCGCCGTAGCCGTTGACCGTGCCCTGCACGTGCGCGCAGCCCGCGTCCACGGCCGCGAGCGTGTTGGCGACCGCGCAGCCCGAGTCGTTGTGCGCGTGCATGCCCAGCACCGCGTCGGGGCCGACGGCGGCGCGCACGGCGGCGACGACCTCGCGCACCTGGTCGGGCAGCATGCCGCCGTTGGTGTCGCACAGCGCGACGACCTCGGCGCCGGCCTCGAACGCCGTCAGGACCGCGCGGTGCGAGAAGGTCGCGTCGAACGCGTGGCCGTCGAAGAAGTGCTCGGCGTCGACGAACACGCGCCGCCCCTCGCGCACGAGGAACGTCACGGTGTCGGCGATCATCGCGAGCCCCTCGTCGGGGGTCGTGCGCAGCGCGCGCTCGACGTGCCGCACGTCGGACTTCGCGACGAGCGTGACGACCGGGGCCTCCGAGTCGAGCAGCGCCCGCACCTGCGGGTCGTCGACCGCGCGCACGCCCGCCTTGCGGGTCGCGCCGAACGCCGCGAGCTCGGCGTGCCGCAGGTCGAGCTCCTTGGCCGCACGCCGGAAGAACTCGGTGTCCTTCGGCACGGCGCCCGGCCAGCCACCCTCGATGAAGCCCACGCCCAGCTCGTCCAGCAGCGGGGCGATCGTGAGCTTGTCGGCGACCGACAGGTTGATGCCCTCCTGCTGCGCGCCGTCGCGCAGCGTCGTGTCGTAGACGTGGAAGGTGGGCGACGCGGGGGCGTTCACGGGGTGCTCCTTCGGCGGTGCGGGCGTGCGTCGGCGGTGCGCGACCGGCGGGGGTGGTGCCGGTGCCTCGTCGACGTGTCCGCCCGGCAGGGGTGGTGCCGGGCTGACGTCTGGACCAACAAAAAGACCCCCCGAGGTCGGGAGGTCGGCGCGTCAGCGGGTGGGCCGACGCGCTACGCGATGATGAGCGTGAAGCGGGTCACAGGGTGATCGTCGCACAGGCCGTCCCCGTGCGGCAGGCGGTCCATCATGCGGAACAGCCGCCGGGGAGGGCCGTGCGGCGGGGTCGCCCCCGCCGCACGGCGGCGCGGTCAGACGAGGCGGTGCATCCACCCGTGCCGGTCGGCCGACCGGCCGTACTGCACGTCGGTGAGCTCGGCACGGATGCGCATGGTCACCGGTCCGGCCTCGCCGTCACCGACCACGAGGTCGAAGTCGTCGCTCGCGAGCCGCCCGATCGGCGTCATCACCGCGGCGGTGCCGCACGCGAACACCTCGGTGACGCTGCCGTCGGCCAGGTCGCGGCGCAGCTCCTCGAGCAGCACCGGCCGCTCGGACACCTCGTGGCCCGCGTCGGTGAGCAGCTGCAGGATCGACGAGCGCGTGACGCCCTCGAGGATCGTCCCGGACACGGGCGGCGTCACGACCGACCCGTCGGCCCGCACGACGACCACGTTCATGCCGCCGAGCTCCTCGAGCTGCGTGCCCGTGCGGTCGTCGAGGAAGCAGACCTGCTCGAAGCCCTTGGCGTACGCCTCCTGCTGCGGGAGCAGGCTCGCGGCGTAGTTGCCGCCGCACTTGGCCGCGCCGGTGCCGCCCGCCCCGGCGCGGTGGTACTGCTGCGACACCCAGATCGACACGGGCTTGACGCCGCCCGCGAAGTACGGGCCCACGGGCGACGCGATCACGAGGAACTCGGCCTCGAGCGACGGCCGCACGCCGAGGAACCGCTCGGACGCGTACATGAACGGCCGCAGGTACAAGCTCGTCTCCTCGCCCGAGGGCACCCACTCGCGGTCGACCTCGACGAGCGCGCGGATGGCGCCGAGGAAGTCCGCCTCGGACAGCTCGGGCAGCGCGAGCCGCCGCGCCGAGCGCGCGAAGCGTGCCGCGTTGGCCTCCGGGCGGAACGACCACACGCTGCCGTCGGGGTGCCGGTACGCCTTGAGGCCCTCGAAGATCTCCTGCGCGTAGTGCAGGACGGCGGTCGCGGGGTCGAGCTGCAGCGGGCCGTACGGCTCGACGCGACGGTCGGTCCAGCCGTCTGCGTGGGTCCACGAGACCCGGGCCATGTGGTCCGTGAAGACCGTGCCGAAGCGCGGCGACGCGAGCGCGGCCGCGCGCTCGGCGTCCGGGACGGGGCGGTCGGTGCGGTGCAGCGCGAACGCGGCGGACGAGGGGGTCGTGAGGGTGCTCATCGGGGGCCTTTCACCAGGGTCGACGTCGACGGTACCGGTGCGGACGGCCGGGTGGACAGGGTGCAGGCGCGCGCCTGCGGACCGACGGACGCTCGTCGTGCGCGGCGTCGTCGGCCAGCCCCGTGCGGGGCGTCAGCCGGCGACGCGTGCGGCGAGGTCCTTGCCCACCTCGGCCGTCGACCGTACTCGGCCGTCGCCGCGCTCGGCGATGTCGGCGGCGACCGCGGCCTCGATCGTGCGCGCGGCGTCGGGCAGGCCGACGTGGTCGAGCAGCAGCGCGACCGACAGGACGGTGGCGGTCGGGTCGGCCTTGCCCTGGCCGGCGATGTCGGGGGCCGAGCCGTGCACGGGCTCGAACATGCTCGGCGCGGTGCGGTCGGGGTTGATGTTGGCCGACGCCGCGAGGCCGATGCCGCCCGTGATGGCGGCGGCCAGGTCGGTGAGGATGTCGCCGAAGAGGTTGTCGGTCACGATGACGTCGAACCGCGACGGGTTGGTGACGAGGAAGATCGTCGCCGCGTCGACGTGCAGGTAGTCGACCGTGACGTCGGGGAACTCGGCGTTGACGGCCTCGACGGTGCGGCGCCACAGGTGGCCCGCGTGCACGAGCACGTTGTGCTTGTGCACGAGCGTGAGCTTCTTGCGCGGGCGCGCCGCGGCGCGGGCGAACGCGTCGCGCACGACGCGCTCGACGCCGAACGCGGTGTTGACGCTCACCTCGTTGGCGACCTCGGCGGGCGTGCCGACGCGGATCGCGCCGCCGTTGCCGACGTAGGGCCCCTCGGTGCCCTCGCGCACGACGACGAAGTCGACGTCGCCGGGGGCCGCGAGCGGGCTCGCGACGCCCGGGAAGAGCTTGCTGGGGCGCAGGTTGACGTAGTGGTCGAGCGCGAAGCGCAGCTTGAGCAGCAGACCGCGCTCGAGCACGCCCGACGGCACGCCCGGGTCGCCGATCGCACCCAGCAGGATCGCGTCGTGCGTGCGGATCGCCGCGAGGTCCTCGTCCGTGAGGGTCTCGCCCGTGGCGTGCCAGCGCCGCGCGCCGAGGTCGAAGTCGGTCGTGCGGACCGTGGTGCCGGTACCGTGCAGGACCTGCTCCAGGACGAGGAGCCCCTGCTCCACGACCTCCGTCCCGATGCCGTCGCCGGCCACGACGGCCAGGTTCAGGGACGTGGGAGGGGTCGTGTCAGCCATGCCGCCAGCGTAGCCACCGGTCCACACCTCGGACGTCACGTCTCGACAGGTGGACGCCGTCGGCCGGGTCAGTCGACGGCGGGCGCCGCCCCCGTCGTCGGGTACACCAGCTCGAACCGCTCGGTGACCACGTCCGTCGTCGGCGAGAACGCCGCGTCCCCCAGCGAGCGCCGCCACACGGCCTCGTGCTCGCTCCGCCAGGCCGCGAGATCGCCCTCGCCCTCGGCGGCGGCGTGCTCGGCGTCGACCGCGTCGAACGGCACGACCTCGACGGCGGTCGTGCGCAGCAGCGCGCGCGGGTCCCCGTGGGAGTCCAGCACGATCGACACGTCCCCCACGCGCGGCAGCGGCGCGTCGGCCGCCGTCAGCTCCGCCAGGGCCGTCGACGTCGCCGTCTTGCGCCCCGCGAGGACGAGCTCCAGCAGCGCGTCCGCGGTCACCGGGTCGGCGCCGAACGACCAGGCCGGCGGGGCCACCGCACCGTCGACCGTCTCGCCCATCACCGGGTCGAGCTTGCCCCACCCGAGGTGCCCGCGCGCCGCGTCCCAGAAGTCCGCGATCCGCGTGTCCTGCGTGCCGTCCGGGATCACCGGCTGCTCGGTCATCGTGCACCCTTCCGTCGAGGTCACGGGCGGCGCGCCCGCCCAGCGATCCTCGCGCGCCGCGCGGCGACCTGCACCCCCACCAGCCGCGAGAGGGCGATCCAGCCGCTGCTGGATCGCCCTCTCGACGGTGGGGGTGGTGGGGTCAGCGCGCCGCGCTGCCCTCGGTGCCCGTGGTCGGGTGCGCCGACCCCCTGACCTACGGCGGGTGCCGCGCGGCGACGAACGTGCCGCGCGACCCCCACCTGCGGTCAGCGCGCCGCCGAACCCTCCGTGTAGTCGCTGTCCGAGGGCTTCACCCACGCGAACAGCTTGCGCAGCTCGCGGCCGACCGGCTCGATCGGGTGGTTCTGGCCCTTCTCGCGCAGCGCCTGGAACTCGGGAGCACCCGCGTCCTGGTCCGTGATGAAGCGCTCCGCGAACGCACCGTTCTGGATGTCCGCGAGCACGGCCTGCATGTTCGCCTTGACGTCGGGCGTGATGACGCGGGGGCCCGAGACGTAGTCGCCGTACTCGGCCGTGTCCGACACCGACCAGCGCTGCTTCGTGATGCCGCCCTCGAAGATGAGGTCGACGATGAGCTTGAGCTCGTGCAGCACCTCGAAGTACGCGACCTCGGGCTGGTAGCCCGCCTCGGTGAGCGTCTCGAAGCCGTACTGGATCAGCTGCGACACGCCACCGCACAGCACGGCCTGCTCGCCGAACAGGTCGGTCTCGGTCTCCTCGGTGAACGTCGTCTTGATGCCCGCCGCGCGCAGACCGCCGATGGCCTTCGCGTACGACAGCGCGAGCGCCCAGGCGCCGCCCGACGCGTCCTGCTCGACCGCGACGATGACCGGCACGCCGCGCCCGTCGACGTACTCGCGACGCACCAGGTGGCCCGGGCCCTTGGGCGCGACCATGAGGACGTCGTGGTTCGCGGCCGGCTTGATGTAGCCGAAGCGGATGTTGAAGCCGTGGCCGAAGACGAGCGCGGCGCCGTCCTTGAGGTTCGGCTCGATCTCCTCGCGGTAGACGATGCGCTGCACCTGGTCGGGCGCGAGGATCACGACGACGTCGGCCCCGGCGACCGCGTCGGCGACCGAGGCGACCGCGAGGCCCTCGTTCTCGGCCTTGGCCCGGGACGCCGAGCCCTCGCGCAGGCCGACGGTCACGTCGACGCCGGAGTCGCGCAGGTTGAGCGAGTGCGCGTGCCCCTGGCTGCCGTAGCCGATGACGGCGACCTTCTTGGACTGGATGACCGACAGGTCGGCGTCGTCGTCGTAGAACAGCTCAGCCACGGTGGATCTCCTCGGTGGTGTGTCTTGGCAGGGTGGGGTCTGGACGAAGGTCAGGCGGACCGGCTCACGCGCTCGAGCGCACGGTCGGTGATGGACCGCGAGCCGCGGCCGATGGCGACCGTGCCGGACTGCACGATCTCACGGATGCCGAACGGCTCCAGGGCCGCCAGCAGGGCGTCGAGCTTGCCCGGGCCACCGGTCGCCTCGATGACGACCGTGTCGGGCACGACGTCGACGACGTGCGCGCGGAACAGCTGCACGACCTCGAGCACGTGCGTGCGCTGCGACACGTCGGCCTTGACCTTGACGAGCAGCAGCTCGCGCTGGACCGACGCCGCGTCCTCGAGCTCGACGATCTTGATGACGTTGACGAGCTTGTTGAGCTGCTTGGTCACCTGCTCCAGCGGCAGCGCGTCGACGTCGACGACGACCGTGATGCGGCTGATCTCGGCGTGCTCGGTCGGGCCGACGGCCAGCGAGTGGATGTTGAAGGACCGGCGCGCGAACAGCCCCGCGACGCGCGTGAGCACGCCGGGCTTGTTCTCGACGAGGACGGACAGGGTGTGGCGGGTCATCGCGGTTCCTTCCTCAGTCCTCGCGGTCCCACGCGGGGCTGATGCCCCGCGCGTACTGGATGGCGTCGTTGCTGACGCCGGCGGCGACCATCGGCCACACCATCGAGTCGCGCGAGACCGTGAAGTCGACCACCACGGGGCGGTCGTCGATCTCCATCGCGCGCTTGATCGTCGCGTCGACGTCGGCCTTGGTCTCGCACCGCAGGCCCACCGCGCCGTACGCGTCGGCGAGCTTGACGAAGTCCGGGACACGCGCCGTGCCGTGACCGGTGTGCAGGTCGGTGTTGGAGTAGCGCGACTCGTAGAACAGGGTCTGCCACTGCCGGACCATGCCGAGCGAGCTGTTGTTGACCACCGCGACCTTGATGGGGATCTCGTTGATCGTGCAGGTCGCGAGCTCCTGGTTGGTCATCTGGAAGCAGCCGTCGCCGTCGATCGCCCAGACCGTGCGCGACGGGTCGCCGACCTTCGCGCCCATCGCGGCGGGCACCGCGAAGCCCATCGTGCCCAGGCCGCCGGAGTTGACCCAGGAGCCGGGCCGCTCGTACCGGATGAACTGCGCGGCCCACATCTGGTGCTGCCCGACGCCCGAGACGAAGATCGACTCGGGGCCCGAGATCTCGCCGATGCGCGTGATGACGTGCTGCGGCGCGAGCAGGCCGTCGGTCGGCTCGTCGTAGCCCAGCGGGAACGTCTCGCGCCAGTCGTCGAGCTGCTTCCACCACGCCTCGAGGTCGGGCCTGCCGTGCTGCCCGTGCTCGCGCTCGAGCTCGGGCAGCAGGTCGGCGATGACCTCGCGCAGGTCGCCCACGATCGGGACGTCGGCGCGCTTGTTCTTGCCGATCTCGGCGGGGTCGATGTCGGCGTGCACGACCGTCGCGCCGGGCGCGAACGACGCCAGCAGACCCGTGACGCGGTCGTCGAACCGCGCACCGAGCGCGACCACGAGGTCGGCCTTCTGCAGCGCGGCCACCGCGGCGACCGTGCCGTGCATGCCGGGCATGCCGAGGTGCTGCGGGTGCGAGTCGGGCAGCGCGCCGCGGGCCATGAGCGTCGTGACGACCGGGGCGCCGGACGCGTCGGTCAGGCGGCGCAGCAGGTCGGAGGCCCCGGCGCGGATCACGCCGCCGCCCACGTACAGCACGGGCCGGCGCGACGTCGCGAGCAGGCGCGCGGCCTCGCGGATCTGCTTGGCGTGCGGCTTGGTCACCGGGTGGTAGCCGGGCAGGTTGATCTCCTGCGGCCACGAGAACGTCGTCTGCGCCTGCATCGCGGACTTCGCGATGTCGACCAGCACCGGGCCGGGGCGCCCGGACGACGCGACGTGGAACGCCTCGGCGATCGTGCGCGGGATGTCGTCGGGGTCGGTGACGAGGTAGTTGTGCTTGGTCACCGGCAGCGTGATGCCGACGATGTCGGCCTCCTGGAACGCGTCGGTCCCGATCATCGACGCACCGACCTGGCCGGTGATCGCGACCATGGGAACCGAGTCCATGTTGGCGTCGGCGATCGCGGTCACCAGGTTGGTCGCACCGGGACCCGACGTGGCCATCGTGACCCCGACCTTGCCCGAGGAGTACGCGTAGCCCGCCGCGGCGTGACCGCCGCCCTGCTCGTGGCGCACGAGCACGTGCCGCACACGGGAGGAGTCCATGAGCGGGTCGTACGTCGGCAGGATCGCACCGCCCGGGATCCCGAACACGACCTCGACGCCCGCCTCCTCGAGGGACCGGACGATCGACTGCGCGCCCGTGACCTTCTCGGGGCCGATGCGGCGGTCGGCCGCCGGCGCGTCACCCTGCCGGGGCGTCGCCTCGGCGGCCGGGCGCACGGGGCGCACGGCAGCGCGCGGTGGTGCGGGATGGGGACCCTGAGCCATCGTCGTCTCCTGCGGGTCGAGTGCGGGTGTGGTCGTCCGGTGCGGGGTGCGCCGGACGGCTGCCGGGCACGAAAAAGCCCCTCGACCCGGGCACCGGGATGGACGAGGGGCGAGCGCGCGCGACGAGCGACCTGTGCGGTGGCGTCAGCCGGCGCGCTCAGGAAGTACTACGAGGATCATCTGCACGTCGGCGACCCTACGCCTGTCCCGAGCGGGTGTCACATCCCTCACGTCCCGTCTCACATCGTGGTTCACACGTCCATGCCGTGGAACGCGGGACCGGCGGGACCGCGCGCGGGCGGGTCCCGTCCCCCGGGGCGCCCCGTCGGTCCCTAGCGTGGGACGCACGCGACAGGGAGGCCACCGATGACCACCACGACCGTCCGCCGGGTGCTCGCCGCGGCGACCACGCTCGGCCTGAGCGCCGTCCTCGCGGCGTGCGCCGACGACCCCACGCCGACGTCGACCCTGACGACGACCGTCGCCGTCACACCGACCCCCACGGGCACCCCGTCCCCGGCACCGGCGCCGACCGACCCCACGGCACCCGACGCCGGCACGCCCGACGCGGCCGAGCCGACGGACGGGCTCGACGGCTTCGCGGCGCCCGGCACCGAGCTCACGTCCGAGGGCGACGCCTCGCTCTACGTCGTGACCGGCGTGCGCACGGGTGAGCACGACGGGTACGACCGCGTCGTCTACCAGCTCGAGGGCGGCACCGGCACGCCCGGCTACCGCGTGCGGTACGTCGAGCGCGCGGTCGAGGACCCGAGCGGCGCGGTCCGCGAGGTCGACGGCGACGCGGTCCTCCAGGTCACGCTCGTGGGCACCACCTACCCGACCGAGGGCGGGCCGCAGGAGTTCTCGCAGGACCTGCGACCGGACGACGGCGACGTCGAGCACGTGGTGCGACCCCTGACGTTCGAGGGCATGACGGACTCGTTCGTCGGCGTCGACGACGGACCCCGCGCGTTCCGGGTCCTGGTGCTCGCCGACCCCGTGCGCGTGGTCGTCGACGTCGAGGACCGCTGACCCCGTCAGACCACGGCGCCCGACGTCCCCGAGAGGCCGAGCACGGCGACGCACAGCAGGGCCACGACCATCGCGAGCGTGAACGGCAGCCGGCTCCGCCCGCGGCGCAGGCCGACGAGGCCGGCGACGACCCCGGTCAGCACCGCCACCGCCCCGACGGTGGCGGCCGCACCGCGCGGCGACCCCGGCGGCCCGAGCACGGCCACCACGACCGCCACCGCGAGGACCGCCGGCGCCAGCACGCTCGTCGCGCGCCGACCCAGCCGGTGCGGCAGGCCCCGCACGCCCGTCGCGGCGTCGTCCTCGAGGTCGGGCAGGACGTTCGCGAGGTGCGCGCCCACGCCGAGCAGCGCACCGACCGCGAGCAGCCACGCCGCAGGCCGTCCCGGCCCGGGCAGCGCGAGCACGACGAACCCCGGGAGCAGCGCGAACGCGACCGCGTACGGCAGCCAGGACGCCGCGGTCGCCTTGAGCCCGAGGTTGTACGCCCAGCCCATCGCGACCGCGACGGCGTGCGTGCCCGCAGCGAGCACTCCCGTCGGCAGCGACGCGAGCACCGACACGACGACCGCGGCGGCCGCCGCGCCGCGCAGCAGCCGCTCCGTCACGGCCCCCGCGACGACCGGCTTGTCCGCACGCGCCACGGCGCGGTCGCGCGCGGCGTCGAGCCAGTCGTTCGACCAGCCGATCGACAGCTGGCCCGCGAGGACGACGACGAGCACGAGCAGCACGGTGCGGGGCGGCGCCGCGAGCCCGGCCGCCAAGGCCGTCGACAGGCCCGTGACGACCACCGTCGGTCCGGCGTGGGCCGCGCGGACCAGCCCCGCGAGCGTCCTGCCGGGCGCGGCCCGCCGGGACCGGTCGCGACGCACCGCCCGGTCGGGGTCGGTGGTCGTGGACGGCTCGCGCACGACGCGACGCTAACCCGCGGGGCCGCCCTGCGCGCGCCCCCTGCACGACCCGGGCTCCCCCCGCGCGGGCACCGCCGCCGCGTGCCACGATGCCGGGATGTCGCACCTGCTGGCCGTCGCCCCCGCGCTGCCGGGGCCGCCGCGCTCGCAGCAGGAGATCCTCGACGTCGTCGCGCCGCTGGTCGCCGCGGGCGACGCACGCACCGAGGCGCTCGCGCGACGCCTGCACGCCGGCTGCGGCGTGCGCACGCGGCACCTCGCCCTCCCCCTCGAGCGGTACGGCGAGGTCCGCGACTTCGGGCAGGCCAACGACCTGTACCTCGAGCTGGCCACCGAGCTCGCCGCGCGCGCCGCGGCCGACGCGCTGGACCGGGCCGGGCTGTCCGCGCAGGACGTGGACCTCGTGTTCCTCACGTCCGTCACGGGCGTCGGCGCCCCGTCGGTGGACGCGCTGCTCGTCGACCGGCTCGGCCTGCGGCGCGACGTCACGCGCGTGCCGTCCTTCGGCCTGGGGTGCGCGGGCGGCGCGGCCGCGCTCGCCCGCACGCACGACCACCTCACGGGCCACCCGCACGACGTCGCGCTCGTCGTCAGCGTCGAGCTGTGCTCCCTCACGCTGCAGCCCGACGACCCCAGCCCCGCGAACCTCGTCGCGAGCGGCCTGTTCGGCGACGGCGCCGCCGCGGCCGTGCTCGTCGGCGACGACCACCCCGCCGCGGCGGGGACCACCGGCCCGCGCGTGGTCGCGGTCGGCAGCCGCCTCTACCCGGGCACCGCCGACCACCTCGGCTGGCGGGTCGGCGCCTCGGGGTTCCGGATCGTGCTGTCCGCGGGGCTGCCCGACGTCGTGCGCGCGGGTGTCGCGGCCGACGTCGAGGGTCTGCTCGCGGCGCACGGCCGCAAGCCGGGCGACGTCACGCGGTGGGTCGTGCACGCGGGCGGCCCGCGCATCCTCGACGCCGTGCAGGACGCCCTCGGCCTGCCCAGCGACGCGCTCGACGCGAGCCGCGCGTCGCTCGCCGACGTCGGCAACCTGTCGTCCGCGTCGGTGCTGCACGTGCTCGACCGCACGCTGCGTGCCGGGACGCCCGCGGGCTCCCCCGGCGTGCTGCTCGCGTTCGGGCCCGGCGTGGGCCTGGAGATGGTGCTGCTCGAGTGGTCCACGGGAGGACACGGGTGCTGACCCTCTACCTGGTGGTCGTCGGCCTCACGGCCGTCGAGCGCGTCGCCGAGCTCGTGGTGTCGACGCGCAACGCCCGCTGGTCGTTCGCGCGCGGCGGTGTCGAGAGCGGCCGCGGGCACTTCCCCGCGATGGTCGCGCTGCACACCGCGCTGCTCGTCGCGTGCGTCGTCGAGGTGCTCGTCGCCGACCGGCCGTTCCTGCCGTGGCTGGGGTGGCCCGCGCTCGCGCTCGTCGTCGCGAGCCAGGGGCTGCGGTGGTGGTGCATCGCGACGCTCGGGCCGCGGTGGAACACGCGCGTGATCGTCGTGCCCGACCTGCCGCTCGTGGACCGGGGGCCGTACCGCTGGCTGCGCCACCCGAACTACGTCGCGGTGGTCGTCGAGGGGATCGCGCTGCCGCTCGTGCACACGGCCTGGGTCACGGCTCTCGTGTTCACGCTGCTCAACGCGGTGCTGCTGGCGCGGTACCGGATCCCCGCGGAGGAGCGCGCGCTGCGCGCGGCGACCGTGGGCGCGTGAGCGCGGGGCGACGCGCGGCGCGGCCGTCGCGCGGCGGGCCGGTGCCGTGACGGACACCGACGTGCTCGTGGTGGGCGGCGGCCCCGTGGGCCTGGCCGCCGCGGTCGAGGCGCGCCGCCGCGGGCTCGACGTGGTCGTGCTCGAGCCCCGCGACGGCACGGTCGACAAGGCCTGCGGCGAGGGGCTGATGCCGGGTGCGCTGCGCCTGCTGCGCGCGTGGGACCTCGACCCGGCTGGGCACGTGATCGCGGGGATCAGCTACCGCACGGCGACAGGTCACGTCGACCACGCGTTCCGCGGCGCCCCCGGGCGCGGCGTGCGGCGCACGGTGCTGCACGACGCGCTGCGTGCCCTCGCGGCCGACCTCGGCGTCGTCGTCGTGCCGCGCCGCGCGCACGACGTGCGGATCACGCCCGCGGGTGTCGACGTCGACGGCCTGACGGCCCGCCACCTGCTCGCGTGCGACGGCCTGCACTCGACCGTGCGCCGCCGGCTGGGGCTCGAGCCCGCGGCCGAGCCGCCGACGGAGCGCGCCCGCGAGCGCGTCGCGGGCCGACGCCGCTACGGCCTGCGGCGGCACTACCGCGTCGCCCCGTGGACCGACCTCGTCGAGGTGCACTGGGCAGCGCACGCCGAGGCGTACGTGACGCCCGTCGCCGACGACCTCGTGGGCGTCGCGGTGCTCGGCCCGCGCGGCACCGACCTCGACGCGACGCTCGCCGCGCTGCCCGAGCTCGCGGACCGGCTCGCCGGCGCGGCCCCCGCGAGCACCGTGCGCGGCGCCGGGCCCCTGCGGCAGCGTGCGACGCGTCGCACGCTCGGGCCCGTGCGGCTCGTGGGCGACGCGTCGGGCTACGTCGACGCCCTGACGGGCGAGGGGCTGCGCGTCGGGTTCGCGCAGGCCCGCGCGGCCGTCGCGACGCTCGACGACCCGGCGGCGTACGAGCGCGCGTGGCGCGCGGCGACGCGCGAGTACCGCGTGCTGACGACGGGGCTCGTCGCGTGGGCGGGCTCGCCGCTGCGGCCCGCCCTCGTGCCCGCGGCGCGGCGCCTGCCCGCGCTGTTCGGCGGGGTCGTCGAGCGCCTGGCCCGGTGACCGCGGCGCGGCGGTCTCACGCGTCCGGCGGCTCGGGGTCCATGTCGAACCCGGGCAGGCCGTCGACGCTCGTGCGGTTCTTGAGCCGCCGGTAGGCCGCGCGCCCCTCGACGCCCTTGCGCTCCATGAACGGGGGCAGCAGGTCACGCTCGCCGACGTGCGACATCAGCGGGACCCCGTACCCGCAGGAGTCCGAGACGCGCTCGACGTCGACCACGACGACCGCGCGGGCGCCACGCGACTCGTCCAGGCCGCCCTCGAACCGTCCGAGCAGGTCGTCGAAGCCCTCGTCGTAGAGCGTCACGAACCGGCCGCGGCCGTGCAGGCGCACGATGTCCGGCGGGCCCTCGAACGCGCAGAACATCAGCGTGATCCGCCCGTTGTCGCGCAGGTGCGCGATGGTCTCCGAGCCCGACGCCGTCAGGTCGACGTACGCGACCGTGCGCTCGTCGAGCACCGCGAACGTCCCGCCGACCCCCTTGGGCGACACGTTGACGTGACCGCCAGGCCCGCTGGGGGCCGTCGCGACGAAGAACACGTGCTGCGCCAGCAGCCACGTGCGCATGCGCTCACCGATGTGCTCGTGCACCTTGCCCATGCGCGCATGGTGGCACCGACCGCCCGAGCGCGGCGTCGTGCGTCCGCCCTGCGGCTCGCACCGCCCTACGCGGCGCGGCGCACCCATGCCTCCCAGGGGCGCAGCGTGACGCGCCCCGCGACCACCGCCGAGGGCTCGGCGAGGTTGCCCAGCACGAGCGACGCGTCGTGCCACCCCTCCCCCAGCTCGACCGTGCGCTCGTCGCCGGTGAAGTTCCCCACGACGAGCAGCCGCGCGCCGTCGAGCGAGCGCTCGAACGCGTAGACGTGCGGGTCGTCGGGCAGCAGCATCGTGAAGTCGCCCAGCCGCACCACGGGGTCCTCGTGACGCAGCGCGACCAGCCGCCGGTAGTGGTGGAACACCGAGCGCGGGTCGGCGCGCTCGGCCTCGGCGTTGACCTCGACGTGGTTCGGGTTCACGGGCAGCCACGGCGTGCCGGTCGTGAAGCCCGCGTGCGCGGTCGCGTCCCACTGCACGGGCGTGCGGGCGTTGTCGCGGCTCATGGCCGCGAGCCCCGCCAGCAGCCGTTCGTCGGGCACGTGCCCGAGCGCGCGCTGCTCGGCGGCCCACCGCACCGACTCGATGTCGCGGTACTCGTCGAACGACGTGAGGTGCGCGTTCGTCATGCCGAGCTCCTCGCCCTGGTAGACGTACGGCGTCCCGCGGTGCAGGTGCAGCACGGTCGCGAGCATGGTCGCCGAGTCGCGGCGGTGCGCGCCGTCGTCGCCGAACCGCGACACGACGCGCGGCTGGTCGTGGTTGTCCCAGTAGAGCGAGTTCCAGCCGCGCTCGGCCAGGCCCGCCTGCCACCGGCCCAGGACGGCCTTGAGGTCGCGCAGGTCGAGCGGCACGGGGTCGAACTTGCCGCCCGGGCCGTGGTCGAGGCCGACGTGCTCGAACGTGAACACCATGTCGAGCTCGCGGCGCGCGGGGTCGGTGAGCAGCACCGCGTCGTCGACCGTCGCCCCCGGGGTCTCCCCCACCAGCAGCAGGCCGTCGCGACGCCCCTCGAAGACCTCGCGGTGCATCTCCTGCAGGTACGCGTGCAGGCGCGGGCCGTTGGTGTACTGCGCCGTGCCGTCGCCCAGCGCCCCGGTCGTCACGGGACCGTCGGCGAGCCCGCCGTCGTCGTCGACGACCTTGGAGACGAGGTTGATGACGTCCATGCGGAAGCCGTCGACCCCGCGGTCGAGCCACCAGCGCATCATCGCGTAGACGGCCTCGCGGACCTCGGGGTTCTCCCAGTTGAGATCGGGCTGCTTGCGGCTGAACAGGTGCAGGTAGTACTCGCCGGTCGCCTCGTCGAGCTCCCACGCGGGCCCGGAGAAGAACGACGCCCAGTTGGTCGGCTCGGCGCCGGGGGTGCCCGGTTCCATGCCGTCGCGGGCCGGCCGCCACCAGTACCAGTCGCGCTTCGGCGAGTCGACCGACGCGCGCGACTCGACGAACCACGGGTGCTCGTCGCTCGTGTGGTTGACCACGAGGTCCATGACGACCTTGATGCCGCGCGCGTGCAGCGCCGCGACCACGTCGTCGAGGTCGTCGAGCGTCCCGAACAGCGGGTCGACGTCCTGGTAGTCGCTGATGTCGTAGCCGTTGTCGTCCTGCGGGCTGCGGTACAGCGGCGAGAACCACACGACGTCGACGCCCAGCTCGGCGAGGTGGTCGACGCGCCGCAGCACGCCCCGCAGGTCGCCGACCCCGTCGCCGTCGGAGTCCTGGAAGGACCGCGGGTAGATCTGGTAGACGACCGCACCGGTCCACCAGGGGGCGTCGTCGACGGTGAAGGTCATGCGCGGCAGCTCCTCGCCCGGGGCGTCGTGGGGACGGTCCGACGCTCGCACGGCGCCGGGCGCGACGCACGTCGTCCGCCGCGGCGCCCGGAGCACCCGACGCCGCGCTGGGCCGTCCGGGCGATCCCGGGACCTCGGTCCCCCGACTCGTTGACACACCGTCAATAGCGTCCTCCCCATGAGCACCGCGCAGCGACGGGTCGTCAAGGCCCCCGACGTCCGACGCGACGAGATCGTCGACGCCGCACGCACGCTGTTCGCCGAGCAGGGCGTCCGCAGCACGACGTTCCAGCACGTCGCCGACCGCGTCGGCGTCACCCGCGGGCTCGTCTACCACTACGTCGGCGACATGGAGACGCTCGTCGGCCTCGTCATCGACGCCTGCATCGACGACTTCGTCGCCGACCTGCGCGCGTGGGACGCGGCCCGCCGCCCCGGCGACGTCGACGGCGCGGTCGTCGAGTGCGTCGCGCTGTTCCGCCGCCACGTCCCGACCCGGCGGCGCGGCGACGGCCCCGGCCCCCGCACCGCGACGCCCCTGCCGCGGTTCGACGACGCCGCGCTCTCGGTTCAGTTCCTCGACCGGGCGGTCGAGGCGCTCGTCGACACCCTCGAGGTCACGACGATCCCCGCCTACGCCGCGCGGCACACCATCCAGATCGCGCACGTGCGCGCCACGTTCGTCGTGCTCGTGCACGGCCTCATCGCGCTCGTCCGCTCCCAGCCGGACACCCCCGACGACGTGCTCGCCACGCTCGTCCGGCAGACCCTGCGGCTGGCCCCCAACGACCCTGCCGCGTCATAGCGGCCAGGGCGCACGTCGAAGGAGAGACATGTTCCTGTTCGAGAGCATCACGCCGATCCAGGCACTGATGTTCGTCGTGGTCCTCGCGGGCCTGATCGGCCTCAACGAGATCTCGCGACGCGGCAAGGTGGCCGGGCTCGCGCTGTTCGTCGCGCTGCCGCTGGTCCTGACGATCTTCGTGTGGCCGCACACGGCGGGCGCCGGGTCGTCGACCGGGTCGTGGTTCCACTGGGTCAAGGTGTACTCGGCGCTCGCCGGCTGCCTGGGCTTCATGCTCATCCGGTACGTGCCGCGCCTGGCCGCGAACAAGTGGATGCTGCTGTTCCCGCCGGCGATCCTGTCGATCAACATCCTCGAGGCCGTCATCCGCGACTTCCAGGTGTCCGGCATGCAGGAGGGCGTCGTCGACGGCGTCATGATGGTCCCTGGCGTGTGGAACGTCATGAACGGCACCGCGGGCATCCTCAACATCGTGACGATCTGCGGCTGGGTCGGCATCTACGTCAGCCGCGACAAGACGAAGGACATGATCTGGCCGGACATGCTCTGGTTCTGGATCGTCGCGTACGACCTGTGGAACTTCGCCTACGTCTACAACTGCGTCGGCGACCACGCGTTCTACGCCGGTGCCGCGCTGCTGCTGTCGTGCACGATCCCCGCGTTCTGGCTGCGCCGTGGCGCGTGGCTCCAGCACCGCGCGCACACGCTCGCGTTCTGGATGATGTTCACGATGGCCGTCCCGGCGTTCGTCACCGACTCGCAGTTCTCCGTGCAGTCGTCGCACTCCCCCGCCGCGCTGTTCACGGTGTCGGCGCTGTCGCTCGCGGCGAACGTCGCCGTGGTCGTCTACCAGGCGCGCCGGCTGCTCAAGGGCCGCCTGCACCCGCTGCGCGACGAGCTGTGGACCGACCTGCCGGCGTACCGCCGCGTGGTCGAGAACATCCCCGGCTACCGGCTCGCCGGTGCCGGTGCCCCCGTCGCGGCCGCGACGGGCGCGACCGCCGCGCCCGAGGCCGTGGCTCCGCGCTGACCCACCCCGCGACGCCGGGTCCGGGCACGTCCCGGGCCCGGCGTCGTCGTGCGTCCCGGAACGTTCCACCCCGCCGGGGCTCGCCCGCGACGCGCCCGGTCGGCGAGGCTGCTGCCAGACCCGACCCGAGCCAGGGGGCCCACCATGACCGACGCGTTCCACGGTGCCGACGTCGCCGCGCTGCGCACGCAGGCCGTCGCGCTGCACGACGCCGCGCAGACCCTCGTGACCTGCGCGCAGCGCACCGGCCGCGGGCTCGACGCCCTCACGTGGGCCGGCCGCGACGCCGACCGCGCCCGCACCACATGGCAGACCGAGCAGGTGCCCGCGCTGGTCCGGACCGCGCACGCGCTCGGGGAGGCCGCGCTGCGGCTGCTCGACGAGGCCGACGCGCAGGAGTCCGCGAGCGCCGCGACCGGGACTGCGGCCCCCGGTGGCGGCGCGGTCCCGACGTCGGGCACCGGTCCGGGTGCGGCCGTGCCCGCCCCGGTGGCGGCCGGCACGGGGGCCGCGGCGAGCCCCGGCACGTCGTGGGCGGACGTGCGCGCGCAGGTCGACCGGGCGCACGACGTTGTGTCCGACGCGCTCGGCCGGCTCGGCACCGTCACCACCGCCGCCGACGCGGCGGCCGTCGCGGCGGCGCTCGGACGCTGGGACAACGTCACGCTCGGCTCGTCGTACCGCGTGCTCGACCAGGCCGTGGGGATCATGCAGGACGCGCACATCGGCCCCGCCGTCGGCGGCGTGCTGCAGGGCGCCGCCGCGCTGGGCGTCGCGTCGGACGCGTACGGCGCGTACCGCGCGCACGGCGCGGGCGACCTGCACGGCACGGTCGACAACGCGGTGTCCGCGGTGCTGGGCGCGGGGTCGTTCGTGCCCGGCTGGGGCCTGGGCAGCGCCGCGCTCGGCGCGTCCTGGCAGGTCGGCACCGCGGTCGGCACCGCCGCCAACGACGCCATGCAGGGCACCGACTTCCACGCCCGGTTCACCGACCGCATGGACGCCGCGTTCGACCTCGGCGGCGCGTGGGGCATGCTCAACACCCCCGGTGCGCTGATCGTCACGGGCGCCGAGGAGGTCGGGCTGCGCGCCCGTGACCTGTGGGACGGCCTCACCGGTCCGGCCGACGGCACGCTCGACGGCCGCCGCTAGTCTCGGTCACGGGGAGCGCCGGGCACCGGCGCGGGGCGGGGACGAGGAGCGATGGACGACGACGAGCTGTGGGCGCCCACGCCGGCGCGCACGACCCGGGCCGACGTCGACCTCGGGCTGCCCGGGTACACCGACCTGCGGGAGGTCGCCCGGGGCGGCGACTCGGTCGTCTACCGCGCGCACCAGCCCGCGCTGCACCGTGACGTCGCGATCAAGGTCCTGCTCGAGACCGACCCCGCGACGCGTGCGCGGTTCGCGCGCGAGCTCGAGATCACCGTGCGGCTGGGGCGCCAGCACCCGCACGTCGTGACCGTGCTCGACACCGGCACGACCGCGCAGGGCCACCCGTGCCTGGTCATGGACTTCCACGACCTCGGCTCGCTGCACGACCGCCTGCGCAGCCACGGCCCGCTGCCCGTCGCGGAGGTCGTGGCCGCCGGCACCGCGGTGGCCGACGCGCTCGCGTTCGCGCACGCGCACGGCGTGCTGCACCGCGACGTCAAGCCGCAGAACGTGCTGCTGCTGCCCACGTCGTACGTCCTGACGGACTTCGGGATCGCGCGCATGGCCGACGCCGGGCACACCGCGTCGCTCGAGCGGTTCAGCTACCGGCACGCGTCGCCCCAGGTGCTCGACGGGCTCGAGCCGACGGCCGCCGACGACGTGTGGTCGCTCGGCTCGACGCTCTCGACCCTGCTCGACGGGCGCGCGCCGTTCGCGGCGCCCGACCCGGACGACGACACCGCGCTGGGCTACCTGCGGCGCGTGCGCACGGGCGAGCGGCGTCCGGTGCGGCGCGACGACGTGCCCGCGGCGCTGCTCGCGGTCGTCGACCGGTGCCTCGCCCCCGAGCGCGAGGACCGCTTCGCGTCCGCCGCGGACGTGCACGCCGCGCTGCTCGCGCTGCCGACCGAGACCCGGTCCTGGTCGCCCCGTCCCGCCGCGCCGACGGCAGAGGCACCGGTGGCCGCACCGGCTCCGACGTCCGCGGCGGTGCGGCCGGTCCCGCCGCCGCACCCGGAGACCCCGGAGCCGGCCGCCGCACCCGCGCCGTCGGTCGCGCCCGGCGCCACCCCGCCGTCCGCGCTGCCGGCGCTGGAGCTGCCCCCCGTGCAGCCCGAGGACGACCGCGTCCT
>NZ_LNTD01000093.1 GCF_001462455.1 Cellulomonas sp. B6
GTGCTCGGGGGCACGGGGATCAGGCTCGGGCCGGCGGGGAGCATCGCCCGACCCCACGCCGCCGCACCCGCGGCGAGGAGCACGAGGGCGCCCCCGACCAGCAGCGCCGACAGCCACAGTGCGACGGCCTGCGCGAGCGCGACGACCGCGGCGAACGCGAAGAGCGCGATCCCCAGGGCCGTGAGCAGCGCCGCGACGCCGAACGCGATCGCCGACGGGCGGATCTGCACCGCGCGCGTCCGCACGCTGCGGCTCACGGCGTCGAGCTCGTGCTGCACCGCCGCGCGGACCCTGTCCTCGGCGCGCACGATCTTGTCGCGCGTGCGCTCGGAGAGCGGGTCGGTGATGCGGTCGAAGAGGCGGGTACGGGGTCGCTCGCTCGTGGCGGTCACGGGGTGTCCTCGGTCGGTGGGCCTGTGCTCCCACGGTAGGCACGCAGGTGGCGTCGACGGACGGGACGATGGGCCCGAGAACGGCGGCGGACGGGTGAGGTCGCGTCGGGGCGCCGACGCGGGCGTCGCCGCGACGTGCGACGCGCCCGGTGCCGGTCGTGCACGACGTCGTGCCGCGGGCCGACCTGCGCAGGTGGCTGGAACGCGAAAGACCCCCGGGTCTCCCCGGGGGTCTTCGGTGTGGTGTGGCTCCGACCGGCGTCGATCCGGTGACCTTTCGATTTTCAGTCGAACGCTCTACCAACTGAGCTACAGAGCCTCGATACGAGGGAGCCGACCTCTCGGTCGGCCCTCGCAGCGACCCCGACGGGACTTGAACCCGCGACCTCCGCCGTGACAGGGCGGCGCGCTAACCAACTGCGCTACGGGGCCTCGTGGCGACCGAAGTCGCCGTGAAGCTTCGTGCTGTACTGCTGTGCTCGTACCCCCAACGGGATTCGAACCCGTGCTACCGCCGTGAAAGGGCGGGGTCCTAGGCCGCTAGACGATGAGGGCGGGTTGTCCGCCCCGGACGTCGAGGCGTCGGAAGACCGGTGATAACCATACGGGGTCCGCGGCCGATCGCCAAAAACGATCCTCGTGGCTCCCGCTGCGGACGCCCCGACCCCCTGCCGTCGCGGCCGTGACCAGGCAGGATGGTGGCGTGGTCGAGATGACGCGTGAGGAGTTCGAGGACGCGGTGCGCGACGCCCTGGACGAGGTCCCGGAGGAGCTCGCCGCGATGATGGACAACGTCGTGGTGCTCGTGGAGGACGACGCGCCCGCCGACGACCCCGAGCTGCTCGGCCTCTACGAGGGCACCCCGCTCACCGAGCGGGGCGAGTTCTGGGCGGCGGGCTCGCTGCCCGACCGGATCTTCGTCTTCCGGAACCCGACCCTCGCGATCTGCGAGGACCGTGACGAGGTCGTCGAGGAGGTCGCGGTCACGGTCGTGCACGAGATCGCGCACCACTTCGGCATCGACGACGACCGGCTGCACGCGCTCGGCTGGGGCTGACGCGTCCGTCGCGCCGCCACGGCCGGGTGCGCCCGTGGCGCGGTGGGGCGGGCACGGCTCGGCGGGGGCGGTCGCCCTCCACGACGCCCGCCCCCGCCCGTCCTGGCCGTCAGCTCGTGAGCAGCCGCAGGCCGTACGCCTGGAGGATCTCGTTGACGGGCTGGAAATACGTCGTCCCGCCGCTGCTGCAGCTCCCGGACCCGCCCGAGGTGACGCCCTGGGCCTGCGTGCCGGCGACCAGCGAGCCGCCCGAGTCGCCGCGCTCGGCGCAGACGGTGGTGCGGATGAGGCCGCTGACCGTGCCCTCGGCGTAGCGGACCGACGCGTTGTAGGCCTGGACGGTGCCGCAGCGCCAGCCCGTCGTGCTGCCCGACCGGCAGACGTACGCGCCGACCGCCGCCTGCTGCGACCCCGTGACCCGCACGGTGCCGCCCGCGTAGTTGTTCACGAGGCCGCGCGGCGTGCTGCCCGACCCGACCTGCACCCAGGCGTAGTCGTTGCCGGGGAACGACGAGCCGCGGAACGTGCCGCTGGGCGACGTGGTCGACGCACCCGTGCGGCCGCAGTGCCCGGCCGTGACGAAGCCGCCCTGCACCGCGAACCCGACCGAGCAGCGTGACGTCTGGTTGATGTAGTACGCGTTGCCGCCGATCACGTCGGCGAACGTCGTGGGCGCCTCGGGCGAGGTGGTCAGCGTGACCGCGTCGGCGGGCACGCCCGCTGCGGCGACGAGGCCGGCGGCGGCGTCGGTCGAGGACCCGACGGCCTCGACGACGACCCGGTTCGTCGTCACGTCGACGTACCAGGTCGCGACGTCGGCGGGCAGGCCGGCCGCGTCGAGGCGCGAGCCGACCGACTCCAGGTCGGACAGCGTGCGCTCGACCGCGACGGCGGTCACGCCCGAGGCCATCGGCCCGCGCACCTTGTCGGGCGCGGTGGTGGCGACGTGGACGGTGCCGGCGGCCGGGTCGACCCACGAGCCGGCGTACGTCGCGCCGAGCGCCTGCGTGAGCGTGCGGACCTTGGTGGCGGCGTCGGCCTGGAACGTCAGACGCTGCGACGCCTCGGCGCGTGGCACGCCCAGGTCGCGCTCGAGCGCGTCGACCATGCCCGCGGGCAGATCGGCGGCGGGGGTCGCGGCCGCCGCCCCGGGGGCGACGAGCGGGCCGAGGAGGAGTGCCAGCGCAGCGGCGCCGATCGCCGCGACGCGGCGGGTGCGGGGTGTGCTCATGGGGCTGCCTCTCGAGTCGGGGATGACCGTGACAGTCACAGTAGGTAATGACCAGGGTCGTCCCGCACATCACTCTTGGGTCATACCGCGGGGGCGGGGCCGCCCGCCGAGCGTGCCGCCGGCCCGTCGTCCGGCGTCGACCCCGCGGCACCCCGCCCCGACGAGGGTGCCGACAGGTCGTCCCGGCGGGCGTCGCGCGCCGCGGTCAGCAGGCGGGCGCGCAGGCCCTCCGGCGCGTCGTCGGGCACGCCGAGCCACGTCGACCACAGCAGCGGCGCACCGCGCAGGGCCACGGGACGCACGCCGTCGGGCAATGCGCCGAACGGCTGCGCGAGCGCCACCGCGGTCCCCGCCCGCACGAGCTCCAGGCCGGTCGCGCGGTCGCACTCGCTCGGCGTCGGCGGAGCGAACCCCGCCCGCGCGCAGGCCCGCAGGAAGCACTCCGTGAAGCAGCTGTCACCGGCCGCCTTGACCCAGCGCTCGCCCGCCAGCGCGGCGAGGTCGACCTCGTCGCCGCACGGGTGGGCGGTGCGCACGAGCACGTGCACCGCGTCGGTGCCGACGAGCCGCCAGTGCACGCCGGGCGTGCCCGGCGGCAGCGCGTCGCCGCACATCCCGGCCAGGACGACGTCGTGCGCCCCTGCCGCGAGCTCGTCGGCGGCCTGCCACGACGCGCCCGCGGTGCGCAGCGTCGGCGCCGTGCCGCCGCCGCGCGACAGTCGCGCCACGAAGCGCGCCGCGAGCGCCGAGCCCGCCGACGTCACGCGCAGCGTCGGTGCGGGGTCGCCGGCGGCGACGCGTCGCGCGTCGTGCAGCAGCGCGTCGACGGCCGGCAGCAGCGTGCGCGCGCGCTCGAGCACGAGCAGGCCGAGCGGGGTCGGCCGCACGCCGCGGTGGTCCCGCGTGAAGACGGGTCCGCCGAGCGCGCGGTCGATGCGGGAGAGCTGCGCGCTCAGTGCCGGCTGCGCGATGCCGAGCGCCGCGGCGGCCTTGGTGATGCTGCCGAGGGAGGCGACCGTGGCGACGGTGCGCAGGTGCCGGACCTCGAGGTCCATGACGGACGACCCTACGGGGGTGGCGCGGGGCTGTCACGGGGGAGTGTCACGGCACCGGTGGGCGCAGGTGACCGGGAGGCGCGCGCGGGCCGGGCTAGCGTGGTCGGCATGGTGCGCGTCGGGGTGGTCCTGCTGCCGCAGGAGCGGTGGTCCGTGCAGCGCGAGCGCTGGCGGCGGGTCGAGCAGATGGGTTTCGACCACGCATGGACGTACGACCACCTCGCGTGGCGCGACCTGGCCGACGAGCCGTGGTTCGCGACCGTCCCGCTGCTCGCCGCCGCCGCGGCCGTGACCGAGCGGATCGGGCTCGGCACGTGGGTCGCGTCGCCGAACTTCCGCCACCCCGTGCCCTTCGCCAAGGACGTCATGGGGCTCGACGACGTGTCGGGCGGGAGGTTCGTGCTGGGGGTGGGTGCGGGCGGCGAGGGCTGGGACGCCGGCGTCCTGGGTGCCGCGCCGACGCGCGGCGAGCGCACGCGCCGGTTCGCCGAGTTCCTCGAGGTCCTCGACGCGCTGCTCACGCAGCCCGTGACCGAGCACGTCGGCGCGTTCTACGAGGCGCACGCGGCGCGCATGGTGCCGGGCACGCTCGCGCGGCCGCGCACGCCGTTCGTCGTCGCCGCCAACGGCCCGCGGACCATGGCGCTCGCGGCCCGGTACGGGCAGGGCTGGGCGACGTACGGCCCCGGCACCGGTGTCGGCGAGGGCGTCGACGGGGCGGCTGCGCAGGAGGCCTGGTGGGACGGTCTGGCGCGCATGGTCGACGCGTTCGACGAGGTCGCGGACGGTCGGTCCGTGGGCCGGTGGCTGAGCCTCGACGGTGCGCCGCGGTTCTCGCTGACGTCGGCCGCGCTCGCGGTCGAGGGCGTCGAGCGCGCCGCCGCGCTCGGGTTCGGCGACGTCGTGCTGCACTGGCCGCGGCCGGCGGGGGTCTACGCGGGCGAGGAGCGGGAGCTCGAGCGGCTCGCGGCCGAGCTGCCGCGACTCCAGGCGCTGGAGCCCGCCGCCCGCTGACGCCGGGCGGCGCGCGCCGGGCTCCCGCGCCCGGGAGCGGCGGGGCCGTCAGGCGTGGCTGCGGCGGTGGGCGTCCCAGGCGCTCGCGACCATCTGCTCGGGCGTGTGGCGCATGGCCCAGTCGAGGTCGCGCGCCGCGGCCTCGCCCGACGCGACGATGCGCGCGGGGTCGCCCGCGCGGCGCGGCGCGACCTCGGGCGTGAAGTCGACGCCCGTGACCCGTGCGACGGTCGTCATGATCTGGGCGACCGAGAGCCCGTCGCCCGAGCCGAGGTTGTAGACGCGCTCGAGCGGGCGGCCCGCGGCGAGCGCGCGGGCGGCCGCGACGTGCGAGACCGCGAGGTCGGCGACGTGCACGTAGTCGCGCACGCACGTGCCGTCGGGCGTGGGGTAGTCGTCGCCGTTGATGCGCGGCGTCCGGCCGGAGGTCAGCGCGTCGAGCACGAGCGGGAACAGGTTGTGCGGGCTCGAGTCGTAGAGGTCGGGGGAGCCCGACCCGACGACGTTGAAGTACCGCAGGGAGGTGTGGCGCAGACCGGTGGCGACGCCCTGGTCGCGCAGCAGCCACTCGCCGATGAGCTTGGACTCGCCGTAGGGCGACTCGGGGGCGGTGGCGGTGGCCTCGGTGACGACGTCGACGTCGGGGGTGCCGTACACCGCGGCCGACGACGAGAAGACGATCTGCTCGACACCCGCGTCGGCCATCGCGGCGAGCAGGTGCGCGGTCCCGGTGACGTTCTGCTCGTACGTGTGCAGCGGGCGCTGCACCGAGACGCCGGCGTACTTGAACCCCGCGAGGTGCACGACGCCGGACACGCCGTGCTCCACGAGCGCCGCGCGGACGGCGGCGGTGTCGACGATCGAGGCGCGCACGAGCGGTACGCCCGCGGGGACGAACTCCTCGTGCCCGCTCGACAGGTCGTCGAGCACGACGGGGGCGAGCGTCGCGTCCCCCGTGTCGCGCACCGCGTCCTGGAACGCGCGCACCACGTGCGCCCCGATGTACCCGGCCCCGCCCGTCACCAGCCATGTCATGGGCACGAGCATAGCGAGCCGATCGAACACAAGGCAACAGATTCGAACAACTTCCGACACGGAGACGACGAGGGCGACACCCGCGTCGTTCCGGTGGCGCGGCCGCCGATGCTCAGTAGGCTGAGTATCTCCGCAGGCGGGACGGCAGGGAGGGGAGCTCGTGAGCCAGGTCGACGCGCACCGACGCACCGTCGGACACCCGATCCTCGCCGACCAGGGCGGGGTCGCGCAGCCCCTCGAGCACGCGACCGCCGACTGCGCCGCGCTCGCCCACGGCGTGGAGCACGTGACCGTGGCCGCCGAGCGCCTCCTGCGTGACACCCTCACGACCCAGCGCGTGCGCGCCGCCGCCGAGGGTCCCGCGTGCGGCGAGCTGTGGGGCGACCTCGACGCCGTGCTCGGCGGCAAGCTCATGCGGCCGCGCCTGGCCGCGGCCGCGTACCTCGGCCTGGGCGGCACCGACGCCGTCGCCGCCGCCCACCTCGCCGCCGCCCACGAGCTGCTGCACACCGCCATGCTCGTGCACGACGACGTGCTCGACCACGACGAGGTGCGTCGCGGCCGGGCCAACGTCGCCGGGCGCACGCGCGCCCGCGTCGCCGCGCAGGGGCACGCGCCGGACGTGGCCGGGCAGCAGGCCGTCGCCGCCGCGCTGCTCGCGGGGGACGCGGCGCTCGCGCACGCGTTCGCGCTGCTCGCGGGCACCGCCACGGTCGCCCCCGCCGCGCTGCCCGAGCTCGTGCGGCTGCTCGCCGACGGCGTCGGCACGACCGTCGCCGGCGAGCTGCTCGACGTGCGCGGGTCGCTGTCCGCGCCGTCCGACGTCGACGCGCTGCTGGTCGCCGAGCTCAAGACCGCCGTCTACTCGTTCCGCGCGCCCCTGGAGTCCGGGGCCGTGCTCGCGGGTGCGACGCCCGCGCAGCGCGGCGTGCTCGCCGACGTCGGCACCGCGCTCGGCATCGCCTACCAGCTGGTCGACGACGAGCTCGGCGTCCTCGGCGACCCCGCCGTCACGGGCAAGTCCGTGCTGTCGGACCTGCGCGAGGGCAAGCGCACCGAGCTGCTGCGCCTCGCGTACGAGCGTGCCGACGCCGGGCAGGCGGCGGTGCTCGACGCGCACGTCGGCCGCCCGGACCTCGACGAGGACGGTGCCGCCGCGGTGCGGGCCGTCCTGCACGCGACGGGCGCGGTCGAGGCCGTGCGCACGTCGGCCCGTCGCCACGCCGACATCGCGCGTACGCTCGCCACGACCCTGCCGGAACCGCTGGCCACGTACCTGCACGGCGTCGTCGACGACCTGGGGGGACGCGAGCGCTGAGCGCCCGCGCCCCGTCGCGTCGGACCCGCGACGCCCGCTCGACCGGCACACCGAGATGAGGACGCACGACATGCGCACGGCCCCGACCGGTCAGGTCCTGTACGACACGACGGCCACGCGTGCGAGCGCCGTGGTGCTGCGGGCGTACTCCACGTCCTTCGGGCTCGGGACGCGCCTGCTGGGCGGACGCGCACGCCGTGACATCGAGGCCGTGTACGCGCTCGTGCGCCTCGCGGACGAGGTCGTCGACACCTACCGCGGCCCCGACGCCGGCGCCGAGCTCGACGAGCTCGAGCAGCAGGTCGCGCGCGCGCTGCGCACCGGCTACTCGACGAACGTCGTCGTGCACGCGTTCGCGCGCACCGCGCGCCGCACGGGCATCGGGCACGCCGAGGTCGACCCGTTCTTCGCGTCGATGCGCGCCGACCTCACGGTCCGCACGCACGACCGCGAGAGCTACGAGCGGTACGTCTACGGGTCCGCCGAGGTGGTCGGCGTCATGTGCCTGCGCGTGTTCCTCGACGCCGAGCGGCGGCCCGGCGACCCGCGCGTCGACCCCGCGCCCGAGGGGGTCGCCGGTGCGCGTGCCCTCGGCGCCGCGTTCCAGAAGATCAACTTCCTGCGCGACCTGGCCGCCGACTCCGGCGACCTGGGCCGCGCCTACCTGCCGGGCGTCGACCCGGCGCACCTGACGGAGGACGACGTGCGGGCCGTGCTCGACGAGATCGCGGGGGACCTGGCGCGGGCACGCGCCGCGCTGCCGCTGCTGCCGACCCGCGCCCGGTGCGCCGTGGCCGCGACCACCGGCCTGTACGACCGGCTGCTGGCCGACCTCGCCGCCACCCCGGTCGAGGTGCTGCGCGAGCGGCGCGTGCGCGTGCCCGGCCCGGTGAAGGCGCTCGTCGTCGCGCGGGCCGTCGGGGGCGTGCTGGCCGACGAGGCGGGCGACCGCGTGCGGCAGGCAGGACCCGTGCGGCGCGTGCGACGGGCGGTGGCCCGGTGAGCGCGCACGCGCCCGTGCACGTCGTCGTGGTCGGTGGCGGGGTCGGGGGTCTCGCGACCGCCGCGCTGCTGGCCCGGGGCGGCGCGCAGGTCACGCTGCTGGAGCGGCACGACCGGCTCGGCGGCCGCGCCGGCACGTGGGAGCAGGACGGGTTCCGGTTCGACACTGGGCCGTCGTGGTGGTTCATGCCCGAGGTGTTCGAGCACACGTTCGCGCTGCTCGGCCGCGACCTCGCGGACCACGTCGAGCTGCAGCGCCTCGACCCCGCGTACCGGCTGTTCCCCGAGCCCGGGCAGGGCGTCGACCCGTTCGAGGTGGTCGCGGACCCCGTGGCGAACGCCGCGACGTTCGACGCGCTCGAGCCGGGTGCGGGCGCCGCGATCCGACGCTACGTCGACGACGCGGGCGACGCCTACCGCACCGCGCTCGACCACTTCCTGTACACGACGTTCGAGCGTCCCGACCGGGCGCTGTCGACCGACGTGCTGCGGCGTTCCGGCACGCTCGCGCGGCTGCTCACCGAACCGCTCGCGGCGCGGATCGCGCGCACGGTCGAGCACCCCGTGCTGCGGCAGGTGCTCGGCTACCACGCCGTCTTCCTCGGGTCCTCGCCCTACCGGGTCCCCGCGCTGTACTCCCTCATGAGCCACCTCGACCTCGGCGAGGGCGTCTACTACCCCCGCGGCGGCATGTACACGCTCGTCGAGGCGCTCGAGAAGGTCGCGGTCGAGGAGGGCGTCGTCGTGCGCACGGGTGCCGACGTCGTCGGCATCGAGGTCGAGGACGCGCCCCGCACGCCGCGCGAGCCGCGCCGCCGGGGCACCGCGCGCGCCGTGCTGCTCGCCGACGGCACGCGCCTGGCCGCCGACGTCGTCGTGTCCGCGGCCGACCGGCACCACACCGAGACCGCGCTGCTCGACCCCGCCCACGCCGACCTGCCCGCCGACGTCTGGGACCGCCGCGGGCCCGGGATCTCGGCGCTGCTCGTCATGGCCGGCGTGCGCGGCGAGCTGCCCGAGCTCGCGCACCACTCGCTGTTCTTCACGCGCGACTGGCCGGGCAACTTCGACGCGATCCTCGGGCCCGGGCGCTCGACGCCGACGTCCGGGCTGCACGTGCCCGACGTCGCGTCGCTGTACGTGTCGCGCACGACCGCGTCGGACCCGACCGCCGCCCCCGCGGGCCACGAGAACCTCTTCGTGCTCGTGCCGTTCCCCGCCGACCCGGCGATCGGCACGCGCCCCGGCGAGCTCGACGCGCACGCCGACCGGTACCTCGACCAGCTCGCGTCGTGGGCGGGGATCCGCGACCTGCGCGAGCGCACCGTGCTGCGCCGGGTCGTCGGCCCCGCGGACTTCGCGCGCGACATGTCCGCGTGGCGCGGCACCGCGCTCGGCATGGAGCACACGCTGCGCCAGTCGGCGATGTTCCGGCCCGGCGTCGCGTCGCACCGCGTGCCGAACCTGCTGCACGTCGGCGGCGGCACCGTGCCCGGTGTCGGGCTGCCCATGGTGCTCATCGGCGCCGAGCTCGTCGCCAAGCGGCTGCTGGGCGAGACGTCCGGCCGCCCGCTGCCCGCACCGCTGCGCCCCGGCTACCTGGGCTCGGGCCTGCCGCGCGGGCTGTGGTCGCGCGTCGCCGCGGGCCGCGACGACGTCCACCGGGGCGGGGTGCGCGCGTGATCGGGTTCGCCTACCTCGGCGCGCTCGCGGTCTCGCTCGGCGGCCTCGCGCTGCTGGACCGGCGGTTCCGGCTCGCGTTCTGGTACGACGCCCGGCGCTCGGCGTGGACCGTCGCCCTGGGCGTCGTCGGGTTCCTGCTGTGGGACCTCGCGGGGCTCGCGCTCGGCATCTTCGCGCGCGGGGACTCGCCCCACATGACCGGCGTGCTGCTCGCACCCGAGCTGCCGCTCGAGGAGGCGTTCTTCCTCACGCTGCTCTGCTACGTGGGCCTGCTGCTGTGGCGGTGGTTCGACGTCACGGCCGCGCAGCGGGCGGCCGGGCGGCGCGCGCTCGCGGAGACCGACGACGTCGGTCGCCCTGACGATGCGGGAGGTGCCGCGTGACCAACATCGTCATGAACGTGCTGGTGCTCGTGGTGCTCACGGCCGTGTCGTGGCCCGTGCTGCGCCGGATGCGCGGGTGGCCGCTGCTGTGGGCGACGCTGCACCTGTGCCTGCTCACGGCCGTGTTCGACACGATCATGATCGACGTCGGCCTGTACGAGTACGCGACCGACAAGATCCTCGGCGTGTACGTCTGGGGCGCGCCGCTCGAGGACTTCGCGTACGCGATCGCGGCCGCGGTGTTCGTGCCCGTGCTGTGGGTGCTGCTCGGGCGCTCGCCGCGCACGTCGTCGCGCGCCCGCGCCGCCGCGACGACGACGCCCGGCACCACCACGCCCGCGGGGCGCGACGACGAGGTCGCCGGCTGATGCGCGAGGTGCTCGCGGCCTCGCGGCCGTTCTCCTGGGTCAACACCGCCTACCCGTTCGCCGCCGGGTGGCTCATGGTCACCGGCGGGCTGGTCGACGTCCGCCTCGTGGTCGGGACGCTGTTCTTCCTGATCCCGTACAACCTGCTGATGTACGGGATCAACGACGTGTTCGACTACGCGTCCGACCTGGCCAACCCGCGCAAGGGCGGCATCGAGGGCGGGCTGGTCGCGCCCGAGCGGGCGCGCGCCGCGCACCGGCGGATCCTGTGGGCCTGCCTGCTGACGACCGTGCCGTTCGTGGTGTGGCTGCTCGCGCTCGGGTCGCCGCTCGCGGGCGTCGTGCTGCTCGTCGTGCTGCTCGACGTCGTCGCGTACTCGGCGCCGCGGCTGCGGTTCAAGGAGCGGCCCGTCCTGGACTCGCTGTCGTCGTCCGTGCACTTCGTCGGACCGCTGCTGTACGCCCTGGTGCTGGCCGACGCGGACCTGACGGCGCGCACCACGTGGCCCGTGCTCGTCGCGTTCCTGCTGTGGGGCATGGCGTCGCACGCGTTCGGCGCCGTGCAGGACGTGCAGGCCGACCGCGCGGGCGGCATCGGGTCGGTCGCGACCGTGCTCGGTGCGCGCCCCACGGTGCTCGCCGCGACCGGCGCGTACGTCCTCGCGGCGCTGCTGCTGCTCGCGCTGCCGTGGCCCGGCGTGCTCGCCGCGCTGCTGCCGCTGCCGTACGCGGTGAGCACGTGGCGGTTCCGGCGGGTGACCGACGAGACGTGCGAGCAGGCGAACGCGGGCTGGCGTACGTTCCTCTGGCTCAACCTGCTCACGGGGTTCCTCGTGACGATGCTGCTCATCGCGGTCGCGCTCGGCGCGTAGCCGCCGGACGGGACGGAGGAGCGCGTGCGCGACGCGTGGACGTGGCCGGCGTACGTGGGGGTCATCGGCGGGACGCTGCTGTTCGCGGCGATCTTCCTGCCCGTCGTCGCGTGGCAGTACCGCCGCTACGGCCGGCTGTCGGGGCGGCGCGTGCTGCTGGTCGCCGCGGTCACGACGTACGCCGTCGGGCTCGCCGCGTACACGCTGCTGCCGCTGCCCACGGGCGACCTCGCGCAGTGGTGCGCGCAGCACGCGGCGGGCCACAACCTGCGACCCCTCGGGTTCCTCGCCGACATCCGCACCGACACCGCCGGCCTCGGCGTGCGCGCGACGCTGCTGTCGGCCGCGGTGCTGCAGGTCGTGCTCAACGTCGTGCTGTTCGTGCCGTGGGGCGTGGCCGTGCGCGCGCTGCTGCGCCGCGGCGTGCTCGTCGCGACCGTCAGCGGGCTCGCGGCGTCGGTGCTGATCGAGACCACGCAGTACACGGGGATCTTCGGGGTCATCCCGTGCTCGTACCGCGTCGCGGACGTCGACGACGTGCTCATGAACACCCTCGGCGCGCTGCTCGGCGCGCTCGTCGCACCTCTCGTGCTGCGCGTCGTCCCCAGCGCGCAGGCGCTCGAGGCCGCGCGTCGGCAGCCCCGGCCCGTCACGGTGTGGCGGCGCTGGACGGGCATGCTGCTCGACTGGGCGCTCGCGACGACGCTCGGCGCGGTGCTGCAGGTGCTCTGGCGCGTCGGCGAGCTCGTCGCGGGGCAGGAGCCGGGGTCGCGGCCCGGCGTCGAGGCCGTGCTCGGGCTCGCCGTGCCGTGGGTCGTGGTGTTCGTGGTGCCGCCGTTCGTGGGCGACGGCGCGTCGTGGGGGCAGCGCGTCGTGTGGCTGGGGCCGCGGTGGTCGGGGCGCGTCGGCGGCGTCGCGCAGCGGGTCGCGCGGGCCGGCGTCGTCGGCGGGGCGTGGTGGGTGCTCGACGGGCTCGCCGACGTGCCCGGCGTGCCCGAGCCGGTCGGCTCGCTCGCCGGGCTGCTCGCGACGCTGCTCGTGGTCGCCGCCGTGCTCGCCGTGCCGTTCACGCGCGGGCGGCGCGGGCTGTCGGGGACGCTGACCGGTGCCGACGTCGTGGACGTGCGCGGCTGACGCGACGGGCCGCGCGGGGTCGGTGAGACACGTCGCGGCGTCCCTCCGTGCCGCCCGCTCTGCCGCTCAGGGCCGCGCGGCGGGGAGCGCGACCCGGACGTCGAGCCCGCCCGCGGCGCGCGGCGTGATGTCGAGCGTGCCGTCGTGCGTCGTGACGATGCGGTCCACCAGCGCCAGCCCGAGCCCGTGGCCGCCCGCACCGCGCGCCAGACGCCCCGCGCCGCGCAGGAACGGCTCGACGAGGCGCGCGGCCGCCTCGGGGGTGAAGACCGCGCCGGTCGTCCCGACGGTGAGCACGGCGGTGCGGTCGACGGGGTCGGTCGTCGTGGTGAGGTGCGCGCGACCGTCGGCCCCGCTGTGCCGCAGCGCGTTCTGGACGAGGTTCGTCACGAGCTGCGCCAGCAGGCTCGGGTCGCCCACCACCCGCGCCGGCGCGAGCGCCGTCGTCACCGTGACTCCGCGCCGCGCGGCCTCGTCGGCGTTCTCCGCGAGCGACGCGCGGACCAGCGCACCCAGGTCCACGACGTCCGCGCGCGCACCGACGGCCTGCGCGTCCGCGAGCCGCAGCAGCGCCTCCGTGAGCGTGATCGCGCGCGCGTTCGTCACGCGCAGCCGCTCGACCAGCACCGGGTAGTCCTGGCCCTCGGGGTCGCGTGCGGCGACCTCCAGCATCGTCGCGGTCACGGCCAGCGGCGTGCGCAGCTCGTGCGACGCGTTCGCCGCGAAGCGCTCCTGCACCTCGTAGGCCGCGTGCAGCTCGTCGAGCATGTGGTCGACCGCATCGGCGACCTGCCGGAACTCGTCGTTGCGGCCGCCCAGCGCGACCCGGTGGCCGCGGTCGCCCGCGGCGACGCGGACAGCCTCGGTGATGCGCTGCAGCGGTCGCAGCACCCACCCCGCGAGCAGCCAGCCGCCCACCATCCCGACGATCGCGAGCGCCGCGAGCGCGAACCCCGAGACGCCGACGACGGCCTGCAGGATCTCGCCGCGGGTCGCGACGACCGTCCCGCCGGAGTCGCGCGGGTTCGCGGCCGTGAGCGGGTAGTCCGGCACGTAGCGCAGCACGACGTACACACCGAACAGCAGGATCGCGCCCGCCGCGACGAGGAACAGCGCGTAGCTCAGCGCGAGCCGCAGCCGCGCGCTGACCCGCACGGGCGGCGGCGCGCCGGTCACGCGTCCACCCCGCCCAGACGGTACCCGGCACCGGGCACCGTCGTGATGAGGTCGGGGTCGCCCAGCGCCTTGCGCAGCGTCGAGACGGTGACGCGCGGCGCCGTCGTCAGCGGGTCGGCGTTCTCGTCCCACACCTTCTCCAGCAGCGTCTCGGCGCTGACCACGCCCCCGTCGGCCTGCATGAGCAGGTGCAGCACCGCGAACTGCTTGCGCGTGAGCCGCACGTACCGTCCCGCGCGGTACACCTCGCGCCGGAACGGGTCGAGCCGCAGGTCCGCGTGCTCCAGCACGGGCGGGGCCGCGGCCGCGGGCCGGCGCGCGAGCGCGTGCAGCCGCACCACGAGCTCGGCGAGCTCGAACGGCTTGGTGAGGTAGTCGTCGGCGCCCAGGCGGAAGCCACCGACCTTGTCCTGCAGGCGCGTGGCGGCCGTGAGCATGAGCACGCGCGTGCCCGGGTGGTCGCGCGCCACGACGCGGCACACGTCGTCGCCGTGCGTGCCGGGCAGGTCACGGTCCAGGACCACGACGTCGTAGTCGTTCACCGCGATCCGCTCGAGCGCGTCGTCGCCGTCGAGCGCGACGTCCGCCGCGATCGCCTCGAGCCGCAGCCCCGCCTGCAGCGCCTCGGCGAGGAACGGCTCGTCCTCGACGACCAGCACCCGCATCGCGTCCCCCTCGTGGTCGTCGTCTCGTGGTCGTCGTCCGGACCTCGAGCGTAGGCCGGGCCGTGTTGCGGAATCGTGAGCTGCGCGCGTCACGCCCGCGCAACGCCCCCGCTGGTGGAGTCGGTGCGCACCCCCGGACCAGGGCGGTGCGGAGAGGAACACATGGACACCCCCACTCGTCGGCGTCGTGCGCTCGTGCTCGTCGGGACCGTGGTCGTCGTGGTCGTGGCGGTCACGTGGGCCCTCACGGGCTCGGGACTGCTGGGCTCGGCCGCGTCCGGAGCCCCCGGGGGCGGCGTGCCGTCCGCCGCGGCGGGCGCACCGCAGCACGACCTCGCCCTGGACCTCGACCCCGACCGGGAGCCCGGCGTCGAGGACGGCGTCATCAACCGCGGCGACGGCGTGACGATCTTCGACGCGCACCTGCCCGCGATCGCGAACCTCGACCCCGCGCTGCGCGCCGCGGTCGAGCAGGCGACGACCGACGCCGGGGCGCGCGGCGTCGAGATGGTCGTGACGTCGGGCTGGCGCAGCGCGCACTACCAGCAGCACCTGCTGGACGAGGCGGTGCGGACCCGCGGCAGCCTCGAGGAGGCCCGCAAGTGGGTCAGCACGCCCGAGCTGTCGCGCCACGTCACCGGCGACGCCGTGGACATCGGCTACACCGACGCCGACAGCTGGCTCGCCCAGCACGGCACGCGCTACGGCCTGTGCACGACGTACGCCAACGAGATGTGGCACTTCGAGCTCGTCACCGAGCCCGGGGGCGAGTGCCCGCCGGCGAAGGCGGACGGGTCGAGCTGAGCGGGGGCTCGTGGGCGGTGCGGCGTCCCGGCTCGCGCCGGCGTCAGGCGGTCTGGCGGATGGCCTCGCCCGCGATCTCGATGCGGACCGTGCGGCCCACGAGCCAGCCGCCGGTCTCGAGCGCGACGTTCCACACGAGGCCGAAGTCCTCGCGGTCGATCTCCGTGGTGGCATGGAAGCCGAAGATGTCGCGTCCGTACGGGTCGCGCCGCGCGCCGCCGAAGTCCATGCGCAGCGTGACCGAGCGCGTCACGTCGCGGATGCGCAGGTCGCCCGTGACGTCGAACCGCGAGCGGTGCCGATCGGCGCGCTCGATCGTGTCGGCCGAGACGCGCTGCCGGTCGGCGTTGCGGTTGCGCAGCCGCGCCCACTGCAGGATCGCGTCCTGCTGGCCCTGCCACGCGACGCCCGTGCTGCGGAACTCGATCGTGGGGAACCGCGTGACGTCGAGGAAGTCCTCGCCCTTGAGGTGCGCGTCGCGGTCGTCGTGGTGCGTGGTCAGGCTCTCGGTCGCGATGATCGCGCGCACCGACGACGTGAGCGGGTCGTCGCTGACCACGACGGTGGCGGCCGCGCGCGCGAACTCGCCGCGCACCGGGCTGACCATCATGTGCTGCGCGACGAACCCGACGCGCTTGTGCGCCTCGTCGAGCTCGTACGCGCCCGGGGCGGGGATCTCCAGCCCCTGCCACGCGCGCACGGGTCGCTGCGTGGCCTGCGTCGTGTCGCTCATGCGTCCTCGTCCCCACGTCGTCCGGCCCGGCCCGTGGCCGCGCGGGCGCGCGACGCGAGGGGCGGGCGTCGTCGGCTGCTGCGCTCGCCGGCGGGCGTGCCGCCGGCCTCTCCACTGTCGGAGACGTGCGCTCGGTACGCACGGCGATGAGAGAAGATTCAACCATTCGGCGGGTGCGTACCAGGACATCCGGAACGTTTCACCCGCACGAGGGGCGCGTGGTGCCGGTGTGTCGCGCGGAGCGTCGGCGCGGACGGGTGGGTGCCGAAGGTGTCGCCGGTCGAGGGGTGAGACGGTGCGTGCGGACGGGCGTGCGTCCGCGGGGTGGGCGACGGCGGACGGGCGACGCCCGCGGGGTGGGCGACGGCGGACGGGCGACGCCCGCGGGCCGTCAGACGAGCAGGAGGTCCCGCACGGTCGGGGCGTCGTCCGGCCCGGGCTCGACGACCACCGCGTCGCCCACGTGCACCGTGCCGCGCTGCACGACCCGCAGGTACGCGCCTACCCGGCGCTCCTGCGCGAACCGCTTGACCCACCCACGCTCGTCGTCGCCGCCGACCCAGCGCGCGAACGTCGAGCACGGCGTGCGCGGGCCGGTCACCTCGAGGACGACCCGGTCCCCGACGTGCCACCGCTCACCGACCCGAGACGCGTTCGGGTCGAGACCCGCGACGCGCAGGTTCTCGCCGAACCAGCCCGCAGGCAGGTCGCGGCCCAGCGCGGCCGCCCAGTGGTCGGAGTCGTCCTGCCCGTACGCGTACACGGCCTGGGCCTCGCCCCCGTGGTGCTTGCGGTCCGCCTGCACGTCCGCGTACAGCCCCAGCGGGCCCACCTTCACCGGGCCGTCGACCGGACGCTTGTCGATCGCGGTCACGCCCACCGGGCCGGAGTCGGGACGGAGGGCGTGCACGACGCACACGGCGAGGATCGAGGCCACGTGCCCAGAGTAGGCGGGCTGGGAGACCGCCCCGTTGTCGGAACTGGTCACTCCTCGCACCCGCGGGGGCCGAACTGGTCACCGGTG
>NZ_LNTD01000094.1 GCF_001462455.1 Cellulomonas sp. B6
GGACAGGTCGTCGTCGGGCCCGGGGGCGGACCACGCGGTGTCGTCGTCGGTGTGCATGCGGCGAGCCTGGGGGAGTCCGACGGGACAGCGGAGCCACCTACGACGATCTGTGCATCGAACACGTGTTCGATACGCTTGTGGTCGGCTGGGCGCACCGCAGCCGAGCGACACCCGTGCGAGCAGGCACGGATGGCGTCCGCCTCGCGTCAGGGGCGACGCCAGAGCCGTCGTGCCGCCAGCAGCCCCCCGGCGCCGACCGCCGCGAAGCCGGCGGCGACGACGGGGCTGCCGTGCTCGGCGAGCACCGAGATCGCGACCACGACCGCGAGAGCCGCCAGGATCAGCGACGGGGCCGTCATGCGACGGGAGCCGATCGGCGACGTGGCGCCGACGTCGCCGACCTTCGACTGCACGGGGCGGGTCTCCACGGGCGTGCCTCCTGGGCGAGCGACGGCAGGGTTCGACCCCACCTTGTCACGCGCGTGGACGACCGGGCCGGGACCAGCGTCCGCGGTGCGGGGTGCACCACGGGCGGCCGATCGCCCCGGACGCCCGTGGTGCAGCGCGTCATGCCGGGTGGCTCTCGACGGGTGCGTGGCGGGGGAGGAGCCGGGCGACGGGGAGGCAGAGCACGGTGATCACCAGCACCACCACGAGCGCGACGGCGAGCGCGTCGACCGCCGTGTCCTCACCGGTGCCGAGCGCCGCCAGGTAGACCGTGGTCACCGCGGCGGACCCGACGCCGTTGGCGAGCTGCTGCACGGCGCTGAGGGACCCGCTGGCACTGCCGGCCTCGTCCGCGGAGACGTCACCGAGGGCGATGTCGTAGATGGTCCCGAAGCACGCACCGAGGCCCAGGCCCATGACGAACACGGGCGGGACCATCGCCCAGGTGCCCAGGTGGAGCCCCTGGGTCAGCACCAGCGCGAGGAACCACCCGACACCGACGAGCGTGATCGTCAGCCCGGCGAGCACCAGGGTGCGGCCGAGTCGGGCCATCAGGCCCATGCACGCGAAGGCCGCGGTCATGATCCCCAGCGTGAGCGGCATGAGCGCGAGCGCCGCCTCGCCCGGGGTGCGGTGCAGGGCGCCCTGCAGGAACAGCGAGAGCACGTACATCAGGCCGCTCGTGGCCGCGAAGAACACGAGCCCCATGACGAGGCCCGCCGTGAAGCCGCGGTTCGCGAACAGCGACGGTCGCAGCAGCGGGTCGGGCGCGGTCCGCAACCGGCGGACGAACACGACGAACCCCAGGGCCCCGGCCACGAGCGCGGCCACGGCCGTGACGCCCCAGCCCGTCTCGGGGCCCTCGATGAGGCCGAACATCAGCCCGAACATCGCCACGGCGAGCGCGGCCGAGCCCCTGGCGTCGATGACGACGCCACGCGCGTCAGCGCTCCTGCGCGGCTCGCGGGGGAGCAGCCAGCAGGCCAGCGGGATCCCCACGCCGCCCAGGACGATGTTCACGAGGAAGACCGCACGCCAGCCCAGGCCGGCGACGTCGAGGTCGATGAGGAAGCCGGCCAGGATCGGACCGCCGACGGCGGCGATCCCGAGCAGCGGCCCGAACAGACCGAAGGCCGCGCGCAGCATGCTGCGCGGGAACGTGCGCGACATGATCGCGATGCCCTGCGGGATCAGCAGCGCGCCGAAGGCGCCCTGCATCACCCGCGCCGCGACCATGACGCCGGGGCTCGTGGCGAGGCCGGCGCACGCGGAGGCCACCGTGAAGCCCGTCATCCCGACGAGGTAGAGGCGGCGCTGCCCGTACTTGTCGCCGAGCCGCCCGCCGACGACGAGCAGCACGCCGAGCGCCAGGGCGTACGACGCGCCCAGCCACTTGATGAGCCCCGGCCCGCCGCCGATGTCCGCGACGATCGACGGCGCGGCGATGTTCGTGACGGTCGAGTCGATCATGTCCAGCGCGTCGGCCAGCAGGACGAGCCCGAGGATCGCCCACAGGCGCGACCGCGGGTAGAACGTGGGCGGGTCGTCGGGGGTCGGCCCGGCGGGGGTGTGCGTCACCGCGGCGGGCGACGAGGGGGAGTCGGACATCGGGACCTCCGGCGAGGAGAACATGCCGAGCGAAAGCGCAGCGACTCCGTAAGTGTAGGCACTACACATGCAAAGTGACGACGTTCTGTGCGTCACGTCGCCTTCGGTACCGTGGTCGCATGACGAGCAGCACCGGGGCGCCCGGCACGGATGCGGGCCGACGCGAGCGCAAGAAGGCGCAGACACGACGGTCGCTCGTCGCCGCCGCGCGCCACCTGTTCCTCCAGCACGGGTACGACGACGTGACCGTCGCGCAGATCGCCGCCGAGGCCGACACCGCCGTCACGACGCTGTTCAAGCACTTCCCGCACGGCAAGGAGGCACTCGTCTTCGGCGACACGCCGGACGAGGACGAGCGGGCACGGTCGCTCGAGACGGCCGTGGCCGGCACGGGCAGCCTGACGGCGGCGCTCGAGGCGCTCCGGGTCTTCTTCCGCAGCCGCGGGCTGTTCCAGGACGACGCATCGCCCGACGAGCACCGTCTGCTGGCGCTCATCGTCAGCACGCCGCAGCTCCGGGTCTACGCGCGCCGCCAGTGGGAGTCCTGCGAGTCCCGGCTCGCCGCCGCGCTGGCCGCCGAGGCGGGTCGCGTCGCGGACGACCCCGATCTGCGAGCCCTGGCGCGCTACGTCCTGCAGATCCCTGACCTGGCCGCCGACGACGCCGACCCACGCGGCACGCTCGACGCGGTGGTCGACCGGCTCGCGGCGGGTTGGGCGCCGCGGGACTGACGGCATCACGAGCCAGTCGGCGGACACCCGCCATCGCGCCGAGCGGACACCCCCCGCGTAACGCCGATAATGTGCATTATGTCAGAACGCGTCCTGCGTATCTCCCCGCCCAGCGAGTACGTCCGAGCGCAGACAGGGGTCGGCACGGCGCCAGCCGCCCGAGGTGCTGCGCGACAGCTCATCGGTGAGCTGCGTCAGGTCGCCGAGCTCAAGGTCTGGCCGCGCCTCGTCAGCACGAGGCTGCTGCAGGAGCGCCCAGGGTCCGCGTCGCAGCCACGCGGCCCGCAGGCCTGCGGCACGTGCGGGACGGATGTCGTTGTCGACGCGGTCGCCGACGTACAGCACGTGGCGCGGGTCGGCCTGTGTCTCTTGGACGACGCGTCGGAAGAACTCGAGCGACGGCTTCGCGACGCCCCATGTCGCCGAGGCGGCCACGAAGTCGACGTCGACGCCGGCTGCCCTCAGGGCGGCCTCCGCTCCCTGGGCTGGTTTCCCGCAACCCCCACCACGAGCCCCGCCGCGCGCACCGCGCGGAGGCAGTCGAGCGCATCCGGGTAGAGATCACCCGTGCGGATGTCAGGCGCGAGACCCGGCGGCGCGACCCCGAGAAGCGCCCAGGCATCTCGGTGGTCGCGTCCCCGGCTGATCACCGATCCGATCGCCGCCATGAGCCTGAACGGGGTGACGCCAGCAGCACTTGCCTGCTCGCTCCACGCTCGTGACTCGTCGACGAGCGTCTCCCCCACGTCGAAGACGACCGCACGCAGGTCGGCGAGCACGAGGTCGGGGTTCACCTCAGCAGCATGCCGCACGTCGCACGCAGCCGGTGGATGAGGCCCGGTCACGGACGTGACGCTCCGGGCGGTAGCCGGCCCCACCGCCCACGCACCCCCACGTCACCCGGGTCCGTCGCTCGCGGCGGCCAGCAGCGGCACGACCACGTCGCTGATCGGCGTCGGCACGCCGTGCCGACCGCCCAGGCGCTGGACCACGCCGTTGCGGACGTCCCACTCGAGCGGTAGCCCGGCCTCGCGGTCGGCGAGGATCGACGTCCCCCGGCCGGGCGGCGAGGCCGCGAAGCCGTCGAGGACGCGCCGGGGCTCGTCGTCACCCAGATCGGCGCCCGCAGCCCGGGCGACCGCGAGGCACTCCCGCAGGTACGCCAGCGTCAGCCCGGCGACGTCGTCCCGTGCGTACATGCCCGCACGCCGCCCGGTGAGCACCATCAAGCCGGCCGCCGCGTTCTGCAGGAGCTTCCGCCACGCGATCGTCGTGAAGTCCGTCGCGACCTCGACGATGCAGCGGCTCCCCCGCAGCGCGCGCTCGACCGCATCGGCGCCCGGCTCGTCCGGCACCGTGAGGCGCGGCGCCGCCAGCAGGTGGACCGTCCCGTCGGCGTCGCGCGTCGCCGGGAACCAGACGACGGCCGGCACGACCGTCGCACCGGGCACCAGGGGCTCGACGGCCTCCCGCTGCTCGACCCCGTTCTGCAGCACGCACACGACGGTTCCCGGTCCGCACAGGGCCGTGAGCCACGGCTCGGCCGAGGTCGTCTGCGTGGCCTTCACGGCCAGGAGCACGAGGTCGACGGGCCCGTCCGCCTCGCGCGGCTCCGTCCGGACCGCGACAGGTGCGACCACGCGCCCGTCGCCGGTGTCCAGGCGCAGCTCGCCTCGCGCGGTACGGCCGGCCACGAACGGCGTCCGCCCGCACTCGTGGAGCGCGACCGCGACCGTCGTCCCGATCGCCCCCGGGCCCACCACCGCGACCCGCTGGTCCGCCTCGCCCATCAGGACTCCTCTCCCCTGCCGTGGGCGCGACCCCGGCGCCCGGACCGTCGTCTACCCGTGCGCCAGCAGGCCGAGGGCGAGCACGAGCAGCCCCAGCGCGACCTCGCCTGCCATGACCACCAGGCGCTGGCGGCGCGGGACGGCGAGCCTGCGGACCGCCAGCAGACCGACTGCCGTCAGGGTCGCGGTGGTGGTCGCCATCGCCAGGAGCAGGCCGGTCGACGTCGGGTACAGGCCCGTGCCGGCCACCGCGATGCTCACGAGGGCGGGTGCCACGACCGTCCCGGCCCCGAGCGTGCTCACGACCATCCGCCGGTGCTCGGCGGCCGTCGGGACGTGCGCGTGCACGACCATGTGGCTGAGCAGGTCGGCGAGGTAGACCGTGCAGATGGTCGCCGCGACGGCGATCGCGAGCGTGCCCAGCGCACGTCCTGGTGTGGTGCCGGCGTCGTGCGCCTGCAAAGTGATGACGACGGCGAGCACGGTGAACGCGACGTAGATGCGCTCCTTGAGCGCGGCGGCCCGGTGCGCGCTCGTGGCGGCGTCGTCCGGCGACTCGGCCGCGACGCTCATGCTGCCGCGCCGTCGCGGGGCGCGTAGGCCCGCAGGAACGCCTGCGCGCCGTCGGTCATGATGCGCTCGACGTGCGCGGCGTCGGTGCGCCGCCGGGTCGGCTCGTTGAGCACGCGCAGCGTGGTGAGCGCGTGGAAGTGCTCGGCGGCGAGCGCGGCGTCGGCGGCGGCGAGCAGGCCCGCCTCCGCGAGCTCGGCGATCCGGATGCTCAGCACGGCGGAGTGCGCGGCCTCGAGCGGGTGGTCCTCGAGCTCGGGCAGCGACGACTCGTTCTCGCCGACGAGGCGGACAGCCGCGAGGTAGTCCGGCGACAGGACCTGCGCGCGCCCCAGGTCGCGCGCGAGCGCGGTGAAGGCCCGCGGCAGGTCGGACGGGTCGAGCGGCGCGCCCGCCGGCCCGAGGTGCTGGTCGACGAGCGTCCGCAACGTCGCGACCGCCCGCTCCCCCGCCTCCTCGACGACGCCGAGCAGCAGCCGACGCTTGTCGCCGTAGTAGTCGTACACGGTGCGCTTGGAGACGCCCGCGCGTGCCGCGACCGCGTCCATGCTCGTGCGCTCGACCCCCGTCCGGACGAACAGCTCGCGGGCCGCGGTCAGGATCGCCGCCCGCTTGTGCGCCTGCCCGGCACGGACCGGCCTGTCGTCCGTCGATGTCATCGTGCTCCTCCCGCGCGCTCCGGTGCCACGCTACACCGACCGGTGCAGTGGTACACCACACGGTGTAGTGTCGCTCCCATGCCCCCCAGCTCCCCGGCGGTCCTGCAGGCCCACGCGCTCACCAAGCGCTACCGACGAGCCGTCGCGGTCGACGGTCTGACCTTCGAGGTCCGCCCCGGCCGCGTCACCGGGTTCCTCGGACCCAACGGCGCGGGCAAGTCCACGACCCTGCGGATGTTCCTCGGCCTGGACCGCCCCACGAGCGGAGCAGCCACCGTCGGGGGGCTGCGGCTGGCCGAGACGCCGCACCCCGCGCAGGTCGTCGGTGCGATGCTCGACGCGCGGGCGCTGCACCCGCGCCGCACGGCTCGGGACCACCTCGCCGCCGTCGCGGCCGCGGGCGGCATGCCCCGCGGTCGGGTGGCGGAGGCGCTCGCGCGCGTCGGCCTCGCCGAGGCGGCCCACCGCCCGGCCGGCGAGTTCTCGCTCGGCATGAAGCAGCGCCTCGGGATCGCCACGGCGTTGATCGGCGACCCCGGGGTCGTGATCTTCGACGAACCGCTCAACGGGCTCGACCCCGAGGGCATCCGGTGGGCCCGCACGCTCATGCGCGACCTCGCGGCCGAGGGGCGCACCGTCCTGTTCTCGAGCCACCTCATGGGCGAGATGGAGCTCACCGCCGACCACCTCGTCGTGATCCACCGCGGGCACCTCCTGGCCGACCAGCCGCTGGCGGAGTTCATCGCCGACCGCACCACCGAGCACGTGCGCACCCGGACCCCGGACCGTGCACGGCTGCACGTCGCGCTCAGCCGTGCCGGCCTGCACGCCCGGGACGACGGGACCGGCGCCCTGGTCGTCACCGGCGCCACCACGGACGACGTCGGTCACGTCGCCGCGACGGCGTCCGTCGAGCTGTCCGAGCTCACCGCCGTCCGCGACTCGCTCGAGGACGCGTTCCTCGCCATGACCTCCACCCGGAAGGACGCCGCCTGACATGAACCTGCTCGCCTCGGAGTGGATCAAGGCCCGCAGCGTCCGCGGCACGTGGCTGCTGGCGGCGAGCACGGTGGTGGTGACGGTGGTCGTCAGCCTGATCGGCGTCAGCGGCCTGCTGGCCGACTGGCGCGCGGCGCTGCCGTCGGACTTCGACCCCACCGCCATCGCCTTCAAGGGCGTCCTGGTCGGACAGCTCCTGCTGGCCACGCTCGGCGCCCAGCTCATCACCGGCGAGTACGCCAGCGGTCAGATCACCACGTCCCTGACCGTCGCGCCACGCCGTGCTGCGCTGCTCGTGTCGAAGCTCGCGGTCGCGGTGCTGCTGGCGCTCGTCACCGCCGTCGTCACGGTGGCCGCGAGCTTCGGCGCGAGCCAGGCGGCCCTCGGTGCGGCGGGCCTGCCGACCGCCGACCCCACGGACCCCGCCACCGTCCGCGCGCTCGCGTGCGCGACCGCGTACCTCGTCCTGACGGCCGTCCTCGGTCTCGCGTTCGGGACGCTCACCCGCAGCTCCTCGGGCGCCCTGGCGATCGTGGTCGCCGTGGCGCTGCTCGTCCCGGCACTCGCCCCCGGGCTCCCCGGCGCGCTGGGCGACCTCGCAGCGACCTACTGGCCGACCACGGCAGGGCAGTCGTCCTACGCCACGGTGGCCTCCGGACGGCTGCCCGCCCTGACCGGGCTCGCGGTCATGGCCGTCTTCACCCTGTGGACGACGCTGGCCGCCCACGCGTCGTTGCGCGTCCGGGACGCCTGATCGCGCCCGTGCCCGCCCGGCGTCCGACCCCTCGCCGTCGGGCGTCCACCCCCAGGGGGACGTGCAGGCGGCGCGGCGGTGGCACGGTCCTGCGGGGCCGCGCCCACGCGGCCCCGTGCGCACGACGTCACCCCCGACGGCCCGCACGACCGACCCGAGAGAGCGGACCCCGCGTGTTCCAGCAGGTACCGGTGCTTCCGGTCGTCGTCCCCCTGGCCGCAGCGACGTCCGTGGCGTTGCTCCGGCTGCTGCACCGTCGCCGACGACTGACCGTGCCGCGGGCCGCCGTCGCGCTCGCGCTGTGCGTGTACGTCGCGGGCGTCGTCGCGAACACCGTCTTCCCGATCTACCTCGACAAGCCCTCCGGCCACGCGGCGTGGGACGCGCACCTCGAGCTCGTGCCGATCGTCGGGTACGAGCTCGACGACGCGCTGATGAACGTCGGCGTCTTCGTGCCGCTCGGGATCCTGGTCGCGCTCGCGCTGGCCCGACCGTCGTGGCCGCGCGTCACCGCGGTCGTCGCGGGCCTCAGCCTCACCATCGAGGTGGTCCAGCTCGTCACGGCGCACACGCTCGGCGGCGGTCACGTCGCCGACGTCAACGACCTGCTCTTCAACGTCGTCGGTGGCGTCCTCGGGTTCGCGCTGCTGCGGGTGCTGGAGCGCGTGCCGCGGCTCACCGGTCTCGTCGCCCGCTTCCGCTGGCAGCCGGGCACGGACTGAGCGCAGCTCCCGGGAGGACCTTCAGCCGACCAGGCCGCCCGGGCTCGCCGGCCGCTCGTAGCGCTCCTCGGTGCGGGACGGGTCGCGCGGGAGGACGTGCTTCTCGCCCGTCCGCGTGAACCCCGCCCGCACGTACAGGTCGACCGCCTCCGCGTTGTCGTCGAGGACCCACAGGGACACCGTGCGGGCCCCCTCCTCGGCGCCCGCGCGCACCACGGTGTCGAGCAGCGACCACCCGAGCCCGCGGCGGCGCGACTCCGGCGCGACCCACAGCGACACGACGTGTCGGTCGTCCTCGGGCGACCCCGGCTCCGGCACGAGGGACACCAGCCCACGCCCAGCACCGTCGTCGTCCACGGCCACCCACGTCGGGCTCGTGCGCAGCCGCATGCGCCAGTGCGCCTCGGTGAACCGCTCCTCGCGCGCGAGAGACGCGCCGAACGCGTCGGGCGACTCCCGCAACGCCCGCAGGCGCACGTCGCGCACGATGGGCCAGTCGTCCTCGTCGACGCGTCGGATCAGCACCGGCACAGCATGCCCCACGCACGGCCCTCGGGGCCCGCGGCGCGCCTCACCCCTGAGGACCGACCGCGTGCGCGTCCTGCGCGTCGCCGTGCCCCGCGGGGTCCGGCGTCGCGCGTGCGACGTCGGCGACCTCCTCCTCGGGGCGCGGCGGCACCGTCTCGTCGTACTCGAGCTCCGGCACCTGCACGTCGAACGACTCGGACATCTCCGGCTCCTTCCGCCGCGCTCACGCTAGCCGCGCGGGCGCGGGCCGGCGACCGCAGGGAGGCCGCGGTGCGCGGAGCCCGTCGGGCTCGTCATGCACCGCAGACCGTCGTCGACCGCGCCCGCCGTCCAGCCGAGCGCGCCGAAGAAGCCGAGCGCCGCGGTGTTCTCGGGGTCGACGAACGCCACCCACCCGGTCGCCGCCGGGTGTCCGGGCCACGTGAGTGCCGCGTCGAGCGCGGTGCGGCCCGTCCCGGTCCGGCGTCGCGACGGGTCCACCGCGACGTCGGTGACGGCGTGCCGGTCCCCGCGCGGGTCCCACTCGACGCCCACGAGGGCCACGGGGCGACCCTGGTGCTCGACGACCAGCTGCACGCCCTGCGTCTCGGCCTCGACGTGCGCGCACCAGTCGTCGTCGACAGGGCCGAGCCACCGGTCGAGCTCGGGGTCGCGGAACCACGCCCGGACCCACGCCTCGTCCCGGCGCTCGTACGGTCTGACCGTGAGCGCCGCACGGGGATCGAGGTCGGACGTCGTCACCGCACCAGCATGCCCGAGTCGTCGCCGGGGCCGCCCTGGGACGACGGACCCGCGCACGTCGCCCCGCGACGTCAGCCGACCAGCACCGGCTCCCCCGGTGCGGGCGTCAGCACCTCAGCCTCCGTGAGGCTGCCGAGCAGCGACAGCGCAAGCGAGCGCCCCGCCTCGCTGAGCGTGCCGTCGTGCACCGGGACGACGCGGCGCGGGCGGACGGCACGCACGTGCTCGACCATGTCCGCCGCCCGCAGCCAGGGCGCACCGACCGGTTCGAGCAGCACGTCGATCACGACGCCCGCCGGCGGCCGGACGAACGCGTCACCCGGGTGCAGCACGACCCCGTCCACGAGCAGCGCGACGTTCGTCGGCAGCGGCACCTCCGGGTGGATGACCTCGTGCGGCGCGTCGAGCACCTCGACGACCGCCCCGGCCACCTCCAGCCGGTCGCCCGGTGTCAGGAGGTGGCGCCGCTCGGGGGGGACGCCCGCCTCGGCGAGCGCGTCGAGCACCTGCCCGGGGCCGTGCACGTGCACGTCGCGCTCGGCCAGCGCGACCGCGTCGAGGTGGTCGGGGTGCGCGTGGGTCACGAGCACGTGCTCGACGCCCTCGAGCGCAGCCGCGAGGTCGCTGAACGCCCCGGGGTCCACGACGAGCGCGCCGCTGTCGGTCGCGACTCGCACGCAGGCGTGCCCGTGCCTGGTCAACGTGAGGCTCATGGGGACATCCTGCCGAGATCCGGACGAGTCCGCCCATCCAGGGTGGCCCGAGTGCGGCGTGTCGGGCCGGGGTTTCGTGGGCACGCGCCCGCCCGGCTACGGTTGCCGCGTGCTGGTCCTCGGTGTGTGCAGCCTCAAGGGTGGCGTGGGCAAGACCTCCGTGACGCTGGGGCTCGCCTCCGCGGCGCTCGAGCGGGGGCTGCGCACGCTCGTCGTCGACCTCGACCCGCAGGGCGACTCGACGATGGCGCTGGGGACGGCCCGCGGCACGGGTGACGTCGCCTCCGTCCTCGACGAGCCGTCCGCCGAGACCGTCGCCGCGGCGACGGCGCCGTCGTCGTGGGCCGAGCACGGCCTGGACGTCCTGGCCGGGTCCGAACGCTCCGTGCTGCACGACCGGGTCGACGACGCCGACGCCGACCGGCTGCGCTACGCGCTGTCCTGGGTCAGCGGGTACGACCTCGTCCTCGTCGACTGCCCGCCGTCGCTCGGCGGTCTGACGCGCACCGGCCTCACGGCGTGCGACCGCGCCGTCGTCGTCACCGAACCGGGCCTGTTCGCCGTGATGGCCGTCGGCCGCGCGATGCGCACCATCGACGAGCTGCGACGCGGCCCGGCGCCGTCGCTGCAGCCGCTCGGCATCGCCGTCAACCGGGTGCGGGCACGGTCCATCGAGCAGGCGTACCGGCTCGAGGAGCTCCAGACCCTCTACGGCCCGCTCGTGCTGTCTCCTCACGTCCCGGAGCGCGCCGCGCTGCAGCAGGCCCAGGGCGCCGCGCAGCCCGTGCACGCGTGGCCCGGTGCGGCCGCTGCCGAGCTGGCCGGGGTGTTCGACCAGCTCCTCGACCGCGCGCTGCGCGCGCCCCGTCGCTGACCTCCCGCACGTCAAAGCACGCCAGAAGCCAGAAGCCACCCCGGGACGAGGTGGCTTCTGGTGTGCGACGTGGACCCGTCAGCCGGCGGAACGCGCCTGGCGCCGGAGCGCGAGCTCGTCCTGCGGCGCCGGCGCGGTGGACTCGTCCTCGGCGCGCTCGGTGGGCAGCTGCGCGAGCGTGCCCTCGACCTCGCGCCACACGCGTCCGACGGCGATGCCGAAGACGCCCTGCCCGCCCTGCACGAGGTCGATGACCTCGTCGGGCGACGTGCACTCGTACACGCTCGCGCCGTCGGACATCAGCGTGATCTGGGCGAGGTCCTCGACCCCCCGCTCGCGGAGGTGCCCGACGGCCGACCGGATCTGCTGCAGCGAGACGCCGGTGTCCAGCAGGCGCTTGACCACCTTGAGCACGAGGATGTCGCGGAAGGAGTACAGCCGCTGGGTGCCCGAGCCGGTCGCCGGACGCACGGACGGCTCGACGAGCCCGGTGCGCGCCCAGTAGTCGAGCTGGCGGTAGGTGATGCCGGCGGCTCGGCACGCGGTCGGGCCGCGGTAGCCGGTCGAGACGTCGAGGTCCGGCAGGTCGTCGTCGAACAGCAGACCCTGCGCGTGCTGCGGGACAGCGCCGGCGCCGTCGGCGCTCTCGTTGCTGATCACGGGGTCCTCCCTCGACGTCCGCCGGTGGGGCGCACGCTCTCTGCTGGAACTTCTGTCACGCTAGGCCCGCGGGGTCGGGTCCGCAACGAACGACCCCCGGCGTGTCGTGTGCGCGATGTCTCACCTTCAGGTGGAGGTCGAAGGTCCGCGTCACCCGGTCGGCTCAACCGTTCCGCTCGCCGCTCCCCGGACCGGGCTCGTGCCCGGTCTCGAAGTCCTCCGCGGACACCTGGTCGAGGAACTCCCGGAACTCCGCCAGGTCCTCCTCGTTCGCGGCGGGCCGCACCTCGACCCCCGCGAGGGCCACGACCTCGGCGGAGCACAGGACGGGGCACTCGAACCGTAGCGCCACGGCGATGGCGTCGGAGGCGCGCGCGTCGACGCGTCGCCCCGTCGTCAGCACGAGCGCCGCGTGGAACACGCCCTCGTCGAGGTGCGTGATCTCGACGTGCCCCACGGGGGCCCCCGCCGCGACGAGCGCGTCGCGCAGCAGGTCGTGCGTCATCGGGCGCGGGGGGACGATCCCCGCCTGGGCGGACGCGATCGCCGTCGCCTCGGCCGGGCCGATGAGGATCGGGACGATCAGCGCGGCGTCCGGGTCGAGGAGCAGCACGACGATCTCGTCGTCGGCCAGGTGCGTGCGCACGCCGACGACCTCGACCGGCACCATCTCGGGTTCGACGCCTCCCACACCCCCACGCTACGTCGGGCGCGACGCGAGGGCCGCCCGAGCGGCACGGTGCCGCGGCCGGACGGGGTGCCACGGCGTGACGTCAGGGTGCGATGTCGTGGACGGCCGAGCGCACGAGCGCGGTGTGCATGCGCGCGCACAGCTCCCCGACCTCGGCGGCGAGGGTGCCGGCGCGGGCACGTGCGGACACGCTGCGCTGACCGCGCCACGGTGCGACGACCTGGTCGACCAGGTCCGCCTGCCGGTCCGCCGCGGCGCGGAAGGCCCGGAGGTGCCGTGGGTCGATGCCGTGGTCGGCCAGCGCGGCCGCGACGAGCACGACCTCACGCGCCCAGGGGTCGAAGACGCCGCCGGGATTGGGGCGCAGCACACCCTGCGCGACGAGCTCGTCGACGACCGTCACCTCGACTCCCGCGTCCTGCGCCAGGCGTGCGGCCGTCAGACGGTCGGGGGCCGACGCGACACCGTCACGCGTCGCGAGCCGCGCCCGGGGCGCCTCCTCGTCGTCGACGCCCGCGTCCAGCGCCGCGAGCCGCTCGCCGATGACCTTCAGGGGCATGTAACGGTCCCGCTGCTGCCGCAGCACGAACCGCAGCCGCTCGACGTCGGCGGGCGAGTACTGGCGGTAGCCGGCGGGGGTCCGGACGGGCGCGACCAGCCCCTGCTCCTCCAAGAACCGCAGCTTCGAGGTCGTCACCGCCGGGAACTCGATGCGCAGCGCGGCCAGGACGTCGGAGATCCGCATCGAGGCGCGCCGCGAGATGCCCCGCGGCCACGGCTCCGGCGACCCCGCCTCGTCGGCCTCGACCTCGGCCTGGCTCACCGCCCGCTCAGGACGCGTCACGGTGCGGGCTGGGGTGGAACGTCATGCGGTACTTGCCGATCTGCACCTCGTCGCCGGGGCGCAGCACCGCCGCGTCGATGCGCGTGCGGTTGACGTACGTGCCGTTCAGCGACCCGATGTCGCGCACCACGAACTGCAGGCCGTCGCGCGCGAACTCGGCGTGCTTGCGCGAGACGGTGACGTCGTCGAGGAAGATGTCGGCGCTGGTGCTGCGCCCCGCGGTCGTGCGCTCGGCGTCGAGCAGGAACCGCGCACCCGAGCTCGGTCCGCGCTGCATGATCAGCAGCGCCGACGTCGGGGGCAGCGCGTGGACCGCGGCGGCCTCGTCGCTCGTCAGGCCGACGGCGGGAGCCTCGACCTCGACGGGCTCGAGCGAGCCGAAGCTGACGGTCGTGTCGGGGCCGTCACCCCGGTACGCCGGCTGACCAGCGTCCGGCAGCCGTCGATCGTCGCTCATGCGCACCTCCCGTGTCGGTCTCGGGCACCGTGCGACGTGCTCGCCCCGGCCCGGCCTTGAGGGACTCACCCTATGCGGTGTCGGCGCAGGTGCGCAGCCCACCGGCCCCGCCACGCGGGTGACTCACGGCCGCCGGTCGCCGGTCCGGGTCAGTCGCCACCCTCGACCGGGGTCGCGTGCACGGGGTCCGGCAGGACGCGCACGGCGGAGACGACGACCTCGTCGGACTTCTCGACGGTCGCGCGGCCGCCGTCGGCGCGCACGCGCGCCGAGGCGCCACCGGGGATCTCGAGCGCGGGGGCGATCGTGTCCGGGTCGCCGATCACCGTCCAGCGGTACGGGGACTCCAGGACGACGCCGTCGAGGAGCACCGCACCGGCGCGTCCCGTGAAGGCGCTGCTCGCGGTGATCCGCTGCCCGTTCAGCTCCATGGCCTCGGCTCCCGCGTTCCGCAGCTCCTCCAGCACGTGCAGCATGGTCGCGGGCCGGATCGCACCGTCGGGCTCCGTGAGCGTGATGCGCACCCCCGGCCCCGTCGCGGGCAGACGTCCGGTGAGGATCCCCTGCATCGCCGCCGTGCGGCGGGCGGCGTCGAGCGCCGCCTGCTGCCGGTCCGAGCCGGACAGCAGCTCGTCGCGCTCGCGCTGGAGGTCGCGGGACTCGCGCTCGAGCTCGTCGGTGCGGGTCGTGGTCTCGTCGAGCAGCCGGACGAGCTCGTTCTGCCGCAGCGCGCCGAGCTGCGTCTCAGACGTCTGGCGCACCTGGACGACCAGCGCGAACCCGAGCAGCGCGCACAGCGCCGCGGTGAGCAGCTGACCCTGCGTGGTGCGCGGCGCCATCGCGTGCCCCAGCCGCGCCCAGCCGGAGCGCGCGGGCCGCACGACGGCGCCCGGTGCCGCCGGACCGCCCTCGGCCACGGCGTCGCGCCCGTCCGGCGTTCCTGCTGCACCCGCGTCCGTCGCACCGGGGCCGGTCTCCCCCGGTCCCGTCGCGGATGCACCGCCGGGCAGGGCTGGCGCGACACGACGCACCGGCACCGTGGGAGGCGACTCGACCCCGGTGCGCTGGTCGTCGTCGGACGACGGGCCGAGGCCCAGCGGGTCGTCCGGGTCGATGACCGGGCCGTCGTCCGGGAGCTCGTGCGCGCCGGGCCCGTCGTCGTCGGGCCGAGGCGTCCGGTCCTCCGTCATGCCTTGAACAGGTGCCGGCGGATCGAGGCGGCGTTGGAGAAGATGCGGATGCCGAGGACCACGATGACCGCCGTCGTCATCTGCGACCCGACGCCCAGCTGGTCGCCGAGGAACACGACCAGCGCGGCGACGACGACGTTCGACAGGAACGAGGTCAGGAACACCCGCTCGTCGAAGATCCCGTCGAGGTAGGCGCGCAGCCCGCCGAACAGGGCGTCGAGAGCCGCGACCACCGCGATCGGCAGGTAGGGCTGCAGGTCGGCGGGCACGGTCGGTTCGATGACGAGTCCCGCGACCACCCCGAGCACGAGCCCGATCAGCGCGATCACCGCGCCCCCTCTCCGTCGTGACGCCCCGACCCTGCCACATCCGACGACGACGCAGGGGCGTCGCTCCCGTCCCCCGCGGCCGAGCCGTCGCCCGAGCCGTCGACCGCCCCGTCGGCCACCCGCGCCGAGCGCAGCGTCAGCTGCCCACGCCCCGGGAGCTCCAGCGAGCGCTGGGAGGACATCTTCACGGTGATGCCGTACTGAGACAGCGACGCGAGGTGCTGGCCCGCCGACGTCCGGGCGAGCGCGGTCTGCATCGCGACCGCGTCCCCGACGGCCTCGACCGTGTACGGGCTGCTCAGCGCCGTGCTGTCGACGAGGACCGCGGCGCCCGCGCTGCGGATGGCGGTCGTGGTCGTGATGCGCTCGCCGTTGACGGCGACCGCCTCGGCGCCCGCCGCCCACAGACCGTTCACCAGCACCTGCAGGTCGAGGTCGAGGACGAGCGCGCTCGCGTCGTCGGGCGCGGCGTCCGCGGCGGGCGCGCCGTCGGTGAGGACGACGCGCACGCCCGGTCCCGTCACCGGCACGACCCCGGCGGCCACGGCGTCCCGCTGCAGCTGCGCGAACAGCTCCGGGTCGTCGGTCGAGGCCGCGCTCTGCTGCAGCCGGGCGATCTCCGCCGACAGCTCGGCGTTGGTGCGGCGCAGCTCGTCGGCGGCGGCGGTCCTGTCGCGGATCTCGTTCTCGAGGAGCGTGCGGGCCTGCAGGGCGGCCGGGGCGGGGCGGCGCAGCGCCACGGCCGCCGTGGTCGCGAACGCGCCCAGCGCGACCGCGAGCACGAGCAGCGCGACCGACCCCCGGAGCGTGCGTCGCGGCGCCCTGCCCGCCGCCTGCCGCGCCGCGGCCTCGGCGTACGCCGGGTCCACGGGCGTCCGGTAGACCTCGTTGATGAGGGTCATCGACGCGTCGGCGGCGCGGGTCGACCCCTGGGCGTGCCGACGGTTCACGACGCCCTCGTCGCACGCCCTGCGCGTGCGTCGGCGTGCAGGACCGCCGCGGCCTGCGTGAGGTAGAGCGCGCCGGCGAACCAGTACAGGCCGACGCCCCACAGCGCACAGCCCCAGCCGACGACGCCCGCGACGATGCCGACCGCGGAGGGCCACTCGGAGAGCAGCAGGAGCGGGAACGCGTACATGATCGCGAAGGTCCCGGCCTTCCCCGCGAGGTGCACGCGCAGCGGCGGGTAGCCGGAGCGCGCGAGGACCAGGAGCATGATCGCGAGCACCACGTCCCGTGCGACGAGCACGACGACGAGCCACAGCGGGACCACCCCGCGCCACGACAGCGCGATCAGCGTCACGAGGATGAACAGCCTGTCGGCGGCCGGGTCGAGCATCTGCCCGAGCTTCGTGACCTGGTGCATGCGGCGCGCGAGCACGCCGTCCAGCCAGTCGCTGGCACCCGAGACCGCGAGCACGACGAGGGCCCACGCGTCGTGCCCCTCCGCGACCAGCCACGCAAAGACCGGCACGAGCAGCAGCCGTGCCAGGCTGATCACGTTGGGCACGGTGAGCACACGTGCACTGACCGGCGAGTCCTCCGCCACGACCTCCCCCGTCGACGTCCTGCGGGGATCCTATGCCTCCGCAGGTCGCGCCCGGCGTCGCGGTCCGCGGCGCGCCACCCGCGGGGCTCTCGTGGGGTTCTCGCGGGGCCGGTGGCCCGACGTCCCGCGCGAGCCGTGCGCACGCCTGGCAGGCTCGGAGGCATGGTCACACCGCCGCGGGCCGACGACGTCGACGCGTTGCTGCGCTCGCCCGCCCGCTGGGCGGTGGTCGGGCTCTCGGACAACACCGCGCGTGCCGCGTACGGCGTGTCCGCCTACCTGCAGCGCCTGGGGCACACGATCGTCCCCGTCCACCCGGCGGCGGCCACGGTCCACGGGGCGCGCGGGTACCGCACGCTCTCCGACCTCCCCGAGCCGCCGGACGTCGTCGACGTGTTCGTCAACAGCGCCCGCGCCGGCGCGGTCGTGGACGAGGCCGTCGCCGTCGGGGCGCGCGCGGTCTGGCTGCAGCTCGGCGTGCACGCGGACGACGCGGTCGCCCGGGCCCGCGCGGCCGGCGTGGTGGTCGTGCAGGACGCGTGCCCGGCCATCGAGGGTCGGGCACGCGACCTGGGCTGAGCGGGGTGCCCCCGCCTGTGCGCGACGTCACCCGGCCGCTCCCGGGGCGCCCACGCCCGGTGCGGGTACGCTGTCAGGGACAACTGGAGTCTGTCGCATCCCCTCTCGTGGGGCGGACGCCGGCGCAGCCGGCACCGACCGCCCGCATCGTGCAACGTGCGTGCGCCGTCATCGGCGCGTGGTCTGGACCGGGGGCGAGCGACGTCGGGAACCGTCGAGACGACGTCCCGGACCTCCCCCACTGCCACCAGAACGGTTCTCCATGAGCTCTGCGCTGCCCGCTGCCCAGTCCACGACGCCCGACACCGGCACGTTCGCCGACCTCGGCCTCGCCCCCGACATCCTCTCGGCGGTGAACCGCCTCGGCTTCACGGCACCGACGCCCGTGCAGGCCCGCACCATCCCCGCGCTGCTCGCCGGCCGCGACGTCGTCGGCGTCGCGCAGACCGGCACCGGCAAGACCGCCGCGTTCGGCCTGCCGCTCCTCCAGCGGGTCGACCCGTCGCTCGCCGCCGTGCAGGTGGTCGTGCTGACCCCCACGCGCGAGCTCGCGATGCAGGTCGCCGACGCGATCACGTCGTTCGCCGCCGACATCGACGGCCTGCAGGTCGTCGCGGTGTACGGCGGGTCGCCGTACCTGCCCCAGCAGCGCGCCCTCGCGCGCGGTGCCCAGGTCGTCGTCGGCACCCCGGGCCGCGTCATCGACCACATCGACCGCCGCACCCTCAAGCTCGCCGACGTGAAGTTCCTCGTGCTCGACGAGGCGGACGAGATGCTGCGCATGGGCTTCGCCGAGGACGTCGACCGCGTCCTGTCGGGGACGCCCACGGGTCGGCAGGTCGCGCTCTTCTCGGCCACGATGCCCCCGCAGATCCGCCGCGTCGCCGACAAGCACCTCGTGGACCCCGTGTCCGTCGCGGTGTCGCGCCAGTCCTCGACGGTCGAGTCCGTGCGCCAGACGTACGCCGTGGTGCCGTTCCGCCACAAGACCGGCGCGCTCGCGCGCGTGCTCGCCGTGAGCGAGGCCGAGGCGGCGATCGTGTTCGTCCGCACCCGCGAGAACGCCGAGGAGGTCGGCAACGCGCTCGTGCAGCGCGGCGTCGCCGCGGCCCACATCTCCGGCGACGTCGCGCAGGCGGACCGCGAGCGGATCGTCGAGCGGCTGCGCTCGGGCCAGCTCGACGTCCTGGTCGCGACCGACGTCGCCGCGCGCGGCCTCGACGTCGAGCGCATCGGCCTGGTCGTCAACCTCGACCTGCCGCGCGAGCCCGAGGCGTACGTGCACCGCATCGGCCGCACGGGCCGCGCGGGCCGCACCGGCGAGGCCCTGACGTTCGTCACGCCCGCCGAGCGCTCGCGCCTGCGCCAGATCGAGCGGACCACCCGCACGTCGCTCACCGAGATCACCATCCCGACGCCCGCGCAGGTCAGCGCCCACCGCGCCGCCGCACTGCTCGGCAAGACCGCCGACCGCATCGCCGCCGGGCGCCTCGAGGTCGTGCGCGACGCCGTGCGCGAGCACATCGAGGCCAACCCGGGCATCGACCTCGTCGACCTGCTCACCGCCGTCGCCGCGCTCGCGGTGGGCGACGACGGTCCGGTCGCCGCCGCCGACGGCGAGGACCTGGACAGCGCCGTGCAGCACGCGCGCGAGACGCGGACCGAGGAGTCCCGCGGCGGTCACGTCGCCGGGGCGCGTCGGCGTGCGACGACCACGGGCCCCAGCGGGAACCCGCGGTACCGCGTCGCCGTCGGGCACCGTGACGGCCTGCAGCCGGGTGCGCTCGTCGGGGCGCTCACCGGCGAGGGCGGTCTCACGGGCAAGGACGTCGGCCGCATCGACATCTACGGCAGCTTCGCCCTCGTCGACATCCCCAACGGCCTGACGCCCGAGGCCGTCGACAAGCTCGCCCGCACCCGCATCGCGGGCCGTCCGCTGCACATCCGGGTCGACACCGGCGGCCCGACCGGGCCGCAGGGCGCACGTCGCCCGTCGCGCTCCGACCGCGTGCACCGCACGCACTGAGCCACCGCTCAGCTGAGCCACCGCTCAGCGAGCACATCACCCGTGGGGGGCGTCACCGGACACGGTGACGCCCCCACGGCGTCCCGCCTGCGGGTGGGACGCCGGGTGGGACGGCGCCGGCTCCGCGCTCAGCGCAGCGCGGTCCGGTGGTCGCTGCGCGCCTGACCGCGCAGCAGCACCATGTCGGCCTCGCGCAGCACCTCGTGCGCGTCACGCAGCCCACGGATCGACCCCAGGACCCCCACCGCGAGACGTGGACCGACGTCGCGCCGCAGCCGCTCGAGCAGCTCCGTCAGACGCTCGGGCATGCCGTCCACGCCCACGTCGTCGACGAGGATGACGAAGTCGTCCTCGGCGGTGCGCGCCGTCGTGTCCCCCTCGCGCAACGGCCGGCGCAGCTGACGCACCACCTCCCGGTGCACGTCCGGGGCGTGGTCGTCGTCGCCCACGTGCTCCTGCACGCGCACGAGCGCGACCGCGCAGTCGTAGCCCGGCGACCGCCGGCACCGCAGCAGCGCCGCCCCCAGCCGGTCGAGCAGCAGCAGGCGGTTCACCAGCCCGGTCTCCGGGTCGTGCAACGCGTCGCGCTGCAGCGCGATCTCGGCCTCCTTGCGCTCGGTCACGTCGACGAGCGTCCCGACCAGCCGCGCGGGGCAACCGGCGTCGTCGAGCACGGTCACGGCGCGGCACATCATCCACCGGTAGTCGCCCGACTGCGTGCGCACCCGGTGCTCGAGCTCCAGCGGCGTGCCACCACCCCCGAGCTGGGCCGCGATCGCCGCCGACAGCTCGTCGCGGTCGGCCGGGTGCACGCGCTCGAGCCACTCCGCCGGCTGGTCGCCGATGACCTCGTCGGCGTAGCCGAGTGTCTGCTTCCACCGCGGCGAGTAGTAGACCGTGCCCGCCGAGACGTCCCAGTCCCACGTGCCGTCGTGCGCGGCCATCGACGCCAGCGCGTAGCGCTCCTCGCTCTCGCGCACGGTGTCCGCCAGCGCTCGCTCACGGGCCGCGGCCTGCTCGAGCGCCTTGCGCTGCTCACGCAGAGAGGCCAGCAGCCGCTCCTGGTCGAGCGCGACCGCCAGCAGCGCCGCCCAGTGGTTGAACCGGTCCCGAGGCTGCGTCGAGCGCGTCTCGACGGTCCCGTCGATCGCGAGCAGGCCCCAGTCGCTGCCGCCGAACGTCACCGGGACGACGAACGTCAGCTCGTTCGACCCGACCGTGCCCGCGCGCGTGAGCGCGGGCGGCGGGAACTGGCTCGCGGTCGTGCGCACGCCGACCAGGCGCGAGAGCGTGCCCGTGGTGTCGTGGACCCCCACGATCTCCATCTCGCGGTCGCCCGGACCACGGTCGTTGCTCGCCCACAGGCCGAGGCACGCGTGCCCGCGCACGCCGCGCGGCAGCCAGCCCAGCGCCCGCGGGCTCGCGCCGTCGCCGCGCAGCAGGTCCATGTCGACCTCGTACTGGTCGACGATCGTGCGCTCGAGCTGACCGCTGCGGGCGAGCATCGCGCGCGTGCAGCCCTTGGTGACCGCGAGCAGCACGTCGGTGACCGCGCGGCGCAGCGCGGGGCCGTTGTCGGCGCGCGCCGCAGGCAGCGAAGCGACGCGACGGCACTCGACCGCACGCAGCACGGTCACCATCTGCTCGAGCGCCTCGGGGTGCGGCTGCAGCGCCGCCGTCAGGTCGGACAGGCGTCCGAGCGCGGCGGGCGCCGGCGCCGCACCGCGGTCCGCCGCGACGTCGAGCGGCTCCTCGATGGCGCGCCACCACGCCTCGCGGGCGTCGTGGCCCGAGCGCCGGGACGCGCCCGAGCCCACCGGACCGGCGAACGCGAGGTCGGCGAGCCGGCGCAGGAGCGCTCCCCCGGTGGCGTCCTCGTCCTGCGGCGGGGCCGTCGCACCCGACGTCACCTCGGTGCAGCCGCACGACTCGCGCACCACCAGCGACGACGCGACACGGTGCTCCCCCGGTGCGACGTCCTCGCCGTGCATGCGCGTGAGCAGCAGGTGCACGGCCTGCTCCCCCACGCGCCCGAAGTGCGGGTCGACCGTCGAGAGCCGCGGGCTCACGCGGGCCCCGGAGTCGGCGTGGTCGAACGCGACGACGGCCTGGTCGCGCGGGAGCACGAGCCCCTGCGACCGCAGCGCGCGCTGGAACCCGACCGCGTTGCGGTCGGTCGCCGCGATGACGGCCGTCGTGGGCGACCCGGCTGCGAGCATGCGCGCCGCGGCGTCGGCTCCCCCGAGCTCCTGGTTGTCCGACGCCTCGTACCACCAGGAGTCGTCCGACTCGATGCCGTGCTCGGCGAGCGTCGACCGGTAGGCCGCGAACCGCTCCCGCATGTCACGCTGCCCCAGGTTCCCCAGGAAGCCGATCGCGGTGTGACCGTGCCACAGCAGGTGCTCGACGGCCTCGCGCACGCCGCCGACGTTGTCGGGCACGACGACGGGGTCGTCGGG
>NZ_LNTD01000095.1 GCF_001462455.1 Cellulomonas sp. B6
GAGACCCCCGAGCAGTTCGGTGTGTGGGTGCGCGTGGGCGTCGTGCTCGGCGACGCGAGCGCGCTCGACGAGCGCACGCAGGAGCTCGCCTACCTGGGGCTGCTCGCCGCGGTGCTCGTCGGGACGGCGCTCGGCGCGTCCGGCACCGCGATGCAGGCGGTCGCGCGCAACCCGCTCGCGTCGCCCGACACCACGGCGGTCAACGCGGGCGCCTACCTCGCGCTGACGCTGGCCTCGGCGTTCGGCACGACGCTCGCGCCGCTGGCGGGCGTCGGCGTCGCGTTCGTCGGCGGCATCGCCGCGGCCGCGCTCGTGATCGGCCTGTCGAGCGGGCGCAGCGTGTCGGTGGTGCGGCTCGTCCTCGCGGGCTCGGTCGTCACGATGGGTCTCGCGTCGATCACGTCGGTCGTCATGCTGCTGCTGCCGTGGGAGGTGCAGGGCATGTTCGCGTGGGGCGCCGGGTCCCTGAGCCAGAACGGCTCCGCGACGGTCGTGCGCGTGCTGCCCGTGGTCGCCGCAGGCGTGGTCGCGCTGCTGCTGCTCGCGCGGCGGCTCGACGTGCTGCAGCTCGGCGACGACGCGGCGCGGTCGCTCGGCATGCGGGTCGGCGCCACGCGCGTCGTCGTCGTGGTCGTCGCGGTGCTGCTCGCGGCGTCCGCGGTGTCCGTCACCGGGCCCATCGGGTTCGTCGGGCTGTGCGCGCCGCTGCTCGTGCGCCTCGCGGCGCGGCGCGTCCGGCAGCTCACGCGGCACCGCGTGCTGATCCTCGCGAGCGCCGCGACCGGCGTCGCGCTCGTGCTCACCGCCGACGTGCTGCTGCGCGCCGTGTTCGGGTCGGTCGCCGGCGTCACCGTGCCCACGGGCGTCGTGACGAGCGCGCTCGGCGCCGTGTTCCTGATCGTGCTCGCACGCCGGCTGCGCAGCGGCGACACCGGCGAGGCGCTCGCCGGCATGCGCGCCGGCACCGCGCTCGGGCGGCGCGCGCCCTGGCTCGTGCTGACCCTCGCCGGCGCGGCTCTGCTCGCCGCGCTCGTGGCGGCCGTGCTGCTCGGCGACCGCGCGCTGCTGCTCGGCGACGTCGACCTGTGGCTGCGCGGCGCCGCGTCGGTGCGGCTCGAGATCATCCTCGACTCGCGCATGCCGCGCGTCCTCGCGGCGCTGCTCGCGGGCGCGTGCCTCGCGCTCGCCGGTGCGCTCGTGCAGGCCGTGACGCGCAACCCGCTCGCCGACCCGGGCGTGCTGGGCGTGTCCTCGGCCGCGGGGCTCGGCGCGGTCGTCACGATCGTCGCGGTGCCGGCCGCGGGCTTCGCGACGCTGTTCGGCGGCGCGCTGCTGGGCGCGGCCGTCGCGGCCGTGGTCCTGCTGGGCGGCACGCGCGGCGGCGACCAGGTGCGCACCGTGCTCGTCGGCGTCGGCATCGGCGCGTTCAGCAGCGCGCTGACGACGCTGCTGCTGGTGCGCTCCGACCCGTGGAACCAGAACAAGGCCATGACGTGGCTCGCGGGCTCGACCTACGGCGCGACGTGGGTCCAGCAGCTGCCGATGGTCGTCGTGCTGGTGCTCGCCGCGGCCGTCCTCGCGCGCACGTCGCGCGACCTCGACGTGCTGCAGCTCGACGACCTCACCCCGCGCGTGCTGGGCGTCGCGGTGCCGCGCGCGCGGCTCCTGCACGTCGCCCTGGCGATCGTGCTGACCGCCGCCGCGACCGCGTCGATCGGCGTCGTCGCGTTCGTCGGGCTGGTCGCGCCGCACGCCGCGCGCCTGCTCATCGGCAAGCGGCACGCGCTGCTGCTGCCGCTCACGGTGCTGCTGGGCGCCACGCTGGTCGTGGTCGCCGACCTCGTGGGCCGCGCCACGATCGCGCCCGCGCAGCTGCCCGCGGGGCTCGTGACGTCGCTCATCGGCACGCCGTACTTCCTGTGGCTGCTGTGGCGCATCCGCACCGACCGGTGACGTGGTCGCTGCACGTCACCGGCACGACGCTCGGCGGACCCGGGTGCGTCAGGGCAGCCGCACCGCTCGCTCGACCGCGAGCAGCCGCGTGAGCACGCTCGCGCGCACCTCGGAGCCGAGCGCCTCGAGCTGCCGCATGCCGACGCCACGCCCGGTGTGCACGCCGCGCTGCGCGACGACCGTCTGGGTCCACGTGGTCTCCCACAGGCCCTCGCGGCCGTGGCGCCGCCCGTACCCGGACGCCCCGACGCCGCCGACGGGCGCGCCGACGGTCCCCCAGATCAGCTGGTGCGTGTCGTTGACCGCCACCGCACCGGCGTGCACACGTGCCGCGAGCGCGGCCCCGCGCGCGGCCGACCGCGTCCAGACCGCGGCGACCAGGCCCAGGTCGGAGTCGTTCATCGCGGCGACGGCCTCGTCGTCGGACGCGACCGGGTACACCGCGACGACGGGCCCGAACGTCTCCTCCCGGTGCAGGCGAGCGACGTCGGGCACGTCGGCCAGCACGGTCGGCTCGTAGAAGTACGGGCCGAGGTCGGGGCGCTGCTCGGCCCCCACCAGGACGGTCGCGCCGTGGCCGACCGCGTCCTCGACGTGCTCGACGACGCGCGCGAGCTGCGCGGGGCCGACGAGCGACCCCATGTCGGCGCGGTAGTCGAGCCCGGCGCCCAGGCGCAGCGCGGCGGTGCGCCGGACGAAGGCGTCGACGAACGCCTCGCGCACGTCCTCGTGGACGTAGATCCGCTCGACGCTCGCGCACAGCTGCCCCGCGGAGCCGAAGCACGCGCGCACGGCGCCCTCGGCGGTGGCCTCGACGTCGACGTCCGCCGCGACGTACATCGCGTTCTTGCCGCCGAGCTCGAGCGTCACGGGCACGCCCAGCTCACCGGCCCGCGCGGCGACCACGCGCCCCGAGCGGGTCGACCCGGTGAACCCCGCGTGGTCGACGTGCTCGAGCAGGCCCATGCCGACGTCCGGGCCGCCGACCACGACCTGCAGCAGGTCGTCCGGCAGGCCCGCGTCGGCGAGCAGCTCGGCGGACCACAGCAGCGTGAGCGCGGTCTGCGGGTCGGCGCGCAGCAGCACGGCGTTGCCCGCCACGAGGGCCGGCAGCGCGTCACCCAGGCCCAGCGACAGCGGGTAGTTCCACGGCGTGATCACGGCGACGACGCCCACGGGGTGACGCAGCACGCGCGCGGAGGTGAACGGCGGGAACAGCCCCCGCACGGTGCGGGGCGCGAGCAGGCGACGCGCGCGCAACGCGTAGTAGCGCGCCGCGTTCGCGACGTCGCCGACCTCGTCCCACGCGTGCGTGCGCGCCTTGCCCGTCTCGACCTGCAGCAGGTCGAGCACGTCGGACTGCCGCTCGAGCAGCAGGTCGTGCGCACGCAGCAGCACCGCGGCGCGCTCGGTGACGGGTCGCGCGGCCCACGTCCGCTGCGCAGCGCGCGCCCGCCGCGCCGCCTCCGGCAGGTCGTCCACCGAGGTCAGCGGGACCGCGGCGACGGGGCTGCCCGTGAACGGCGCCGTCGAGGTGGTGGTCGCGTGGCCCGGGCCGGCGACGACGTGCGCGAGGAGCGGCCGCACGTCGTCGGGCTCGAGCACGTACGTCGCGAGCGGGTCGGTCTCGGGGTCGTGCAGGTCGGCATGCTCGTGCGCCATCACGCCAATCTACGCCGGGGCCCGGCGAGCCGGCCGCGACCCGCCGCAACCCGCCGGTGCCGCCCGGACGACCTGGATCCGACCGATCGGTGTCCGCCCCACGGGACGACGCCCGGTCTCGCGCACCACGCGTCTCACGGTGGGGCCGTCTCGGAGCCCGAGCCCTCCAGGGCTCGGGCAGGTCAGAGCAAGCGCACGTCAGAGCACGGGCACGTCAGAGCGCGAGCGTCGCCGCGACGTCGGGGTCGACGAGCGCGAGCGCGGCGGCGCGCGCGTCGGCCGCGGTGCGGGCGCGCAGCACGGCGCCCGCGATCGCCTCGCACGTCGCGCGCGTGTGGTGCCGCACCGCGTACCGCACGGCGGGCAGCGCCCCGGCGGCCATCGACAGGCTCGTGACCCCGAGGCCCACGAGCACGAGCGCCATGAGCGGGTCGGCCGCGGACTCGCCGCACACGCCCACGGGCTTGCCGGCCTCGAGCCCCGCGCGCGCGGTCGTGGCGACCAGGTCGAGCACCGCGGGCTGCCACACGTCGAGCAGGTCGGCGAGCTCGCCGCGCAGCCGGTCGGTCGCCATCGTGTACTGCGCGAGGTCGTTGGTGCCGATCGACACGAAGTCGACCTCGGCGAGCAGGTCGCGCGCCCGCAGGGCCGCGGCCGGGACCTCGACCATGACGCCCACGGTCGCGACACCCGCGGCACGTGCCCGGGCGGCGAAGTCGCGAGCCTCGTCGGGCGTCGCGATCATCGGCGCCATCACCCACGGCGTCGACCCCGTGGCCTCCTGCGCGCGGGCGAGCGCGGCGAGCTGCGTGTCGAGCAGCTCGGCGTGCGAGCGGACCAGGCGGTAGCCGCGCACGCCGAGCGCGGGGTTCTCCTCGTCGGGCTGCGTCGCGAACGCGAGCGGCTTGTCGGCGCCCGCGTCGAGCGTGCGCACGACGACCTTGCGCCCGTCGACCGCACGCAGCGCCGCGGCGTACGCGTCGGCCTGCTCGTCGACGGTCGGGGCCTGCGTGCGCTCGAGGAAGAGCACCTCGGTGCGGAACAGCCCGACGCCCTCGGCGCCCGCGCCGACACGCTCGGCGTCGGCGGCCGTGCCGATGTTCGCGAGCAGCGCGACGGCGTGCCCGTCGGCGGTCGCACCGGGTCCGGTGTCCTGGGCGAGCGCCGCGTCGGCCGCGCGGCGACGCTCGAACGCGTCGCGCACGGCGTCGTCGGGGTCCGGTGTCACGGTGCCGGCGGCGGCGTCGACCGCGACGACCGTGCCGTCCGCGAGGTCGGTGACGCCGTCGACGCGCACGACGCACGGCAGGCCGAGCTGGCCCGCGATGATCGCGGTGTGCCCCGTCGGGCCGCCCAGCTCGGTGACGATCGCGAGCACGTTCGTGAGGTCGAGCGCCGCGGTGTCGGCGGGCGCGAGGTCGCGCGCGACGACGACCGACGGCTGCTCCAGGTGCGGCACGCCCGGCTCGGGCAGACCGACGACGCGGGCGACGACCCGGTCCCGCACCGAGCGCAGGTCGGTGACGCGCTCCGCGAGGTACCCCCCGGCCTGCTCGAACATGGCCGCGAACGTGCCGACGACCCCGTCGATCGCGGCGACGGGCGGCTCGCCGCCGTCGACGCGCGTGAGCACCTGGCCGCGCAGCACGGCGTCGTCGGCCATCTGCGCGGTCGCGGCGAGCACGTCCCGCACGGTCCCCGCCGCCGTCTCGGCCTGCGCGCGCAGACCGGCGGCGACGTCGGCGAACGCGCGCTCGACGACCGTGCGCACGTGCGCGGGCGTGGCCGGCGCACCGTCGACGAGGAGCGGCTCGTCGGGTGCGACGTCGGGCGCCGGCCGCACCTGGGCGACCGGGCCGACGACCGCGCGCCGCCCCACGCCGACGCCGCGCAGCGCGGTCCCGGCGGGGGCGGACGTCGTCGTCACGACGCGCCCCCGGCCGGCTCGGTCTCGGGGGCGTCGAGGTCGGTCGACAGCAGCGTCACGAGCTCGTCGAGCACGCGGTCGGCGTCGGGGCCGTCGGCCGCGAGCGTGACCTCCTCGCCGTGCGGCACGCCGAGCGACATGACGAACAAGATGCTCGCGGCGTCGACGGGCGCGCCGCCCGCGCGGGCGATCGTGACCGGGACGCCGGAGGCGGCGACGGCCTGGGTGAACAGCATCGCGGGGCGGGCGTGCAGGCCCACGCGGGACGCGACGGCGACGGTGCGCTCGGCCATGGTGGCTCTCCTTCGAGGTGGTGCGGGGGTGTGGGGGCGGGACGGTCGGGCGCCAGGCTCAGGCGGGCTGCCCGACGAGGGTCGCGTCGCGCTGCTCCTCGGCGGCCCGCTCGGCGGCGACGACGGGGTCGTGCGCGAGGGACTTGAGCAGCACGACCAGCGCGGTGCTGACGAGCGTGCCGACGACGACGGCCGCGACGAACCCGAGCGGGTTGCCGATGAGCGGCAGGACCCACACGCCGCCGTGGGGCGCGACGAGCGTCGAGCCGAACGCCATGGCCAGGGCCCCGGTCACGGCCGAGCCGACGACCGAGGACACGATGACGCGCCACGGGTCGGCGGCGGCGAACGGGATGGCGCCCTCGGAGATGAAGGACGCGCCCAGCAGCCACGCGGCCTTGCCGTTCTCCTGCTCGGCGTGCGTGAACAGCCGCTTGCGCACCGTGGTGGCCAGGGCCATCGCGAGCGGCGCGACCATGCCGGCGGCCATGACCGCGGCCATGACGCGGTACTGCGTCGCGTCCGCGGCCAGGCCCTCGGTGGCCAGGCCCGTGACCGCGAACGTGTAGGCGACCTTGTTGATCGGACCGCCCAGGTCGAAGCCCATCATCGCGCCGAGCAGCAGGCCGAGCAGCACCGCGCTGGTGCCCGACAGCCCGTTGAGCCAGCTCGTCAGCCCGTCCATGGCGGCGGCGATCGGCCTCCCGATGAGCACGAGCATGACGACCCCGACCACGGCCGACGACAGCAGCGGGATGACGACGACCGGCATGACGCCGCGCACGCCCTTGGGGACGTTCCAGCGGCTGATCCACAGCGCGACGCCACCGGCGAGGAAGCCCGTGACGAGGCCGCCGAGGAACCCGGCGCCGACGAACCCGGCGGCCGCGCCGCCGAGGAACCCGGGCACGAGGCCGGGGCGGTCGGCGATCGCGTACGCGATGAAGCCGGAGAGCACGGGCACGAGGAACCCGAACGCGAGCTGCCCGGTCTTGAGCAGCACGACCGACCAGTCCTGCAGCGACGCGGGGTCGAACGCCGCGACCACCGTGGCCGCGTCGACCTTGGTGACCTCGATCGCGCCCTCGGCGCCGCCCCACGCGACCTGCGCGAGCATGAACGACAGCGCGATGAGGATGCCGCCCGCGGCGACGAACGGGATCATGTACGACACGCCCGTCATGAGCCACTGCCGCACCTTGGTGCCGGCACCGGCGTCGCGGTCGACCTTGGTCGCGGGCGCCGCGGCGGGAGCGGCGGCGGCGCCGGCGGGCACGCCCGCCTCGACCGCGGCGACCGCGGCGGCGATGACGCCGGGCGCGTCGTGCACGGCCTTCTTGACGCCGACGTCGACGAACGGCTTGCCGGCGAACCGCTGCTTGTCCTTGACCTCGAGGTCGGCGGCGTAGATGACGCCGTCCGCGGCGGCGATGAGCGCGGGGTCGAGCGGGGTCGAGCCCGCGGCGCCCTGGGTCTCGACGTGCACCTCGTGGCCGGCGGCCTTGCCCGCCTGCTCGAGCGCCTCGGCGGCCATGTACGTGTGGGCGATCCCCGTGGGGCACGAGGACACGGCGACGAGCTTCACGACGGCACGACCTCTCGCGTGACGATCGCCGCGACGGTCGCGGCGTCGGGCGCCTCGAGCAGCGACGTCCGGAAGGACTCGTGCACGAGGCGACGCGCGAGGGCGGCGAGGATCTGCAGGTGGTCCGCGTCGCCGGAGGCGGGCGCGGCGATGAGGAAGACGAGGCGCGCGGGCCCGTCGGGGGCGCCCCAGTCGACGCCCTGCGCGAGCTTGCCGACCGCGAGGCTCGGGACGACGACGTGCTCGGAGCGCGCGTGCGGCAGCCCGACGCCGCCGGGCATGCCGGTGGCCATCTGGGCCTCGCGCGCCGCGACGTCGGCGGCGAACCCGTCGGCGTCGGTGACGCGGCCGGCGGCCGCGAGCAGGTCGATCAGCCGACGCGTGACGTCGGTCCGGTCGGTCGCGGCGAGGTCGACGGCGACCAGGTCCGCGGTGATCAGCGGGGTGGTGGTGCTCACGGGGCTCACAGCTCCTTCAGTGCGAGGTGGGGGTCGGGGGTCTCGACGACGCGCACGGCGTCGAGGTCGAGCTGGTCGGGGCCGGGCACCTCGGTGCCCGGGAGCAGGACGGCGGCGCGGCCCCACGCGACGGCGGTGCGCAGCCGGTCGGCGCACGAGCCGGTGCCCGCGAGGTAGCCCGCGAGCGTGGAGTCGCCCGCGCCGACGGTCGACAGGGGCACGAGCGGCGGGCCGCCGGCCCACCACGTGCCGTCCTCGCGCACGAGCAGCGCGCCGTGCGCGCCGAGGCTCACGAGGACCGCGGTGGTGCCCTGTGCGATGACCTCGCGCGCGGCCTCGACGACGTCGCCCACGGTGACGAGGTCGCGGCCGACGAGCTCGGCGAGCTCGTCCTCGTTGGGCTTGACGAGGCTCAGGCCCCCGGCGCGCACGGCCCGCGTGAGCGGGGCGCCCGAGGTGTCGAGCACGAGCGGTACGCCGTGGCGCCCGGCGAGCCCGGCGAGCCGGACGAAGAACGCGTCGCCGGCGCCGGCGGGCAGCGAGCCGGCGGCGACGACCGCGCGGGGCGCGGACGTCAGCTGGTCCTCGACGGCCGCGAGCAGCGCGTCGACCTCGGCGTCGGACAGCCGCGGGCCGGGCGCGTTGACCTTGGTGGTGACGCCGTCGGCCTCGACGAGCGTGACGTTGGTGCGCGTGTCCCCCGCGACGGGCACGGGGACGGCGGGCACGCCGTGCTCGCCGAGCAGAGCGACGAGCCGCGCGCCGTCGGCGCCGCCGGCGGGCACGACCGCGACGGCGGCGAGGCCGTGCCGTGCGAGGGCCCGGGCCACGTTGATGCCCTTGCCGCCGGGGTGCACGTGCGCGGCGTGCGCGCGGTTGACCTCGCCGACCTCGAGCCGCTCGACGTCGAGCGCACGGTCGAGGCTGGGGTTGGGCGTGACGGTGACGATCATGCGCGCACCACGCGGGTGCCCGCGGCCTCGATCTCGTCGGCGAGCTCGGGCTCGACCGCGCCGTCGGTGACCAGGGTGTCGACGTCGGCGAGCGCCGCGACGTGCGCGAGGTCGACGCGACCGACCTTGGTGTGGTCGGCGAGGACCACCGTGCGGCGGGCGGCGGTCACCAGCGCGCGCTTGACGGCGGCCTCGGCGAGGTCGGGCGTCGTGACGCCGTGCTCGGCGGTGATGCCGTTGGCGCCGAGGAACGCGACGTCGACGTGGATCTCGGCGAGGTCGCGCAGCGCCCACGACCCGACGGCCGCGAGCGTGCGCCCGCGGACCGTGCCGCCGACGAGGTGCAGCGTGGTGCCGGGTCGCGTCGCGAGGACGGTCGCGACGGGCAGCGCGTGCGTCACGACCGTGAGCTCGCGGTCGGTGGGCAGCAGCTCGGCGAGCCGGACGGTCGTGGTGCCGGCGTCGAGGATGATCGCGCCGCCGTCGGGCAGCTCGTCGAGCGCGGCCTTGGCGATGCGCTCCTTCTCGCCCGAGAGCAGGCCCTCGCGGTCGGCGAGCCCGGGTTCGAAGCCGAGCCGCTCGACCGGGATGGCGCCGCCGTGCACGCGCCGCACGAGCCCGTGCCGCTCGAGCGCGGTGAGGTCGCGGCGGATCGTCTCGGCCGTGACGTCGAGCTCGGCAGCGAGCCGCGTGACGTCGACGCGGCCGTCGGCCCGCGCGCGCGTGAGGATCTGCTGGTGTCGCTCCGGTGCGTACACATCGACTCCGTCGTCCCGTGCCGCCGAGGTGGCGGCTGCGTCCCAGGATCACCCCGTCCGCCACGTCTGTCAATGCCAAACGGGCATGTTCGGAAGTGAATCAACATCCGCTTCTGTGGTGACAGACATCGCCGCAGGTCGGTCGATGTCCGGTCCGGGCATCGAGCTGCCCGGATGCGCCCCGGGCCCGGCGCTGATGCACCGGGCCCGGGGCTCGCGAGCGCCGCGCCGACCGCGGCGGGGCGCTCAGGTCGCGTTCACGCGCCCCACGAGCGCGTACAGCTCGTCCGCGGTCGTCGCGCGGGCGACCGCGTCGGCCTGGTCGGGGTCGGCGAACACGAGCGCGATGCGCGACAGCACCTCGAGGTGCTCGCCGCCCGCCCCCGCGATCCCGACCACGACGCGCACGGGCGACCCCTTCCAGTCGATCGGGTCGGCGTAGCGCACCACGCAGACGGCCGAGCGGCGGATGTGGGGCGTCGCGTCGAGCGTGCCGTGCGGGATCGCCAGGCCGTTGCCCATGAACGTCGTCATGGTCCGCTCGCGCTCGAGCATGCCCTCGACGTACTCGGGGGCCACGGCGCCCGCCGCCACCAGCAGCGCCCCGGCCTCGCGCACGGCCTCCTCGTACGTCGTCGCACGGCCGTCCGCGACGCACAGCTCGCGGGTCAGCACCTCGCCGCCGTCGTGCGCGTCGCTCATCGGGCCACCGTCCCGTCCCGCGCGGCGAGGACCTCGGCGACCACCTGGTCGTACACCGGGCTGCTCATGAAGTTGTCGACCGACAGGTGCCGCGTGGAGGGCGCCTGGAGCCGGGCGCGCGCGGTCAGCTCGCGCTGGCTGATGACGAGGTCGGCGGAGTCGTCGAGCGTCGCGACGGCCTTGTTGACGACCGTGACCTCGTCGGCGCCGGCCCTGCGGAGCTTGTCCCGCAGCACCGCCGCGCCCATGACCGACGACCCCATGCCGGCGTCGCACGCGAACACGATCAGCCGCACGGGTGCGACGTCCGCGTCCTGCTCGCCGCTCCCGGCTGCGCCGTCGACCGCGGGAGCCCCGCCTGGAACGAGCGCGCCGAGCGCCGCGCTGGACCGCCCCTTGTTGGCCTCGGTCTGCGCGACCGCCGCCGCCAGGTCGCCGCTCTCGCCCGCGGCCAGGTCGCGCTTGCGCGTCGCCCGCAGGATCACGGCGGCGACGAGGAACGAGACCGTCGCCGACAGCAGCACCGACAGGGTCACGCCCAGGTAGCTGTCCCGCGCGGTCTGGGCGTACACCGCGAAGATGCTGCCCGGCGCCGCCGGGCCGACCAACCCGCTGCCGAAGACGACGTTCGTCGCGATGCCCGTGGCCCCGCCCGCGATCGCGGCGACGATGAGCATCGGCTTCATCAGCACGAACGGGAAGTAGACCTCGTGGATGCCGCCGAGGAACTGCACGGCGATGGCACCGGGTGCGGTCGAACGCGCGACGCCCACGCCGAGCAGCGCGTAGGCGAGCAGGATGCCCAGGCCCGGCCCGGGGTTGGCCTCGACGAGGTAGAGCAGCGACTTGCCGTCGGCGACGACCTGCTGCGCACCGAGCGGCACGAGCACGCCGTTGCCGATCGCGTTGTTGAGGAACAGCACCTTGGCCGGCTCGACGACGAGCGCCATGGCGGGCAGCAGGTGGTTGTCGGCCAACCAGCCCACGACCGAGCCGAGCCACGTGCTGATCTGGGTGACGACCGGCGCGATGCCGAAGAACGCCGCGACCGACAGCGCGCCGCCGACGATGGCCGCCGAGAACATGTTGACGAGCATCTCGAAGCCCGGGCGGATCTTGCCCTCCCACAGGCCGTCGACGAGCTTCATGACCCACGCCGCGAGCGGGCCCACGATCATCGCGCCGAGGAACATCGGCACGGTGCTGCCGACGATGATGCCGAGCGTCGCGATGGTCGCGACGACCCCGCCGCGCTCGCCGTGCACGATGCGTCCGCCGGCGTTGGCGATGAGCAGCGGCAGCAGGTAGGTGACCATCGGGCCGACGAGCCCGAGGTACTGCTGGAACGTCGTGCCGTCGTCCGCCTCGACGAGCTGCGTGGCGGCGCCCTGCCAGGCACCGGCGACGTCGGCGTTGCCGAACCCGCCGAGGACCCCGTTGGGCAGCCAGCCCACCGAGATGAACAGGGCGGTGATGAGCCCCCAGGCCAGGAACGCCGGGAGGTTGGGCATGATCATGCCGGTGAGGAAGGCGCCGAAGCGCTGCAGGCGGACCTGGGCGGTCCGTCCGCGCGCGAGGCTCGGTGCGGCTGGTGCGGTGGTGGTCATGGCCGGGTCACGCTCCGCTAGGTCGGGCCGGGGCGCACGTCCGCCGGCCGTGATCGTCGTTGATCGGTGCTGCAGTGCGGTGCTGCTCTGTGGTGGTGCGGGTGGTGCTCGGGTGCGGGTGGTGCGGCGCCGCTGCCCACGGCGGGTGGTGCGGACCGTCGCCCCGCCGGCCGCCGGTGGGGCGCGGCCGGCCGGGGCGGGGCCTCAGGGCTCGATGGTCACCTTGATGCCGGCGCCCGAGCGCACGACGTCGATGCCCTCGGCGACCTGCTCGAGCGGCAGCCGGTGGGTGATGAGGTCGCTCACGGGCACCGAGCCGTCGGCGATCATGGCGAGCGCCGTGCGGTTGTGCGCGGGGCTCGACCCGTTGGCACCGACGATCGTCAGCTCCTTGTAGTGGACGAGGTTGGAGTCGAGCGTGATGGTCGGGCGGTCCTTGGGCAGACCGCCGAAGAAGCTGATCCGTCCGCGCGGCGCGACCATGCGCAGCGCCTGCTCCTGCGCCGCGCCCGACGCGGCCGCGGTGATGACGACGTCGGCACCACGACCGCCGGTGAGCTCGAGGACGGCCTCGACGGGGTCCTGCTCGGACGCGCAGACCGCGGCGTCGGGCTTGACCACGTCGGCCGCCATGTCGAGCCGCGCGCGGCTGAGCTCGACGAGGTAGACCGCCGACGCGCCGCGTGCCCGGGCGAGCCGCACGTGCAGGCACCCGATGGGGCCGGAGCCCACGACGACGACCGTGTCGCCGTCGTGCACGTCGGCGATCTCCTGCGCGTTGATCGCGCACGCGAACGGCTCGGCGACCGACGCCTCGGCGAAACCGACGCCGTCGGGGATGCGGTTGAGCCCGTCGACGGCCAGCACGGTCGGGGGCACGATCATGAACGGCGCGAACCCGCCGTCGTAGTCGTAGCCCATCGACACCTGGTGCGGGCAGATCGTCTCGAGCCCCCGGGTGCACCACGCGCACCGCCCGCACGGGATCGCGGCGATGACCTGCACGCGGTCGCCCGGCGCCCAGCCGTCGACGCCGTCGCCGACCTCGACCACCTCACCGGCGATCTCGTGCCCCATGACGCGCGGCGGCACGATGCGCTGGTGCCCGGACGTCGAGATCTTGACGTCGGTCCCGCACATCGAGCACGCACGGACCCGGATCTTCACCTCCCCCGCGGCCACCTCGGGCTCGGGGGCGTCCTCGAGACGGACGTCACCGGGTGCGTAGAACCGGAAGACCTTCATCGCTCTCCTCGCAGCATGCGCTCGAGGCCGCGGCGGGCGCCCCGGTGCGACGTCGCACCGGGCGGACGTCGTCGTCGGCCGTCCCTCGCGCGGGGTGACGTGCCCCCGCGTCGTGTCCAGAATGACCGAGTCAGGGCGGGGATGTCAACAGATTCCCACACAAGCGGTGCCGAACGGGCGCCGCTCGATGTGGGAACGGGCCATCGGCACGAGGCGCGTCCGCGCGGCGCACCACGCGAACGCCGCCGTCGCCCCACCCGCGCCTCGCCCACGCGGCCGGCGATGCCGTAAGGTAAGGCTCACCTAGCACCCGTTCCGCGGGCCGCCCGGACGAGCCCGCACGGGCCCCGGCCCCGCGCCCCTCCGCGAAGGACACCATGCGCTCTGCGCCCGCACGCCGCGCCCTGCGACCCCTCGTCGCCGCCGCCGCCGCGTCACTCCTGCTCGCCGCCTGCTCGACGGGCGACCCCGCCGGCACCCCCACGGGCGGTTCGTCGGCCGGCGCGTCCGGCGACTTCCCCGTGACGATCACCAGCACGTTCGGCGACACGACCATCGAGTCGCAGCCCGAGCGCGTCGCGACCGTCAACTGGGGCAACCACGACGTGCCGATCGCGCTCGGCGTGGTCCCCGTCGGCTTCGCGAAGCAGACCTACGGCGACGACGACGGCGACGGCGTGCTGCCCTGGACGTACGAGGCGCTCGAGGGTCTCGGCGCGACGGGCGACGACCTGCCCACGCTCTTCGACGAGACCGACGGCATCCCCATGGAGGCCGTCAACAACGTCGAGCCCGACGTCATCCTCGGCGCCTACTCGGGCATGACCCGCGAGGACTTCGACACGCTCTCGCAGATCGCGCCGACCGTGTCGTACCCGAAGTTCGCGTGGGGCACGAGCTGGAAGGACATGGCGCTCATCGACGGCGAGGCCATCGGGAAGAAGGCGCAGGCGCAGGACCTCGTCGACGACGTGCTCGCCCAGATCGACGCCGCGCTCGCCGAGCGCCCCGACGTCGCGGGCAAGACCGTCGCCTACGCCTGGTTCGACCCGTCGAACCCCAGCACGATCGGCGTCTACACGCCGCTCGACGCGCGCGTGCAGCTGCTCGCCGACCTCGGGCTGGAGAACGCGCCGTCGGTCGTCGACCTCGCGGGAGACACCGACCAGTTCTACGTCAACCTCGCGTCCGAGCAGGCAGACACGCTCGCCGACGCCGACATCCTCGTGACGTACGGCGACGACTCCATGCTCGCGACGCTGCAGGCCGACCCGCTGTTCAGCAAGATCCCGGCCGTCGCCCGCGGCTCGGTCGTCGTGCTCGGCAACACCGACCCGATCTCGGCCGCGACGTCCGGCCCGACCGTGCTGTCGCTGCCCTGGGCCCTCGACGACTACCTCGACCGGTTCCAGGCCGCCGCCGAGAAGGTCGGGTGACGCTCACCCCCACCGCCGCCACGCCGGCCGCACCCACCCGGGTGCGGCCGGCGTCGCTGCGCCGACGCCGCACCGTCGGCCTCGTGGTCGGCGTCGTCGCCCTGCTGCTCGCGGTCCTCGCCTCGCTCGCGTTCGGCGCACGCGTCGTCGGCTGGCAGGACGTCGTCGCGGGCGTGCTGCACCCCGACACCTCGCAGATCGCGCAGGCCGCCGTGCAGTCGCGCGTCGCCCGCACCGTGCTCGGCCTGCTCGTCGGCGCGGCGCTCGGCGTCGGCGGCGCCGTGCTGCAGGGCCTGACGCGCAACCCGCTGGCCGACCCCGGCCTCCTCGGCATCAGCTCGGGCGCGTCCCTCGCGGTCGTGCTCGGCATCATGCTGCTGGGCCTGTCGACGCTCACGCAGTACGTGTGGCTCGCGTTCGCGGGGGCCGCGCTCACGTCGCTGCTCGTCTACGCGATCGGCTCGCTCGGCCGCGAGGGCGCGACCCCCCTCAAGCTCGCGCTCGCGGGCGCCGCGACCACCGCCGCGCTGAGCTCGGCGATCTCGATGGTGCTGCTCAGCCGCACCGACGTGCTCGACACGTTCCGGTTCTGGCAGGTCGGCTCGCTGGGACGCGCGTCCCTCGCCGAGATCGGCCAGCTCGCGCCGTTCCTCGTCGCGGGTGCCGTCCTGGCGGTCGGCAGCGCGCGCGGCATGGACGCGATCGCGCTCGGCGACGACGTCGCCGTCGGGCTCGGGCAGCGCGTCGGGCTCGTGCGCGCCGCCGGGGGCGTGGCCGCCGTGCTGCTGTGCGGCACGGCCGTCGCCGCCGCGGGCCCCATCGGGTTCGTGGGGCTCGTCGTCCCGCACCTCGCGCGCGTGCTCACCGGCCCCGGGCACCGGTGGCTGCTGCCGTACAGCGCCGTGCTCGGTGCGTCGCTGCTGCTCGCGGCCGACGTCGTGGGGCGCGTCGTCGCCCGCCCGCAGGAGGTCGAGGTCGGCATCGTCACGGCCGTGCTCGGCGCGCCCGTGTTCATCGCGATCATCCGCCGCCACAAGGTGCGCGAGCTGTGACCGCGCTGCTGGGCGCCCGCGCGGCAGGCGGGACGCCGGCCGCGACCGGTGCGGTCGTCGCGCGCGGCCGCCGTGCGCGCACCCGCCGACGCCGCACGGTGGTCGCCGTGCTGTCGCTGCTCGTCGCCGCGCTCGTCGTCGTCACGCTGTGCGTCGGCGAGCGGGTGTACACGCCGCTCGAGGTGCTGCGCGTGCTGCTCGGCGAGCAGGTGCCGGGCGCGTCGTTCAACGTCGGCGTGCTGCGCGCCCCGCGCGTGCTCACGGGCGCGCTCGTGGGCGTCGCGTTCGGCACGGCCGGCGCCGTCTTCCAGACCATGCTGCGCAACGCGCTCGCGAGCCCCGACATCATCGGCGTGAGCGCGGGGTCGAGCGCCGCCGCGGTCGTCGCGATCACGATGTTCGGCCTGTCCGGCCCCGCGCTGTCGGCCGTCGCGGTGGTCGTCGGGCTGGCCGTCGCGGTGGTGATCTACGCGCTGTCGTGGCGCGGGGGCGTGCACGGCGCGCGGCTCGTGCTCATCGGCATCGCGGTCGGCGCCATGCTGCAGTCCGTCATCGCCTACGCCATGACCCGCGCCGGGATCTACGACGCGAACGAGGCGCTGCGGTGGCTGACGGGGTCGCTCAACTCCGCCTTCTGGGCCACGGTCGGGCCGCTCGCCGGGTCGCTCGCGCTGCTGGTGCCTACCCTGCTCGTGCTCGCGCGTCGCCTGCCCGCGCTGCAGCTCGGCGACGACGCGGCCGCCGGGCTCGGCGTCGCACCGGACCGCTCGCGGCTCGCGCTGCTGGTCGTCGCCGTCGCGACCATCGCGGTCGCAACCGCCGCGACCGGGCCGATCGCGTTCGTCGCGTTCCTGTCCGGGCCGATCGCGCACCGCCTGCTGCGCGGCACGGGGCGGCTCCTCGTGCCCGCCGGCCTGGTCGGTGCGGTGCTCGTGCTCGGCGCCGACCTCGTGGGGCAGCACCTGCTGCCCGCACGGTTCCCGGTCGGCGTCGTCACGGGCGTGCTCGGCGCGCCCTACCTGCTCTGGCTGCTGGCCAGGACCAACCGCTCCGGAGGCTCCCTGTGACGGACTCCCCCGCCGTGCACACGCTGGCCGTCGACGCCGTGACCGTCGGCTACGACGACCGCGTCGTCGTGCACGACATGACGCTGTCGGTCGCCCCCGGCGCCATCACGGCGATCGTCGGCGCCAACGGCTGCGGCAAGTCGACCCTCCTGCGCGCGATGGCCCGGCTGCTCAAGGCCCGCACGGGTCGCGTGCTGCTCGACGGCACACCCATCGACACGATGCCCTCGCGCGAGGTCGCGACCGTGCTCGGGCTGCTGCCCCAGACGCCCGTGAGTCCCGAGGGCATCGCCGTCGCCGACCTCGTCGGCCGCGGGCGGTACCCGCACCAGGGCTGGTTCCGCCGCTGGACCGCGCAGGACGACGCGGTCGTCGAGCAGGCGCTCGTCGCGACCGACACGCTCGACCTCGCGGACCGCCCGGTCGACGAGCTGTCGGGCGGGCAGCGCCAGCGCGTGTGGATCGCCATGGCGCTCGCGCAGCAGACCGACGTGCTGCTGCTCGACGAGCCGACGACGTTCCTCGACGTCGCGCACCAGGTCGAGGTCCTCGACCTGCTCACCGACCTCAACCGCGAGCGCGGCACGACGATCGTCATGGTGCTGCACGACCTCAACCTCGCCGCGCGGTACGCCGACGACCTCGTCGCGCTGACCGACGGCCGGCTGTACGCGCAGGGCGACCCGGCCGACGTCGTCACCGAGCGGATGGTGCGCGACGTGTTCGGCATGGCCGCGCGCGTCGTGCCCGACCCGGTCTCGGGCTGCCCGCTCGTGCTGCCCGTGGGCCGGCACCACGCGCACGGCGACCCGGCCACGGACGGCGAGGACCGCCCGACCGCACCGGCGGCCGAGGCGCCCGCGGCGCAGCGGGTCGGCTGAGCCGGCTCCCGGCTCGTCCTCGCGCGACCTCGTGATCGGTCGCGCTCGCCGGGGCGCGCCGCGACCGACGACGGCGTCGCCGTCGCTCCCCCACCTGCGCCGGTGCGCAGCGCACGGCGCCGGGCGCGCCGCAGGGCCGGGCACGCGCCCGGCCCTGCGTGCGGACGTCAGCGCGGCTGGTAGGGCGAGACGACGACCTCGATGCGCTGGAACTCCTTGAGGTCGGAGTACCCGGTGGTCGCCATCGCGCGGCGCAACGCACCCACGAGGTTGAGCGTGCCGTCGGCCGTGTGGCCGGGGCCGAAGAGGATCTGCTCGAGCGTGCCCACGGTGCCGACCTCGACGCGCTCGCCGCGCGGCAGCTGCGGGTGGTGGGCCTCGGAGCCCCAGTGGAAACCGCGTCCGGGGGCGTCGGTCGCGCGCGCGAGCGCCGCGCCGAGCATGACGGCGTCGGCGCCGCACGCGACGGCCTTGACGAGGTCGCCCGAGCGACCGACGCCGCCGTCGGCGATGACGTGCACGTACCGGCCGCCGGACTCGTCGAGGTAGTCGCGGCGCGCGGCCGCCACGTCCGCGACGGCCGTCGCCATGGGTGCGTGGATGCCGAGCGACACACGCGTGGTGTGCGCGGCGCCGCCGCCGAAGCCGACGAGGACGCCCGCGGCGCCCGTGCGCATGAGGTGCAGCGCGGCCGTGTAGGTCGACGCGCCGCCGACGATCACGGGCACGTCGAGCTCGTAGATGAAGCGCTTGAGGTTGAGGGGCTCGGCGCGGCCCGACACGTGCTCGGCGGACACGGTGGTGCCGCGGATGACGAACAGGTCGACGCCCGCGTCGACGACCGTGCGCCAGTGCTCCTGCGTGCGCTGCGGGCTGAGCGCCCCCGCGACGACGACGCCCGCGTCGCGGATCTCCTGCAGCCGCGCACGGATCAGCTCGGGGCGGATCGGCGCGGCGTAGATCTCCTGCATGCGCGCGGTCGCGCGCGCCGGGTCGAGCGTCGCGATCTCGGCGAGCAGCGTGGTCGGGTCGTCGTACCGCGTCCACAGGCCCTCGAGGTCGAGGACCCCGACGCCGCCGGCCTGACCGAGCGCGACGGCCGTCGCCGGGCTGACCACGGAGTCCATCGGCGCGGCCAGGATCGGCAGGTCGAAGTGGTAGGCGTCGATCTGCCAGCCGACCGAGACCTCCTCCGGGTCGCGCGTGCGCCGCGAGGGCACCACCGCGATGTCGTCGAAGGAGAACGCCCGGCGTCCTCGCTTGCCCCGTCCGATCTCGATCTCGCTGCTCACCGGACGAGCCTACCGGCGGGCGGGCCGTCGCCGGCCCGCCGTCCGGTCAGCGGCCGGTGTAGTTGGGCGCCTCGACGGTCATCTGGATGTCGTGCGGGTGCGACTCCTTGAGCCCCGCCGGCGTGATCCGGATGAACTGCCCGCGCTCCTGGAGCTCGGGGATCGTGTGCGCGCCGACGTAGAACATCGACTGGTGCAGACCGCCCACGAGCTGGTGCGCGACGGCCGACAGCGGGCCGCGGTACGGCACCTGGCCCTCGATGCCCTCGGGGACGATCTTCTCGTCGGTCGCGACGTCGGCCTGGAAGTACCGGTCCTTGGAGTACGACACGCGCCCGCGCGAGGCCATCGCGCCGAGCGAGCCCATGCCCCGGTAGTGCTTGTACTGCTTGCCGTTGACGAACACGAGGTCGCCGGGCGACTCGTCGCAGCCCGCGAGGAGCGAGCCGAGCATGACCGTGTCGGCGCCCGCGACGAGCGCCTTGGCGATGTCGCCCGAGTACTGCAGGCCACCGTCGCCGATGACGGGCACGCCGGCCGGCTGGCACGCCTGCGCGGCGTCGTGGATGGCCGTCACCTGCGGGACGCCGACACCGGCGACGACGCGCGTGGTGCAGATCGAGCCCGGTCCGACACCCACCTTGACGGCGTCGACCCCCGCCTCGACGAGCGCGGTCGCCCCGGGCCGCGTCGCGACGTTGCCGCCGATGACCTGCACGTGCCGGGTCGCCGGGTCGGACTTCAGGCGCCGCACCATGTCGAGCATGAGCCGCGCGTGGCCGTTCGCGGTGTCGACGACGAGCACGTCGACGCCCGCCTCGACCAGTGCCGTCGCGCGCTCCCACGCGTCGCCGAAGAAGCCGATCGCCGCGCCGACCACGAGACGCCCGTCGGCGTCCTTGGTCGCGTGCGGGTACTGCTCGGACTTCACGAAGTCCTTGACGGTGATGAGGCCCGCGAGCTTGCCCTGCTCGTCGACGAGCGGCAGCTTCTCGACCTTGTGCTTGGCGAGCAGCGCCGCGGCGTCCTCGCGCGCGATCCCGACCGGCGCGGTCACGAGCGGCATCGCCGTCATCTCGTCGCGCACGCGCCGCGTCGCGAACTCGGCGGGCGGCACGAACCGCAGGTCGCGGTTGGTGATGATGCCGAGCACGCGGTTCTCGTCGTCGACGACCGGCAGCCCGGAGACGCGGTAGGTGCCGCACAACGCGTCGAGCTCGGCGAGCGTCGCGTCGGGGCCGACCGTCACGGGGTCGGACACCATGCCCGACTCGGAGCGCTTGACGACGTCGACCTGGTGCGCCTGGTCGGCGATCGACAGGTTGCGGTGCAGGATCCCGACGCCGCCCTGCCGCGCCATCGCGACGGCCATGCGGGCCTCGGTGACCGTGTCCATGGCCGCCGACACCAGCGGCACGCGCACGCTGATCTCGCGCGTCAGCCGCGACGTGGTGTCGACCTCGGACGGGATGACGTCGGTCTCGCCGGGCAGCAGCAGGACGTCGTCGTAGGTGAGGCCGACACGGGCGAACGGGTCCGTCGGGGACGTGGGGACGTCGTGCTCCGTCATCGCCCCAGGATACGTGGCCGCGGAGGTGGCCCGGACGGCGGGTCCCGCGTGCCGGACACCGGTCGGGCGCCGGTGCCCGAGCACGTGACGGGACGGACGTCCACGCCCGACCCGTGAGGTCAGTCGATGATGCCGCGCCGCAGCCCGATCGCCACGGCCTGCGCGCGGTCGGACGCCCCCAGCTTGCGGAACAGCCGGCGCGCGTGGGTCTTCACCGTGTCCTCGGACAGGAACAGCTCCTGCCCGATCTGCGCGTTCGAGCGGCCGTGGCTCATGCCGACCAGGACCTCGATCTCGCGCTTGGTGAGGACGGGCGTGGGCTCGGCCGGTCGTGCGGCGACACCGGTGTCCGCGCGCACGACCTGACTCTCCTGCAGCGGGTTCGCCGGGTGGGGCACACCCGGGACGACGGCGCCACCGGTCACGGGGCTCGCCTGCACGTGCGCGGCGACGGCGGCCAGCTCGGCACGGCCGACGTCGGGCGCGAGGAAGCCCCGCGCACCGAGCGCGAGCGCACGGTCGAGCGCCTCACCGTCCTCCGGCCCGGCGAGCAGCACGACGGCCGTCGACGGCGCGACGGCGCGCAGCCGGCGGATCGCCTCCGTCGGGCCTGCGCCCGGCAGGTGGGCGTCCAGCAGGACCACGGTGGGAGCGATGCGGCGCGCGAGCGCCAGCAGCTCGTCCGCGGTCGCCGCCGCCCGGACCGGCGCCAACGACGGCACTCCGATCGATGTCACGACGAGCCGCTCGCGGACGGTCGCCGAGCCGTGGCAGACCACGACTCCAGCCATGGGTTTCCTCCTCGCGCCGATCCCGACACCACATGCGTGCACGGGTCCATGCCTGCATCGGCGTTACCGGTGCGTCACGTTAGCCTTCACGGCCGACCACCGGGAATCCGCACGCCGTTTCCTCACGGATGACGGTTCCCGCGTGGTATGCCGTCACGCTATCGGGCCAGCACGTCGACCCTGGGTGAGACGCGCGTCACAGCGGTGCGGCCTGCGCGACGACCGCGAGCATCTCGTGCACGAGCCCCGTCAACGTCCGGGCGCGGTGGACCGTGCGGTCCAGCGGCACGCGCGCCCCGGCCGCCTCCGGGACCATGACGAACTGCGGCAGGTCCTCGCGCTCCCGGGCGAGCGCGGTGACGACCGACAGGTCAGGCGCCGACGCCTCCGAGATCGTCACGACGGCGCGGGCGCGCGTCATCAGCGCGAGCTCCCCCGCGTGCCGCGGCGAGACCGGACCGGCGACGAGGCGCGCGTCGACCCCGCCGTCGACGAGCGCCGCGGCGACGGCGTGCGCGAGCAGGGGGCGCGCCTCGCCCGGCACGGGCAGCAGCAGGACCACGGCCGCACCCGCACCCGGGGGCGCCGCGGTGCGCGCGCGCAGCGCGGCGAGGACCGCTCCGGCGAGCGTCGCGCGCGCGTCGACACCCGGGCGCTCGACGACCGTGCGCCGCGCGAGCGCGACGACCGCGGGCTGCACGAGCCCCTGCCACCACGTCGTGACGTCGTCTCCCGGACCGAGCCCGAGCAGAGCCGCGCAGCGCTCGGCGCGTCCCGTCAGCGCGGCGTCGACGAGCGCGACCACGCCACCGGTGCCGGCGGGCCGCCCCGCGGCGGCCTCGACCGACGGGGACGCCGCCCCGCCGCCGGTGCGCGCGGTGGGCAGCCGCGCCGTGAGGTCGTCGCTGCCGGGCGCCGGCGCCGGGCTCGCACCGACCGGGGCGGCGAGCGCGAGTCGCGCCGCCTCCGACGGCGCGACGCCGTCGATCGTGAGGCGCCGCATGACGAGGAGCCGCTCGAGGTCGGCCGGTGCGTAGCGCCGGTGCGCGCCCGCGTGGTGCTCGGAGGGACCGAGGCCGTAGCGCCGGTCCCACGTGCGCAGGGTCGCGGGCGCGACCCCGAGCCGCCGGGCCACGGCGGCGACGGTCAGGGCGGGCCGGTCGGCGCCGGTCTCCGCGTGCCCGTCGGGACCGTCGACGGGGCCCGCCGACGCCTCCACGCCCTCGAGCCCGTCCTCGGCTGCCGCGACCATGACGCGATTGTGCCAGCCGTGCACCCGCCGCCCCACGTCGAACCGACCGCCACGGCGGCGGGAGAGCAGGCGCGCAGCCCCGCGGAGACCCGGGACGCTCCACGATCGATTCAGCAGATCGCGCCAGCGAAGAGGGTCTTGAACAACTTCTGAAGCGGTTGTACGGTTGCGGCACGCCACCACGGTCCAGCCGTCGGGGGCGACCGACTTTCGTCCCGGTCACGAGCCGCGGACGCACCGCACGAACCGAGGAGGACCCCCATGGCTGAGATCTCGCGTCTGCCCGGACCGGTGATGGACCTGTGGGAGTGGCAGTTCGAGGGCGCCTGCCGCGACGCCGACCAGGACCTGTTCTTCCACCCCGAGGGCGAGCGCGGCTCGGCCCGTCGTCGTCGTGCCGAGGCAGCCAAGGCGATCTGCGCCACCTGCCCCGTGCTGAACGAGTGCCGCGAGCAGTCGCTGGCCGTGCGTGAGCCCTACGGCGTGTGGGGCGGTCTGTCCGAGGACGAGCGCGCCGCGGTCCTCGCCGAGCGCGCCGGCCGCCGCGTCACCGCCTGACCCACCCCGACCGGCGACGCACCCGAGCGCGTCCGGGCCGACAACGCCGTCGGACCCGGTCGCCTCCCTCTCCCCCACGACCTCCTCCCGGACGCCCCGGGAACGACGAAGGCCCCCTCCACCGGAGGGGGCCTTCGTGCTGCCGGGGACGAGCCCCGGGGTGCAGCGTGGTCGTCAGCCGACGATCGCGAGGATGTCGCGCGCCGAGAGGATCAGGTAGTCCTCGCCCGCGTACTTGACCTCGGTGCCGCCGTACTTGGAGTAGATGACCTTGTCGCCGACGGCCACGTCGAGCGGCACGCGGTTGCCCTTGTCATCGATCCGGCCCGGACCCACGGCCAGGACCTCGCCCTCCTGGGGCTTCTCCTTGGCGCTGTCCGGGATGACGAGACCCGACGCGGTCGTCGTCTCGGCCTCGAGGGCCTTGACGACGATGCGGTCCTCGAGGGGCTTGATGGAGACCGACACAGCGGACCTCCCCTTCGCATGTGAGTGGTTCTGAGACAGTGTCAGAGCCGCACCGTCGCCGCCGTCGTCGCGGGTGCCGGGGCCACCTGTGCGGTCGACGCCCCCTGACGGGTGCGTCGGTTCCTCACTCTAGGAATGCGTTAGCACTCGGTCAACCCGAGTGCCAGCACGACCGCACCGGCCGGCGCCCCTGCGCGGGCGTGGCGCGTGCACGCGCGACGGGCGTGGGAGGCTGGGCGCGTGGACGACGCCGGGCTGGTCAAGCTCCTGCAGCCGGAGGGGTGGGCCCTGCTGCAGGCCCTGCCGCCGTACGACGAGCGGCTCGCGATGCCGATCGCCGAACGCCTCCAGAAGGAGGGCCTCGACCCCGCGCTCGTCGCGGCGGCGCTCACGCAGTCCCGGCTGCGCGCCAAGGCGCACGCCAAGCTCGGCGAGTTCGCCGAGGGCATGCTGTTCACGGTCGCGGGGCTCGAGCAGGCCACGCGCCTCGAGGTCGCGGCCCACCACGCGCGCCGGTACCGGGACGCGGGCTGCACCTACGTCGCCGACCTCACGTGCGGGCTCGGCGCCGACGCGCTCGCGCTCGCGGGCGTCGGGCTGCGCGTCCTGGCCACCGACGTCGACGAGACCACCGCGGCGCTCGCGACCGTCAACCTGCGCGCCTTCCCCGAGGTGCAGGTGCGCATGGCGGACGGCACCGCGCTGGACCTGGCGGCCGAGGGCGTCGACGGCGTCTACGCCGACCCCGCACGCCGCACCGGCACGGGCCGGCGCGTGTTCGACCCCCGCGCGTACAGCCCGCCGCTCGACGCGGTCCTCGCGACCCGCGACGCCGTGCCGGCGCTCGGCCTCAAGCTCGGCCCGGGCCTGGCCCACCGCGACCTGCCCGTGGACGCCGAGGCGCAGTGGGTGTCGTCGGACGGCGAGGTCGTCGAGCTCGGCCTGTGGTTCGGCCCGCTCGCACCCGACGGTCCCGGCCGCACGGCCCTCGTGCTGCGCGACGGCACCGCGCACACGCTGCGCGCCGACCCCGACGGCGACGACGACGCACCCCCGGTCGGACCGGTCGGCGGCTACCTGTACGAGCCGGACGGCGCCGTGATCCGCGCGGGGCTCGTGGGCACGGTCGCCCACCGCGTGCGCGGACGCCTGATCGACCCCACGATCGCCTACGTGACCTCCGACGCCCTGGCGGACCGCACCGCGTGGCACCCGCTCGCGACCGCGTACCGCGTGCTCGACGACCTGCCCTTCGGCCTCAAGCGGCTGCGCACCTACCTGCGCGAGCGCGGCGTGGGCCGCCTGACCATCAAGAAGCGCGGCACGGCCGTGGTGCCCGAGACGCTGCGCCGCCAGCTCGACCTGCGCGGCCCCGCCGAGGGCACGGTCGTGCTCACGCGCGTCGCGGGCCAGCAGCGCGTGCTCGTCGTGGAGCCCGTCTGATGGCCGCGCCCGTCGCGCTGCCGTTCGCGACGTCCGAGCGGTCGACCGTCGGCATCGAGTGGGAGGTCGGCCTGGTCGACGCCGACTCGGGCGACCTGCGGCAGGCCGCGCAGGCGATCTTCGAGGCCGTGCGCCCCGCCGACGGCACCGACCACCCGCACATCACGTCCGAGCTCCTGCTCAACACGGTCGAGGTGTCGTCGGGCAAGTGCCGCACCGTCGGCGAGGCGGGTGCGGACCTGCAGCGTGCGCTCGACGAGGTCGCGGCGGCCGCGCGCCCGCTGCGCATCGAGCTCATGGGAGCGGGCACGCACCCGTTCGCGAGCTGGGCGGCGCAGCGCGTCACCGACAAGGAGCGCTACGCGACGCTGATCGACCGCACCCAGTGGTGGGGCCGGCAGATGCTCATCTACGGCGTGCACGTGCACGTCGGCGTCGAGGACCGCGCCAAGGTGCTGCCGCTGAGCCGCGCGATGCTCACGGTCTTCCCGCACCTGCAGTCGCTGTCCGCGTCGTCGCCGTTCTGGGGCGGCAAGGACACGGGGTACGCGTCGAACCGCGCGCTGCTGTTCCAGCAGCTGCCGACCGCGGGGCTGCCGCCGCAGCTCGAGCACTGGGAGCAGCTCGAGCAGTACGTGGGCGACATGATGCACACGGGCGTGATCGACCAGGTCGACGAGGTCCGGTGGGACATCCGCCCGTCGCCGCGGTTCGGCACGCTCGAGATGCGGATCGCCGACGGCGCCGCGAACCTCCTCGAGGTCACCGCGATCAGCGCGCTCACGCACTGCTTCGTCGAGCACTTCTCGACCCTGATCGACGCGGGCGAGCCGCTGCCGACCATGCCGCAGTGGTTCGTCCAGGAGAACAAGTGGCGCTCGGCGCGCTACGGCATGGACGCGATCGTCATCACGAACGCGGCGGGCGACGAGGAGCTCGTGACGGACTCGGTGAGCCGGTGGCTCGTCGAGCTCGCGCCCGTCGCGGAGCGGCTGGGGTGCGCGGCCGAGCTCGAGCAGGTGCGCACGATCCTGCGGCGCGGCGCGTCGTACCAACGTCAGCGCGCGGTGGCGCGCCGGAACGCGGGCGAGCTCGAGCCGGTCGTGCGGTCCCTCGTGGCCGAGCTGGCGGCAGGCCGCCCGCTCTGACCCGGGCCGTCGGCGCCCGCCGTCAGTCCTTCCCCCGTCAGTCCTCCCACCGCCACGTCTGCAGCGCGTCCTCCAGCACCGCGAGCGCCGCGGTCTCGTCGGGCGCGTAGGTCAGCAGCCACCGCCACGTGCGGCCGCGGCGGTCGAGCCGGGCCTCGGTGCGCACGAGCCCGGCGACGTGCCACGTGCGTGTCGCGACGGTCCCCGCCGCCACGGTGCGCTCGCGCACGTCGCCGGTCGGGGTCGCGCCCGGTCCCCAGGGGACGACCTCGGGGACGGCGAGCGCGTCGCGCGGCGGCACGCCCGGGTCGGCGGGGTGGACCGCGACGACCAGCGACGCGGTCGGTGAGAGCCGTACGTACGCAGCGGTCCACGTGCCCGGCGAGCCCGGGACCCCGGCCGCGGTCGGCGCGCAGGGCACACGGCACCGGGCCGCCGTGCTGCCGGGCTCGTCGGCGAGGGCGACCTCGACCGGCGCGGCGGGCACCGCGCCGGGCTCCGCGGCACCCGGACAGGCGGGACCTGCGGGACCTGCGGCAGCAGCCTGGTGCGCGGTGAGGCCGTCTTCGGCAGCCCGGTCCGCAGCGGGGCCGTCCGCGGCGAGGCCGTCCGCGGGGATCCACTCCCAGGTGGCGAGGACGGCGTCGTCGAGCCCGTCGACGCCGTGGTCGCCGTCGCGCCGCACGAGGCCGACGACGAAGGCCCATCCGTCGCGGTCCACGTGGGTGTCGGTGACGACGGTCGACCCCGCGCCGAACGTGTGCCGCCATGCCGGACCGGCCGCCGTCGCCGCGCGCAGCACCTCGCCGACCGGGTAGGTGTGCACCCCCAGCGCCCGGCCGAGCGCGGGCCGGTCCGCGGCGGTCGCGAGCACCGTGCCGGTGTCGACGCGCCCGACGCGCCCGAGCACGACGACCAGCAGCGCGCGGCCGCTGCCCAGGTGCACGGTGACCACCTGCCTGCTGCCGTCGGAGCCCGCGTCGGCGGCCGGCGACGAGTGCCACGGCAGCCAGACCCGGAACCCCGGGCAGCCGTCCGGCGTGGGAGGGACGGTGGCGAGGACGCGCAGCTCGGTCGGATCGGCCCGCGCCGGCAGCCGCTCGACGTCGGCACCGGCGACGCGTCCCCGCAGCGGGATCGTCCGACGGACGACCTCGACGGCGCGTTCGCGCTCGAGCGGCGGCAGGCCCGGGTCGAGCATCCGGACCATCCGGCGTCGCAGCCGCCACCGGAACAGCGGCCCGGCAGGCAGGTACGCGAGGACGTACACCGCTCCGAGGACGAGGACGACGACCGGCAGGGCTTCTCGCACCTCCCGTGCGTCGGCACGTCGGGGTGCCGTCTGAAGCGCGCGTCCGCACGGGTGCGCCCGTCGCATCCGGTACGCGATCACACCCGCTAGTTTGCATCGCCGGATAGCAGGCTTTACCGTGACTGCGTGACCAGCGACCGCGACCCCCAGCTCCTCAAGGGCGTGCTGCCCATGCTCACGCTCGCCGCGCTCACCCGCGACGAGTCCTACGGCTACGAGCTCGTCGCGGCCCTGCGCGCGGCCGGCCTCGCCGAGCTGTCGACCGGGACGCTCTACCCCGTGCTGACGCGCCTCGAGCGCGACGGCCTCGTGACGTCCCGACTGGTCGCCTCGTCGTCCGGCCCGGCCCGCAAGTACTACCGGCCCAGCGACGCGGGCCTCGCCGCGCTGCGCACGCAGCGCGCGGCGTGGGCCGCGCTCGTCGCGACCGCCGACCGCGTCCTGCACGCCGCCGCCGAGACCGCAGCCGCCGGCACCGCCACCACCGACACCGCGCCCGCCACGGCGCCGACCCACCCGGAGGGGACCCGATGACCACGCACCACGACACCGCACCCGACGCCCCTGCCACCGGCGGCGCGCACCGCCTCACCTGGCGCGACCGCCAGCGACTGTCCTGGTGGTTCCTGCGCTTCGAGCTCGCGATGCAGGACTACCCGGGCCGCGAGGCCCGCCGCATCCGCCGCGAGCTGCACGCGTCCGTGCTCGACGACGCGTCGCGCATCGGTCTCGACGCCGCGCTGCGTGACCTCGGGTCGCCCCGCCGCCTCGCGGCCGGGTACTTCGCCGAGCTCGAGCACGAGCGCCCGCGCTGGACCGACGGCGCCGTGCTCGCCGCGGTCGTCGGCCTCGCGCTGCCGCTGTACTCGTGGCTCGGCTGGCAGATGGGCGCGCTCGACGCGGTCGACGCGATGGGCGGCGGCACGGTCGAGCTGAGCTGGTTCGGCTCGCCCGTGACGCTCACGCGCACCGCCGAGGAGATCTCCATGACGACGTCCGTGACCTGGGGCCCGCTCGCGCTGAGCGCGGGCCTCGCGCTGGTCGCGTTCGCGCTCGGTGCGCGCGTGTGGCGGCTGCGGCGGGGCTGACCGGCGCGGCTGGGCTCAGACCCACCCGTTGCGGCGCGCGAGCGCGACCGCCTCGTGCCGGTTCGTCACCCCGAGCTTGGCGACGGCCGACGACAGGTGGTTGCGCACCGTGCCCGGTGCGAGGTGCACGCGCGCGGCGATCTGCTCGACGGGCGAGCCGTCCGCCGCGAGCTCGAGCACGTCGGCCTCGCGCGCCGTCAACGGGCTGCCGCCCGTCGCGATCGCCTCGGCCGCGAGCTCGGGGTCGACGTACCGGCCGCCCGCGTGCACCTGCCGCACCACGTCGGCCAGCACGCGCGACGGCACGGTCTTGGGCAGGAAACCGCGGACGCCCGCCTCGAGCGCGCGCTTGAGGTACCCGGGCCGGCCGTGGCTCGTCACGACGACGGTCGCGACCCGCGGGTCCGCCGCGAGGATCCGCGTGGCCGCGTCGATGCCGTCGGGCGCGTCGGTGCGGCCCCGCACCGGCATCTGCAGGTCGAGCAGCGCGACGTCCGGCCGGTGCACGCGGGCGGCGTCGACCGCCTCGTCGGCCGACGCGGCGCGCGCGACGACCTCGACGTCGTCCTCGAGGTCGAGCAGCGACGCCAGCGCGTCGCGGATGAGCGCCTCGTCGTCGGCCAGCAGCAGGCGGATCACGCGACCACCTCCCTCGCGACCGCGGGGACCCGTACCTCGAGCACGAACCGGTCGCCGTCGGTCGTCGTGCTCACGGCACCGCCCAGCGGCGCGAGCCGCTCGGTCAGCCCCCGCAGCCCGGCACCACCCCCGGGTCCGGCCGGGCGGGCCCGGATGCCGTCGTTCGCGACGCGCAGCAGCACGTCGCCGCCGCCCTGCGCGGCCAGCGCGAGCTCGCACGTGCGCGCGTCGGCGTGCCGCACGACGTTGGTCGTGCCCTCGCGCACGGCCCACGCGAGCGCCTCGGCGACCGCCGCCGGGAGCCCGCGCGCGACGCCCTCGCCCGTGACCCGCACCTCGACGCCCGCCGAGCGCAGCACCGACCGCGCGCCGACGAGCTCGGCCGCGAGGTCGGCGGCGCGGTACCCCTCGACGACCGCGCGCACCTCGCGCAGCGTGTCGTGCGCGAGGTCGCGCACCTCGAGCATCTGACCGCCCGCGCCGTCACGCCCGCGGGACGCGAGCTCGGCCGCGAGCTCGCTCTTCACCGCGACGGCCGTCAGCGCGCGGCCGACGACGTCGTGCAGGTCGCGCGAGAACCGCAGCCGCTCCTCGGCGACCGCGAGCCGCGCGTGCGCGACGCGCGCGCGCTCGAGCTCCCAGACCACCGCGACCGTCCACGCCGACGCGCGGTACGACAGCACGACCGCAGCGGCGGACACGGACACCAGCAGCGTGCGGACGACCTCGTCCGAGGTCGCGCCGGCGGCGGCCCGCACACCCAGCACGGCCGCGACGGCACCCAGCAGCATCGCCAGCAGCGGCACGGTGCGCAGCAGCGGCGACAGCGCGCCGAGCGTCGCGACGACCACCACGAGGACCGCACCGCTGCGCGGGTCGACGCGCAGCCCCTCGGATCCCCACCCGCCGGTGCCCGCGAGCACCGCGACCGTCGCGACGCCCAGCGCGACGAGCGCGACGACCTGCCGCACGGACGGCCCGGTGCCGACCGACGCGCGCGCGAGCCCGGCGCGCAGCACGACGAGGCACGCCACGGTGTGCGCGAGCGTCAGCACGACCGCCGGGACGACCCACGCCGCGGTGACCGGCCGCTGCGCGACGGCGAGCGCGACCAGCACCGGCTCGCTCGCCGACACCAGGTACAGCGACCCGCGCGTGTACGCGTCGAACTTCTGCGGCTCGCTCCAGCGGCCGAGCAGGCCACCGGGGCGCGTCGTGGTGCTCACGGCACCAGCCTGCCAGGCGTCGCGGACCGCCCGGACGGGCGGGGCGCCGGCCACGACCGCGGCGCTCACCCCAGCGCCGCGAGCGCACCGGTGCCGATGAGCGCGAAGAGTGCGCCCCACGCGACCACCGCGACCGACTGCCAGACCAGCACCTGACGGCGGTCGAGCCCCGCGGTCACCATGATGAACGCGGTCAGCGAGATCGCGAGGACCAGCGGCGCGAGCAGGCTCGCGACCGGCACGCCGAACCGGTCGACGCGCTCGACGACCTTCTGGCGGCGCGCGCTCACGGGCCGCTCGGTGCGGTTCGCGCGCCAGCGCCGCCGGGCGGCGCCGCCCGCGACGACGGCGACGACCACCGCGACGAGGTTGCCGAGCACGGCGGCGCCGGTCGCGAGCACGACCGGCACGCCCGTGACCGTGCCGACGAGCGCGCCGACGTACGACTCGAGGAACGGCACGAGGCCGATCGCCATGATCGCGAGGAACTGCAGGACGGGGTCGAGGCCCGCGACGAGCTCGGAGAGCGTGGTGTGGATGCCGTTGTCGAACATGCCTCCAGCCTGCGGGCCGGTGCGGCGTCGACCCCGTGCGTCCGCTCACCGGTCCGCGGCCCGGCCGCACGGTCGAGGCATGACGTCCGTCACGGGTGCGCGGCGCGACCGGCGCGACCGGCCCCGGCACGGCCCGGTCGGGCCGTGTCCGGTCCAGGCCGTCGGTGCGACTAGACCAGGACCTGCGTGAGCGGCATCGTCGAGTCGACGGGCAGGTCGAGCGGCGAGGGCGGCAGACCTCGGCGCACGACGGCGGAGCCGAGCGCGCCGATCATGGCGCCGTTGTCGGTGCAGTAGCGGATCGGCGGGATCCGCAGCTCGATCCCCGCCTCGGCGCAGCGGGCCGCGGCCATGTCGCGCAGCTGCGAGTTCGCGGAGAACCCGCCGCCGACGACGAGCGTCGAGACGCCCTCGCGCCGGCACGCGGCGATGGTCTTGGCCGTGAGCACGTCCGCGACGGCGGCTGCGAACGACGCCGCGACGTCGGGCAGCGGGACGTCCTCGCCGGCGTCGCGGCGCGCCTCGACCCACCGCGCGACGGCGGTCTTGAGGCCCGAGAACGAGAAGTCGGTCGCGTGCTTCGCCTGGTCCTTGGGGGCCGTGAGGCCGCGCGGGAACCGGATCGCCTCGGGGTCGCCCTCGCGCGCGAGCCTGTCGATGTGCGGGCCGCCGGGGTACGGCAGGCCGAGCAGGCGCCCGACCTTGTCGAACGCCTCGCCCGCGGCGTCGTCGAGCGTCGAGCCGAGCTCGGTGACGTTCACGGTGTCGTCGATCATCAGCAGCGACGAGTGCCCGCCGGAGACGACGAGCGCCATGACGCGCTCGGGGAACGCACCGTCGACGAGCTCGTCGACGACCGCGTGCCCGATGACGTGGTTCACGCCGTACAGCGGCTTGCCCAGCCCGACCGCGAGCGCCTTCGCGGCGGACGCGCCGATCGTCAGCGGGCCCACGAGCCCGGGGCCGGCGGTGACGGCCACGGCGTCGACGTCGTCGAGCGTGACCTGCGCCGTCGCGAGCGCGCGCTCGATGGTCGGGACCATGGCCTCGAGGTGGGCGCGGGCGGCGATCTCGGGGATGATCCCGCCGAAGCGCGCGTGCTCGTCGACCGAGCTCGCGACCGCGTCGACCAGCAGCTCGTAGCCGCGCACGAGGCCGACGCCGGTCTCGTCGCAGGAGGTCTCGATCCCGAGGACGAGGGGTTCGCTCACGCGTCCAGGATAGGCGGCGCGCGGTGCGTGACACGCGTCACAGCCCCGCGCGGGCATCGGTGCGAACGCATCGATGTTGACTGCGGCGTGACCACGAGCGACCTCATGGACGACATCCGGACGCTGCGCACCACGCGCGGCGTCGACGCCACGACCGCGGACCGCGTGTTCCGCGACGCGCGCACCGTCGGGAGCTTCCTCGACGTCCCCGTCCCCGACGAGCTGCTGCGCGAGGTGTACGACACCGTGCGCTGGGGCCCGACCGCCATGAACACGAGCCCGCTGCGGCTGCTCGTCGTGCGCAGCCGCGAGGGGCGCGAGCGCCTCGCGCCGCACGTCGCGGAGTTCAACCGCGAGCGCGTGCTCGCCGCCCCCGTGACGCTCGTCGTCGCGACCGACGTCGACTTCCACGAGCACATGGCGACGCTCGTGCCGCACGCGCCCACCTCGGGTGAGGGCTTCGCCGACAAGCACGAGGTGCGCGCCGCCATGTCGCGCGACAACGCGTGGCTGCAGATGGGCTACCTCGTCGTGGGCATGCGCGCCGCGGGCCTCGGCGTCGGTCCCATGACGGGCCTGGACGCCGCGGGCGTCGACGGCGAGTTCTTCGCCGGCTCGGCCTGGCGCACGCTCGCCGTGCTCAACGTCGGCTGGCCCGACGGCGAGGGCACCGACCGCCCGCGCGCACCGCGCCTCGAGTGGGACCAGGCCGCGCGCACGGTCTGACCGCTCCGCCCGCCGGAGCGCCGCACGCCCTCCCGCCGCCCCGTCGGGCGACGGGAGGGCGTCGCCGTCCCCGGGATCGGGCCGTGCCGGCCGGACGGTGCCGGCCGGGCGATGCCGGCCGGGCGGTGCCGGCCGGGCGGTGCGCCCGTCAGGCCGTCGCGACCGGACGCGCGGGGTCGTGCGACCACTGCGACCACGACCCGGGGTACAGCGCGGCGTCGACGCCGATCGACGCGAGCGCCGCGACCTCGTGCGCGGCGGTGACGCCGGACCCGCAGTAGACGCCCACGCGCGCGGCCGCGGCACCCGGCGCGACGCCGAGCGCGGCGAACCGCGCGGCCAGCGCGTCGGCGGGCAGGAACCGCCCGTCGGCGTCGACGTTGTCGGCCGTCGGCGCGCTCACCGCGCCCGGCACGTGCCCCGCGCGCGGGTCGACGGGCTCGACCCTTCCTGCGTACCGTTCGGCGGCCCGGGCGTCGAGCAGCACGCCGTCGCCCGCGAGCGCGGCGGCGCCGTCGGCTTCCAGCGTCGGCAGGGCGCCGGGCACGAGCACGACGTCCCCGGGCTCGGGTGTGATCTCGAACGGCTCGACCGCGTAGCCGGCGGCCGTCCACGCGGCCAGCCCGCCGTCGAGGATCCGCACGTCACGTACGCCGGCCCAGCGCAGCAGCCACCAGGCCCGCGCGGCGGACGTGCCGGCGGCGTCGTCGTACACGACGACCGACCCGCCCTCGCGCACGCCCCAGCGCCGCGCGGCGCGCTCGAGGTCGGCCACGTCGGGCAGAGGGTGCCGCCCGGCCGCGGGCGACGGCGGTGCCGCGAGCTCGGTGTCGAGGTCGACGTACACGGCACCCGGAAGGTGCGCCTCGAGGTACCGGTCGTGGCCGTCGGTGCGCCCCAGCGCCCAGCGCACGTCGAGCAGCACGGGCCCGTCGTCGTCGGCCAGCAGCCGGGCCAGGTCGTCCGGCTCCACCAGCACGGCACCCCGCACGTCGTCGTCGCTGCGCACCGCTCCCCCTCGTCGTCGGTCGTGCTCGGTCGGTCGGTCTCGGTCGGTCGGTCTCGGGCGTGCTCGGTCGGTCAGGCGCCCGGCGCGTCGGACGCGGCGGGTCCCAGCGGCAGGCGCATCGTCCAGGCGTCCACGTTCTCGGGCTGGTAGTAGCCCCGGCGGCGGCCCAGCCGCTCGAAGCCCAGCGCCTCGTACAGGTGCAGCGCGGGGGCGTTGTCGACGCGCACCTCGAGCAGCACCGACGCGGCACCGACCTCGCGCGCGCGGTCGACGAGCGCGCCCAGCATCGCGCGCCCCACGCCCCGGCCCTGGTGGGCGACGTCCGTGCCGACCGTCATGACCTGCGCGTCCCACCCGTCGAACCACAGGCCCGCGTACCCGACGAGCGCGCCGTCCGGCAGCGTCGCACCCACGTAGGTGCGTCCCGGGGCCGTGAGCTCCTCGGCGAGCGTCGCGGCCGACCAGGCGCCCGCACCGAACAGCTCGACCTCGAGGCGCTCGAGCACGGGCAGGTCCGCGGCCGTCAGGGGCCGCACGGCCACGTCGACGGCCGCCGCGCTCACGCCAGGACCCGCTTGGACCCCGCCGACGGGACGGCGTCCGGGCGGCGCAGGTACAGCGGCTCGGTCGGCAGCGGCTCGCCCGCCGCGAGGCGGCGCTGCGCGATCCGCACCAGGTGGAACGGGCTCGGCTCCCGCAGCCACGGCATGCCGGACGCGACGCGCTCGTCCGCGGCGCCGAACACGTCGGCGTACAGGTCGCGCCCGGCACCCACGACGACCTCGCCCGCGACGCGTGGCACATCCACGGGCGCGGCCACGCCGGGCTCGGCGGTGCGCACCGGCACGCCCTCGCGGACCTCGTAGCGCGACCAGTACACCTCGCGCCGCCGCGCGTCGGTGACGACCAGCAGCGGTGTGCCGTCCGCGACCGCACCGACCTCGGCCGCGGCCTCGGCCAGCGCGTCGTGGCTCGGCACGCCGTGCACGGGCACGCCGAGCGCCAGGCCGAGCACGCGCGCCGTCACGAGCCCCACCCGCAGTCCCGTGAAGGGCGCCGGCCCGGTCCCCACGACCACCGAGCGCAGGTCCCGCACGCTCGCGCCGTGGCGTGCGAGCAGCTCGGTGACGAGCGGCATCAGCCGCTCGGCGTGCCGGCGCGGCTCGTCCTCGACGAGCACCTCGCCATGCTGCGCGTCGACGACCAGCGCGGTCGCGACCGCACCCGACGTGTCGATCCCCAGGTGCATCAGTGCCCACGCCCCTCGTGCTGCTCGTCCGTCAGGTCCACGTCCGTCGGGTGCCCGGCGTCGGCGCCCGGCAGCACGACACCCTCCCAGCGCGCACCGACCGCGCGCACCGTGAGCACGCGCTCGCCCGCCGCGGCGTCCTCGACGTCGTCGGCCACACCGCCGTGCGGGCGCGCGAGCCGCAGCTCGAGCCGGTCGTCGGTCAGGCCCTCGACCCAGCCCTCGCCCCACTCGACGACCGTGACGGCCTCGTCCAGCGCCGCGTCCAGGTCGAGCGCGTCGACCTCGTCGAGCGAGCCCAGCCGGTACGCGTCGACGTGCACCAGCGCGGGACCGCGCGTGCCGTCGGGGCGCGGCAGCGGCGGGTGCTCGCGCGCGATGACGAACGTCGGCGACGCGACCTGCCCGCGCACGTGCAGACCGGCGCCCAGCCCCTGCGTGAGCGTCGTCTTGCCCGCGCCGAGGTCGCCCGTGAGCACCACGAGGTCGCCCGCGCGCAGCACGTCGGCCAGCGCCCGGCCCCACGCGCGCGTCGCGTCGGCGTCGGGCAGGCGCACCTGCGTCCCGTCGGTCGGTCCCTCGGTCGTCATGCGGTCACCTCCACGTCGCCGGGGCGGGCCGACGTCCCGGCCGCACCTGGGTCCTGCTCGCTGTCGACGTACGTGCGCGGCACACGCGCGCCGAGACGCGTCACGAGCTCGTACGAGATCGTCCCGGCGACGTCGGCCCAGTCCTGCGCGGTCGGGCCGCCGTCGCGCCCGTCCCCCCACAGCACGACGCGGTCGCCCGCGGCCTCGCGCGCGTCCGGGCCGAGGTCGAGCACCACCTGGTCCATGCAGACGCGACCCGCGACGCCCAGGCGGCGGCCGCCGACCTGCACGGGACCGCCCCAGCGGTCGGCCGTGCCCGACGCGTGGCGCGGGATCCCGTCGCCGTACCCGAGCGGCACGACGCCCAGCACGGTGTCACCCGGCACGACGTACGCGTGCCCGTAGGACACGCCCGAACCGGCCGGGACGGGCTTGACCGTCGCGAGCTCGGCCTCGAGCGTCATCGCGGGCACCAGGCCGTAGCGCTCGGGGCCGCCGAGCTGCGGCACGGGCGAGAGCCCGTACACCGCGAGGCCGGGCCGCACGAGGTCCCAGTGCAGCGCGGGCGACGTGAGCGTCGCGGCCGAGTTGGCGAGGTGCCGCACCTCGAGGCGCGCACCCGCGCCCTCGACGAGCGCGACGGCCCGCGCGAACCCCTCGGCCTGCGCCGCGACCGTCGCGTGCCCGGGGTCGTCCGCGAGCGCGAGGTGCGAGAACAGCCCGACGACGCGCACGGCGCCCTCGGCCTGCGCCGCGAGCGCCGCCGCGAGCACGTCGGGCAGCTGCGCCGGCGTGAGGCCGTTGCGCCCGAGGCCGGTGTCGACCTTGAGGTGCACGCGCGCCGTGCGGCCCGCCTCGCGCGCCGCGGCGACGACCTCGTCGAGCGCCCAACGCGCCGCGACCGCGAGATCCACGTCGGCCTCGATCGCCGCGCGCAACGGCGCGCCGGGCGCGTAGAGCCACGCGAGCACGCGCGCCCCGGTCACGCCGGCGCGCCGCAGGTGGATCGCCTCGGAGACCTGCGCGGTGCCGAGCCACGTCGCGCCGCCGTCGACCGCGGCGACCGCGCTCGGCACGAGACCGTGCCCGTACGCGTCGGCCTTGACGACGGCCATGACCTGCGCGGTCGGGGCGTGCGCGGCGAGGCTGCGGACGTTGCCACGCAGTGCCGCGAGGTCGACGACCGCGCGCGCGGGGAAGTCGTTCACGTGCGCCAGTGTCTCACCCGGGCGCGCCCGGCCGCCCGCGCGGCCGACGGCGTCGGGGCACGCACCGGCACGCACCGGCACGCACCGGCACGCACCGGCGCGCGACGACACCGGGGCCGGCGCGCGGACGCCGGGGGGGTGATCAGCCGAGCAGCTCGGACCCGACGACCACGTCGGCACGCCGGGCCGTCGGCGCGACGCGACGCGCGTTCGCCTCGTCCGGGCCGGTCGCCCACGCGCGCGCCGCGTCGGGGCCCTTGCCGAACCGCTCGTGCCGCGCCACGAGCCGCGCGAGCCGCAGGTCGTCCGGCGGGGCGACGAACCAGGCCTCGTCGAGCAGGTCGGCCACGGGTCCGAACCCGTCGTCCTCGAGCAGCAGGTAGTTGCCCTCGGTGACGACCAGCGGCACGTCCGCGGGGACGGCGATCGCCCCCGCGACGCCGTTGCGCAGGTCGCGGCGGTACTCGGGCGCGTACACCACGCGGCCCGGCTCGGGGGCGCGCAGCCGCCGCAGCAGCGCGACGTACCCGTCGGCGTCGAACGTGTCGGGCGCGCCCTTGCGGCCGGCGCGGCCGGTCCGCTCGAGCTCGGTCTGCGCGAGGTGGAACCCGTCCATGGGCACGACGACGCTCACGCCGGGGAACGCGGCCGCGACCTGCGCCGCGAGCGTCGACTTGCCCGCGCCCGGCGCGCCCGCGACGCCGAGCACGACGCGCCCGCCGCGCGCGAGCAGCGCCCGCACCCGGTCCGCCAGCGGTGCGGCGAGCGGGGCGACGGGCGGCGCGGCGGGCGGGGCGGCGAGCGGTACGGCGGGCGGCGCGACCGACCGGTCCCGCGCACCGGCGGTGCCGCTCGGCGCCGGCGCCGCGGCGCCGCCGGGCCCGGGCGCGCCGGCCCCGCTCACGCCGTCACCAGCGCGGCGACGACGCGCGGCACCGCGGCCGCGACGTCGGACGCCGTGACCGGGCCGCCCGGGTTCGCGGCGTGCGCGGCGCGCCCGTGCACCGCGGCCGCGGCGGCCGCGAGCGCGACCGGCAGCGTCGGGTCGTCGACCGCGTCGGCCGCCCGCCCCGCGAGCAGCGCCCCGAGCACGCCCGCGAGCACGTCACCCGCCCCCGCGGTCGCGAGCCACGCGGGCGCGTCGGCCTGCGCGTACACCGCGCCGTACGCACCGACGACCACGGTCGTCGCGCCCTTGAGCAACACGGTCGCCCCCGTGAGCTCGTGCGCGCGGCGCGCGTGCGCGAGCGGTGCCGCCTCGACGTCGGCGCGGTCGACGGCCGCGCCCCGCGCGGACAGCAGCGTCGCGAGCTCGCCCGCGTGCGGCGTGAGCACGACGTGCGGCGGCACGCGGTCCGGCAGCAGGTCGAGCGCGCCCGCGTCGACGGCCGCCGGCTCGTCATGCGCGAGCGCGTGCACCAGCGCGTCGCGCGCGCGGGCCCGCTGCGCGTCGTCGTCGGGCGCGACACCCGGCCCGACCACCCACGCCTGCACGCGGCCCTCCCCCACCACGACCTCGGGGTGCGCCGCGAGCACCTGCGACCCGGCCGAGCCGACGTACCGCACCATGCCGACGCCGGCACGCAGCGCACCGCCGGACGCGAGCACCGCCGCGCCCGGGTACCGGTCCGAGCCGGCCACGACGCCCAGCACGCCGCGCGCGTACTTGTGGGACGTCCGCCCCGGCACCGGCCACAGCGCGGCGACGTCGGTGCCCGCCAGCCGCGCCACGGCCGGCGGCCCCGCGAGGTCGAGGCCGAGGTCGACGACCTCGACGCGCCCGGCCGCGTCGGCCGCCGGCGGCAGCAGCAGCGCGGGCTTGCACGCGCCGAACGTCACCGTGACGTCGGCCCGCGCCACGACGCCCGTGCGCGTGCCGTCGTCGACGCCCACGCCCGACGGCACGTCGACCGCCACGACCACCGGCCGCACGTCCGCGGCCGCGAGCGCACCGACCAGGCGCGCACCCGGCCCACGCACACCGCCCCGTCCGCCGATGCCCAGCAGCCCGTCGAGCACCACGTCGGCCGCGAGCACCGTGCCCGCGAGCGCGTCCGCCGCCGCGTCGTCGTGCGCCACGGCGACCCGGCCGTGCGCGGCCCGCAGCGCCGCGAGACCGTCGCCGTGCACGCGCGGCGACGCGAGGACGGCCGTGACGCGCGCACCGCGGCGCGCGAGCCGCGCACCCGCGTGCAGCGTGTCGCCGCCGTTGTTGCCGGGGCCCACGAGCAGCACGACGTGCGCGCCGCCGACGCGCCCGCGCACGCCCCGCAGGACGCGCGCGACGTGCGTCGCGAGACCGAAGGCCGCACGGTCCATGAGCGGCACGCCGGCCGCGAGCAGGGGTTCCTCGGCCGCGCGCACGGCGGCGGCGTCCCACGAGAGCAGCACCCGCCCATCCTGCCCGGGCCCGCCCGCGGGCGCGACGCGCACGTACGTCGCGGGGACCCGGTGCACGGGCTCGCCGCGCCACCCGGACGCGCGCCCGACCCGCGGGTAGCGTGCGAGGCATGCGCTTCGGACTCTTCATCCCCCAGGGCTGGCGGCAGGACCTCACGGGCATCGACGCCCGCGACCACTGGAAGGTCATGCACGGCCTCGCGTCGTGGGCCGACGACGGCGACGCCTTCGAGTCGATCTGGGTCTACGACCACTTCCACGCCGTGCCCGAGCCCAACGGCGAGGCCACGCACGAGGCCTGGAGCCTCATCAACGCGTTCGCGGCGTCGACGTCGCGCGTGCGGCTCGGCCAGATGTGCACGTGCATGGCCTACCGCAACCCCGCCTACCTCGCGAAGGTCGCCACCACCGCCGACGTCATCTCGGGCGGCCGCGTCGAGATGGGCATCGGCGCCGGCTGGTACGAGCACGAGTGGCGCGCCTACGGCTACGGGTTCCCGCGCGCCGGCGAGCGCATCGCGATGCTCGACGAGGGCGTGCAGATCTTCAAGCAGATGTGGACCAACGGCACCGCGACGCTCGACGGCACGCACTACCAGGTCGACGGCGCGCAGCTCTCGCCGCTGCCGCTGCAGGTCGACGGTCCGCCGCTGTGGATCGCGGGCGGCGGCGAGAAGAAGACGCTGCGCATCGCCGCCGAGCACGCGCAGTACACGAACTTCGACGGGTCGCCCGAGGGCTTCGCGCACAAGTCCGAGATCCTGCGCGGGCACTGCGAGGCCATCGGCCGCGACTTCGACGAGATCACGCGGTCCGCCAACTACAACGTCGTCATCGGCGCGACGCAGGCCGAGGTCGACGACCGCATCGCGTGGGTCGAGGAGCACTACGCGACCACGGTGCCCGACAAGGCCCCCGAGGTCGCCGAGCAGTTCCGCAGCGGCCCGCTCGTCGGCACGCCCGACCAGATCGTCGAGACGCTGCGCGAGCTGCAGGGCCTGGGCATGACGTACGCCATCACGTACTTCGCCGAGGCCGCGTACGACCGGTCGGGCATCGAGCTCTTCGCACGCGAGGTCGTCCCGCACCTGCGCTGAGCGCGCGCCGGGCGCGACGTCGGTCAGACGTCGCGCTCGGCCACGACCATCGCCGACGCGATGCCCGCGTCGTGCGAGATCGACAGGTGGAACCGCGCGACGCCCAGCGCGTCGGCGCGCGCCGCGACCGTGCCCGTGACCTCGACGACCGGCTGCGCACCGGTCACGCGTCGCACCGTCGCGTCCTGCCAGCGCATCCCCGGGGGCGCACCGAGCGCCTTCGCGATCGCCTCCTTGGCGGCGAACCGCGCCGCCAAGGAGGCGTCCGGCAGGTCCCGCTCCGCGGGCGTGAACAGCCGCTCACGCAGCCGGGGCACGCGCCGCAGCGTGGCCATGAACCGCGCGACGTCGACGACGTCGATCCCGACGCCGACGATCACCACGCGCCCCACAGGGCGCGGCCCGCGCGGCTCACTCGACCGTGACGGACTTGGCCAGGTTGCGCGGCTGGTCGACGTCGAGGCCCTTGGCGGTGGCCAGCTCGCACGCGAAGACCTGCAGCGGCACGACCGTCAGCAGCGGCGCGAGCAGCGTCGGCGACTGCGGCACGTAGAACACCTCGTCGGCGTACGGCCGCACGGCCTCGTCACCGTCCTCGGCGATCACGATCGTGCGGGCGCCCCGCGCGCGGATCTCCTGGATGTTGGAGACGACCTTCGAGTGCAGCGAGTGCCGGCCCCGCGGCGACGGGACCACGACGAACACCGGCTGACCGGGCTCGATCAGCGCGATCGGCCCGTGCTTGAGCTCGCCCGCGGCGAACCCCTCGGCGTGGATGTACGCGAGCTCCTTGAGCTTGAGCGCCCCCTCGAGCGCGATCGGGAAGCCGACGTGCCGGCCCAGGAACAGCACCGACTGCGTGTCCGCCATCCACCGCGCGATCTCCCGCACACGCCCCGACCGGTCCAGGACCTCCTGGATCTTGTCCGGCATCGCGCGCAGCTCCGCGAGCGTCGACGCGATCTCGTCGGGGAACTTGTTGCCCCGCAGCTGCGCGAGGAACAGGCCCAGCAGGTACGCGGCGGTGATCTGCGAGAGGAACGCCTTGGTGGACGCCACGGCGATCTCCGGGCCCGCGTGCGTGTAGAGCACGGCGTCGGACTCGCGCGGGATGGTCGACCCGTGGGTGTTGACGATCGCGAGCGTCGTCGCCCCCTGCTCGCGCGCGTGCCGCACGGCCATGAGGGTGTCCATCGTCTCGCCGGACTGCGAGACGGCCACGACGAGCGTCCGCTCGTCGACCACCGGGTCGCGGTAGCGGAACTCGTGCGCGAGCTCGACCTCGACCGGGATGCGGCACCAGTGCTCGATCGCGTACTTCGCGACGTGCCCGGCGTACGCGGCGGTCCCGCACGCGACGACCACGATCTTGTCGACCGCGCGCAGCACCGCCTCGTCGATGCGCAGCTCGTCGAGCACGAGGTTGCCCGCGGTGTCGGTACGACCCAGGAGGGTGTCGGCCACCGCGTGCGGCTGGTCGTGGATCTCCTTGTCCATGAACGACCGGAAGCCGCCCTTCTCGGCGGCCTCGGTGTCCCAGTCCACCCGGAACGGCGTCGCCTCGACGGGGTTGCCGTCGAGGTCCGTCACCGCCACGGAGGTCGGCGTGATCGTGACGACCTGGTCCTGCCCGAGCTCGAGCGCGTCACGCGTCGAGCCGATGAACGCCGCCACGTCGGAGCCGAGGAAGTTCTCGCCGTCGCCGAGGCCGACGACCAGCGGCGAGTCGTGCCGGGCGCCGACGACCGTGTCGGGCGCGTCGGCGTGCACCGCGAGGAGCGTGAAGGTGCCCTCGAGCCGGCGCGAGACGGCCGTGAGCGCGGCGGTCAGGTCGCCCACGCGGGCGTGCTCGCGCGCGACGAGGTGCGCCACGACCTCGGTGTCGGTCTCCGACACGAACTCGACCCCGTCGGCCAGCAGCTCGGCCTTGAGGACCGCGAAGTTCTCGACGATGCCGTTGTGGATCACCGCGACGTCCCCCGACACGTGGGGGTGCGCGTTGGCGTCCGTCGGGCCGCCGTGCGTCGCCCACCGCGTGTGCCCGATCGCGGCCGTGCCCGCCGGGAGCGGGTGCGCGTCGAGCTCGGCGACGAGGTTCGCGAGCTTGCCCGCCTTCTTGGCGGTCACGAGACGCCCGCCCGGCACGACGAGCGCGACGCCGGCGGAGTCGTACCCCCGGTACTCCAGACGCCGCAGCCCCTCGAGGACGACCTCGAGAGGGCGGTCGCTCGCCTGAGCACTGCCCACGTAACCGACGATTCCACACATGGGCCCGATCGTAGTGGGTGCCCGCCGCACCCTCCGGGGCGACGCGGAGGGCCGCGCGGTCACGCAGGGGTCCGACCATGCGCGATGATCGTCGTCGTGCCGCCCCAGGTCCCCGCCACGCCCTACGTCGATCTCGACCGCGACGCCTGGACGCGACTGTCCGCCTCGACGCCCCAGCCCCTGGACGACGCGGACATCGAGCGTCTGCGCGGGCTCGGCGACCCGATCGACCTCGCGGAGGTCGACGCGACCTACCGCCCGCTGTCGCGGCTGCTCGACCTCTACATCCAGGCGACCCAGGGCCTGCACGGGGCGACGAGCACGTTCCTGCACGAGGACGTCGGACGCACGCCCTACGTCATCGGCGTCGCGGGGTCCGTCGCGGTGGGCAAGTCGACCACCGCACGGATCCTGCGTGAGCTGATCGCCCGCTGGCCGGCCACGCCGCGGGTCGAGCTCGTCACGACGGACGGGTTCCTGCACCCGAACGCCGAGCTCGAGCGTCGCGGGCTGCTGCAGCGCAAAGGCTTCCCCGAGTCGTACGACCGCCGCGCGCTGCTGCGCTTCGTGTCCAAGGTCAAGGCCGGGCGGCCCGAGGTCGCGGTGCCCGTCTACGACCACCTCACGTACGACATCGTGCCCGGCGCCGAGGTGGTCGTGCGGCAGCCCGACGTGCTCATCGTCGAGGGTCTCAACGTGCTGCAGCCCGCGCGCCCGACGCCCGAGGGCACGTCGAACCTGGCCGTGAGCGACTTCTTCGACTTCTCGATCTACGTCGACGCGCGCACGTCCGACGTGCGCCAGTGGTACGTCGACCGTTTCCTGTCCTTGCGCCGGACGGCCTTCGCGCGTCCCGAGTCGTACTTCCACCGGTACGCGTCGCTGTCGGACGACGAGGCCGCGGACCGTGCCGAGAGCATCTGGGACTCCATCAACGCACCGAACCTCGAGCAGAACATCCTGCCGACCCGCAGCCGCGCGACGCTCGTGCTCACCAAGGGCCCGGACCACACGGTGCAGCGCGTCCGGCTCCGCAAGATCTGAGCGTCAGGGCGCGGACGCCTGCGCCGTGACGGGCCGGGCGAGCTCGACGGGGTGCTCGGTGCGCTCGACGACCTCGAGCGTCTCGAGGGCCGCCGGAAGCCCGTCGGCGCCGCCGCACGCGGCGTCACGCGGCAGCAGCACCGCCGAGCCCATCGCGTCGACGAGCCACACCTGCGGCACGTCCGCGCCGTCGGCGCACCCCGCTCCGTCGGCCGCGTCCGTGACGTCGTCCACCAGCCCGGTCAGGTCGCCCTCGAGCCGCGTGGCGGTGACGGACCACCATGTCCCCGCGGAGTCGCGCAGCGTCTCGCCGCGCTCGCACACGAGCACGCTGTCGGCGACGAACCCGGCCGGCGGCAGGCCGCGGGACGTGGGGGTCGGCGCACCGGTGTGCAGCGTCGCGTCGAGCCGCAGGCCGAGGGCCTCCAGGACGCCCGGGTCGAGGCACCCGGCCCCGGTGCGCACCTCGGCGGTGGGGGCGGGCGAACCGTCCGACGACGAGGTCGCGGCGCAGCCGGCCACCACGAGCACGGCGGCCAGCGCCGTCGTCGCCCGTACCGCTGCCACCCGCACGTCTGCCTCTCGTCGCCCTTCCCGTCCCCGGGCACGACGGTCCGACCCCGGCGGCGCCGTGGCCTCGCGGGTGCGGGGAGGACGACGTCGACGTCGTCCTGCGCTCGAGCGTAAGCCGCTCGCGGCACCGCGACGGCGTCACCCGGTCGGCCGATACCGGATCGTTGTCACACGTCGCACATCGTGAGGTCATCGTGACCTCGACAGCGCCGGGCGTCGTCGCGGCACCGTCGGGGAGACGTCAGGCGGCCGTGCCCTCCCGCCTCGGCGCCGGCTCGGGCACCGGCTCGACGAAGGCCTCGACCGTCACGACGGCCGCCTCCGGCGCCACGGCGGGCAGCGGGTCGTCCAGCCGCAGCCAACGCCGCAGCGCCCAGTCGACCACGAGCCCGACGACGACCCCGCCCACGACCCCCACGGCGACGCCGACGAGCGGCGCATGCCCCAGCACCGCACCCGTGCCGACCCCGATGAGCACGGAGTAGCCCGCCCAGGTGACGGCCGCGATCCCGGTCAGCAGGACGAACCGGCGGCGCCGGAACCCGAGCGCGCCGGCCGTCATGTTGACCGCGACGCGCCCGACGGGGATGTACCGCGCGGCGATGATGAAGGACGCGGCGCGCGTGCGCAGCGCCCGCTCGGCCCAGTCGAGCACGGCCTGACCGCGGCGGCCGCGGAAGGCGCGCAACCGGCGCACCTGCACGGTGGTGCCGATCTGGTACGCGACCTGGTCGCCCACGAACGCCCCGAGCGCCGCCACGACGACCACCGCCCAGAGCGCGGGCGACCCCGTGGACACCGAGAGCGACGCGAGCGCGATCACCACGGACTCGCTGGGGACCGGCGGGAAGAACCCGTCGACGACGGCGAACGCGAACAGCGCGACGAAGATCCACGGCGAGGCCGCCAGCTCCAGCGCCCACTCCAGCACG
>NZ_LNTD01000096.1 GCF_001462455.1 Cellulomonas sp. B6
ACGCTGGCGGGGTGTACGAGGGCGCGATCCAGGACCTGGTCGACGAGCTCGGGCGGCTGCCCGGGGTCGGCCCCAAGAGCGCCCAGCGCATCGCGTTCCACGTCCTGGCGGCCGACCCGGCCGACGTGCGCCGGCTCGCGGACGCGCTGACCGAGGTCAAGGCGCGCGTGCAGTTCTGCGAGATCTGCGGCAACGTCGCGCAGGAGCCGCAGTGCCGCATCTGCCGCGACCCGCGGCGGCTGCCCACCACGATCTGCGTGGTCGAGGAGGCCAAGGACGTCGTCGCGATCGAGCGCACGCGGGAGTTCCGCGGCAGGTACCACGTGCTCGGCGGCGCCATCAACCCGATCGCGGGCGTCGGCCCGGACGACCTTCGTATCGCCCAGCTGATGACCCGCCTGGCCGACGGCGCGGTCACCGAGGTCATCCTCGCCACCGACCCGAACGTCGAGGGCGAGGCCACCGCGACCTACCTGGCGCGGCTGCTCGTGCCGATGGGTCTCACGGTCAGCCGGCTCGCGTCGGGCCTGCCCGTGGGCGGCGACCTGGAGTACGCGGACGAGGTGACGCTCGGCCGCGCGTTCGAGGGCCGTCGCCGGCTCAGCGCGTGACGTCGACGACGACGGAGGGGACACCATGACGACCGACGAGCGACCCGTGGCGGACGCCGACCTGCGGGAGATCGGGGAGGCCGTCGCGGGCGAGTCCCGCGGGTTCCTCACCACCGTGACGGAGGTCGCGGCGGGCTCGGCGCCCGAGGCGTCGCTGCCGCTGCTGCTGCTCGCGCTGTCCGACCTGCTCGCGGCCGGTGCGCGGCTGGGTGCGACGACCGACGTCGTCCCGACGTCGCGGTTCGAGCCCGACGTCGGCCCCGACGCCGACCTCGAGCCGCTGCGTGCCAACCTCGCGAACCTGCTCGAGGGCATCGACGAGTACGTCGAGGTCGTCGACCCGCTGCTCGGCCCCGAGGTCGAGGAGTCGACGATCTCGGGCGACCTCGTGGCCATCGTCGGGGCCCTCACGCAGGGGCTCGCGCACCACGAGCGCGGCCACGTGCTCGAGGCCCTGTGGTGGTGGCAGTTCAGCTACCTGTCCGACTGGGGCGAGCGAGCGGCGTCGACGCTGCGCGCGATCCAGACGATCCTCGCGCACGTGCGCCTCGACGTCGCGGACGACGTCGCCGCCGAGGCGGAGTACGACGCCCTGCAGCCCTGACGCGCCCGCGGTCAGGGAGCGGTGCCCAGGGCCGCCGGCGTCGACAGGCGGCGGAGGGCCTCCAGGCCGCCGCGCCGCTCGAGCGTCGGGTCCTGCGACAGGATCGCGCTCTGCAGCAGGCGCAGGCCCCGGCCGGGGTCGATGCCGAACTCCTGGCGCAGCCGCTGCCGGATGCGGTTGAAGACGTCGAGCGCCTCGCGCTGCTGGCCGTTGCGGTAGAGCGCTACCATCAGCAGCTCGCCCAGCCGCTCCCGGTCGGTGTGGATCTCCACCAGGTGGCGCAGGTCGTGCAGCACGGTGCGGGCGTCCATGAGGTCGAGGCGCAGCTCGACCGACATCTCGAGCGCCCCGATCCGGCCCTCCTCGAGGCGGGCCTGCTCCGCGCGCAGCGCCGCGAGGTCGCTGACCCCCTCGAGCGCCGGGCCGCGCCACAGCGCGAGCGCCGCGTGCGTGAGCCGGAGCGCCTCCGCCGGGTCGTCCTGCCGGAGCGTCTGCGCCCGGTCGACCATCGCCCCGAACTGGAACGCGTCGACGTCGAGCGGGGCGACGTCGAGGACGTACCCGCCGTAGGACGTGCGCAGCAGCGGCAGGGTGCCGCCGAAGCCCTTGAGCTGGCGGCGCAGCCGGGTCACCGCCGCCTGCAGCGCGTTGCGCGAGTTCCCCACGGCCTCGTCGTCCCACAGCGCCGCGACCAGCCAGTCGGTCGACAGCACACGCCCCGGTGAGAGCGCCAGGACGGCGAGCAGGGTGCGGACCTGCCGCGAGCTGATCGCGCAGGTCTCCTCACCGGCGTGCAGGGACATGGGCCCCAAGACGTTGATCAGCACAGCGACCGCCCCCAGTCGTCCGGCGCTCGGCGCCGTGGTCGTTCCCCCTGCCCGCGTCGTGGACATCCGGGTGGTGCCACGCCGCGCGAGCCGCCACCGAGCCTGCCAGCGCGACAGGGTCAGAAGTCCCGGTTCAGAGGATTTCACCCGATCTGATCAGAGTCAGAGGAGCGGGCGACCGGGTCACGTCAGGGTGTCACCCCTCTGCGCCGAGCCGGCAGGGCACGGTGATGCCGATGTCCGTGGGGCCGCCCTCGGGGCTGTGCACCACGAGGAACCCGTCGAACGCGGCGAGCCGACGCTCGATGCCCCGCAGCCCGGTGCCGCGCGCGGCGTCCGCGCCGCCGCGGCCGTCGTCCCGCACGTTCACGCGCAGCATCCCGTCGTCCTGCGTGACGTCGATCTCGACCGAGGACGCCTCCGCGTGCTTGCCCACGTTCGCGAGCAGCTCGGAGACCGCGAAGTAGACGGCGGACTCCAGCGGCGGGAGCGGGCGTCCCGCGATCGTCGAGCGGACCTCCACGTGCAGCGGCGACTCGAGCGCGCGGGCCCGGATCGCGTCGACCAGACCCCGGTCCGCCAGCACGGGCGGGTGGATGCCACGCACCAGCTCGCGCAGCTCGGTGAGCGCCGCGACCGACGTCTGCCGTGCCTCCTGGAGCATCGCGCGCGCGGCGTCGGGGTTCTCGTCGAGCACACGCTCCGCGGCCGACAGCGTCATGCCCATCGCGACGAGCCGCGCCTGCGCGCCGTCGTGCAGGTCGCGCTCGATGCGACGCAGCTCGTTGGCCTCGTGGTCGACCACGTCGGTGCGGCTCTGCGCCAGGTGCTCCACGCGCCGCCGCAGCCGCCGCTCGTCGTCGCCCAGCACCGCCCGCACCCAGCGAGCGTGCGTCCGCACCATCGGACCCGCCAGGAGCAGCCCGACGACGATCTCGACGACCCCGAGCACCGCGGCCAGCACCGCGGAGCCCTGGCCGCTCAGCGGCACGAACAGGTACCAGCTGTTCTCCCAGGCGCTCACGACGGGACGCCACATCCCGAGCAGGACGATCCCCCACACGCCGTGCAGCACGGCGACGAGCGGCAGCAGCGCGATCGCGAGCCCCACCACGGGGTTCACGACGTGCCACAGCAGGTCGCGCCACGTCGCGCGGTCGCCGAGCATCGCGTGCGTGCGCCGCCACGCCGGCCCCAGCCCGTGGCGCTCGGCCTCGGGCGGCAGCGGCAGGTAGTCCTCGGTGACCCGCACGCCGGAGAACCCCAGCGCGAGCGCGCGCTGCCGGCGGGCGTCGGCACGCACCAGGTCGAGCGCGCTCGGCACCAGCAGCACCCCCACGCCGACGACCAGCAGCGTGACGGTCAGCGCGAGCCACAGCACCACCAGCGCCTCCCACACGGCCAGGCCCGCGAGGGCCGTCGCGCGCCCGAGGGAGGTGAGCGGGCGCGCGGCCCGGCGTGCGGGGGGTCCCTCGAGCGGCATCGTGACCTCGGTCCGGAGCGTCGGGCTGTCCATGTCGGCAGTCTGCCGGGACGGCGGTGGCGTCGTCAGTGGTGCGGGCACCACGGTTCGGCGGGCGTCCACCGACCGCACCGGGGCGTGGTCCGGCGGGCGGTGCCCCCGCTAGGCTCGCCCCGCCGACCCCCGAGGAGCGAGGAGCGTCCCGTGCGTGTCGTGCTCGCCGAGGACCAGTTCCTGCTGCGGGACGGGCTCGTGCGGCTGCTGGGCAGCCACCGCATCGAGGTCGTCGCGGCCGTCGCGCACGGCGACGAGATCGTCCCCGCCGTGCAGGAGCACCGCCCCGACCTCGCGCTGCTCGACCTGCGGCTCCCGCCGACGTCGACCGACGAGGGCCTGCGCGCCGCCGTCGCGGCGCGCACGCTGCTGCCGGGCCTGCCCGTGGTGCTGCTCTCGCAGTACGTCGAGCAGCTGTACCTGCAGGAGCTGCTGGCCACGGGCGACGCCGGCGTCGGGTACCTGCTGAAGGACCGGGTCTTCGACGACGTCCAGTTCGTCACGGCGCTGCGCACGGTGCGCGACGGCGGCACCGTGATGGACCCCGAGGTCGTGGCGGCGCTGCTGCGGCGCGACCGTCGGCGCACCGTGCTGGAGCGGCTGACCGCGCGCGAGCTCGAGGTCCTCGCGCTCATGGCGGAGGGCCACGCGAACTCCGTCATCGCCGAGCGTCTGGTCGTCACCGAGAAGGCCGTCGCCAAGCACATCAACAGCATCCTCGCCAAGCTCGACCTGCCCCCGTCGGCCGCCTCGTCGCGGCGCGTCGCCGCCGTCCTCACGTACCTGCGGGGCTGAGCGCGGGCGCCGTGCGCGCGAGGCTCCCCGGGGCGATCCGCGCGACGTGGACGGCACGGGGAGGCCCGCCGAGCGTCGCGACCGCTCCGCGGTGGCCCGTGCCGCCCGTCGCGGCGGGCCCCAGGTCGCGGCACGCGACGTCCGCGAGGGCGAGCCCCGCGGGGCGCGTGCGCGCGTCCCACGACACGAGTCGCGCGGGCTCGTGCGCCGCGGCGAGCACGAGGTGGCGCATCGGGACCGTGAGCCCCACCCGCGCGGCCTTGAGGACGGCCTCCTTGCGGACCCACCGGGTCAGCCACGCGTCGCCGGGGTCCGGTGCGGCGTCGTCGGTGCGCCGCTCGTCGGCGGTGCACAGCAGCGCGGCGACGGCGGCGCCGGGACGGGTCCGCTCGACGTCGACCCCGACGTGCCCCAGCCCGTGCGCGACCGCGACCGTGACGAGGTCCCCGCTGTGCGAGAGGGACACGGACCAGGCCGCGTCGTCGCGCGTGCCGACGACCGCGGGCGGCCCGTGGTCGTCGGCGCCGCACCCCGGGCAGCGACGGTCGACGTCCACGCGGCTCCCGCCCGTGGCGTGCCGCAGCGCGAAGCGCAGCAGGGCGGCGCCCGTGCCCGACCGTGCGCGGTCCTCGGCCTGCCGGTAGCGCCCGGCGCGCGCCCGCTCGGCGGGCGAGAGCCGGAGGTCCGGGTGGCCACCCGCCGAGGTGGACCACACGCCGACGTCCCCGCGGCGGAGCGGGCTCACGGCACGAGGGCGCCGGCCGGTTCCGACGCCCTGCCGGGCGTCGCGCCTGTGACCTGCAGGAACACCTCGTCGAGTGACGGGGGTCGCAGCGCGACCGCACGGACCTGGACGCCGTCGGCCGTGAGCCGCGCGGTGGCCTCCTGCAGCGAGCGCACCGCGTCGTCGACCTCGACCGTGACGAGGCAGCGCCGCACGTCGACGTCCGGGGCGGTCGGGCCGACCCCGGCCAGCGCGGCGGCGGCGCGACGGGTCTCGTGCTCGTCCGTCGCCGTGACCACGACCCGGTCGCCGCCCACGAGCCGCTTGAGCTCGGCCGGGGTGCCCTCGGCCACGGTGCGGCCGTGGTCGACGACCACCACCGCGTCGGCGAGCTCGTCGGCCTCCTCCAGGTACTGGGTGGTCAGGAGCACCGTGGTCCCGGCGTCGACGAGCGCGCGCACGGCACGCCACAGCGTGAACCGGCTCGGCGGGTCGAGGCCCGTGGTCGGCTCGTCGACGAACAGGACGGCCGGCTCCGCGACGAGGCTCGCCGCGAGGTCGAGACGTCGACGCATCCCGCCGGAGTACTCCCGCACGGGCCGACCCGCCGCCTCCGTCAGGTCGAACTGCTCGAGCAGCTCCCCGGCGCGGGTCCGCGCCGCGGCCGTGCCCAGGTGCTGGAGCCGCCCGACGAGCTCGAGGTTGCCGCGTCCGCTGAGCAGGTCGTCGACCGCCGCGTACTGCCCCGTGAGGCCGATGCGGCGGCGGACTTCGGAGGCCTCGCGGACGACGTCGAACCCCGCGACGCGTGCCCGGCCGGCGTCGGGCGCGAGGAGCGTCGACAGCACGCGCACGACGGTCGTCTTGCCGGCGCCGTTGGGTCCCAGCAGGCCCAGCACGGTCCCGGCCGGGACGCGCAGGTCGACGCCGCGCAGCGCCTCGTGCGTGCCGTAGCGCTTGCGCAGGCCCGCGACGTCCACGGCCAGGTCCGCCGTCGTGCCGGTCACGGCGTCGGACCGGGTGCCGCGAGCCCGCGCGGGGCGAGCGACGTCCAGCGCTCCTCGACGTGCGCGACCGCCTGGGCGTGCGGGACCGACGTCAGCTCCTGCCGCCAGCCCGCCGGGACCGCCGCGAAGTCGGGCCAGAGGCTGTACTGGCCGGCGTCGTTCACCAGCACGTGGAACGTGCCGTCCTCGTCGTCGAACGGGTTGGTGCTCATCCGGCCCTCCTGGTCGTCGCCTGCCTGCCCTCGGCATGCTCGTCGCGGGCGCTGACCACGTGCTGACGCGGCCCTGACCCGGCGCCGTCAGCGCCGCGCCGCCAGCGCGGGCTCGCCGTGCTCCTGCGCGGGGGCGGCCGGTGCGCGCACCGGCCGCGTCGCGTTCCCGGGCCACCACAGGAAGCGGCGCCCGAGCAGCATGAGCGAGGGCAGCGCGACGACCCGGATGATCGTCGCGTCGAGCGCGATGCCGACGGCCAGGCCGACCCCGATCTGCTTGAGCTCGATGAACGACAGCGCCCCGAAGATCGAGAACACCGCGATCATCACGACGGCCGCGCTCGTCACGACGCCGGCCGTGCGGACCACGCCGTCCCGGATCGCCTCCTGCGGCGCCATGCCCGCGACCGCGTTCTCCCGGATCCGGCTGACGACGAACACGTGGTAGTCGAGCGAGAGCCCGCACAGCACGACGAACAGCAGCATCGGCACCCAGGACACCACGTGGCCGGTGGACGTGAACCCGAGCAGCGTCTGCGCCCACGTCCCCTGGAAGACCAGCACGAGCAGCCCGAACGCCGCGGCGAGGGACAGCACGTTGAGCAGCACGGTGATCGCGGCGACCGCGAGCGACCGGTAGGCCCAGAACATCATGAGGAACACGAGCAGCAGCACGGCCGCGACCACCACGGGCAGGGTCCGGTCGAGGTTCGCGGTGTAGTCCATGTCGGACGCGACGTCGCCGCCCACGGCCGCGCGGGCCCCGTCGACGCCGCCGACGGTCGCGGGCACCAGCGTGTCGCGCAGCTCGCGCACCGAGTCCCGTGCGGCGTCCGACGCGAGCGCGTGCGGCACGTGCACCTGCACGACCGCGGTCCGGCCGTCGGCGGAGAACCACGGCTCGTCGGCCGCACCGAACAGGTCCGGCAGCCGCGAGGTCCGGTCCACGAGCGCGGCGACCTGCGCGGCGAGCTCGTCCTGGCGCCCGTCCGGCACCCGGACCGCGACGACGTCGGAGGCCGAGCTGTCGGGGAACGCCGCGAGCAGCCGGTCGTACGCCTGCATCGTCGTCAGCGTGCGGGGGTAGTCCTCGATCTGGGTGGCCTTGAGCGACAGGTGCGTCAGCGGGTACGCCATGCCGGCGAGGATCGCGACGGCCACGACGAGCGACGCGAGCGGGTGCGCCAGCACGGGGCGCAGCAGCGCCGGCACGAGCCGCGGCTCGCCGCCGTTGCTCAGCCGCCACAGCACCGGGACGCGCGGCCGGTCGACCCAGCGGCCCACCGTCGCGAGCAGCGCGGGCAGCACCGTGACGGAGGAGACGAGCGCGACCGCGACGACGATGATCGCGCCCGTAGCCATCGCGGTGAACACGGTGTCGCCCGCGATGTACAGGCCCGCCATCGACAGGATCACCGCGACGCCCGACACCACCACCGAGTGCCCGGCGGTGGCCGCGGCCACGCGGATCGCGTCGACGTCGCCGCGACCGGCGTGCCGCTCCTCCCGGAACCGGCGCAGGTAGAACAGCGAGTAGTCGACCCCGACGGCCATGCCGACGAGCACCAGCAGGTGGAGCACCATTCCCGGGTCGGGGACGAGCTGCGAGGCGAGGGTCCACAGCCCGAGCCCGGCCGCGACCGACGAGATCGCGAGCACCACGGGGATCCCGGCCATCACCACGGCGCCGAACACCACGAGGAGGATCGCGAGCGTCACGGGCAGGCTCAGGGTCGTCGCCTTCGCGAGGTCGGCGTCGAGCCACTCCTGGAACTCGGCCCCGATCGACGCGGGCCCCACCTGCTCGACGCGGAGGTCGGGGTGGTCGGCCCGCACGTCGGAGACGACGGCCTGCACGGCGGGCACGTCCTGCTCCGCAGTGGCGCGCGGCGCGGCGAGCACCACCTGCAGCAGCACGGCCGTGCCGTCCTGCGACGGGACCGGACCGCGCACCTCCGCGACCTCCGGCAGGCCGGCCAGCGCGTCCGCCGCCTGCTGCACGGCGGCCTCGGCGTCCGTGGGGAGCCGGCCGTCGCGCGACGTGACCAGCACGTTCTCGACGACCGGGTCGGGCATGCCGGCGGCGTCCGCGATCCGTGCCGCCTCGCCCGACTCGCCGACGCCCAGCTCGAGCTGCGTCGCCTGGCGGGGCGCCTGGACCGCCGCCGCGGAGAACGCCGCGAGGATCACCGCCGCCCAGAGCAGGATCGCGCGGGTGCGGTGCCGCGCGCTCCACGTCGCCAGGCGCTGCGTCGGCGAGGCGTGGGGACGGGCCGTGCGGGGGGCCGGGTCGTGACCGGGCCTGAGGTGAGAGGTCATCGGAGCACATCCGTTCCGCCGCCGGGGCATCGGTGGGGTGCGACCACCCCGCGGGACTCATCCTTCGCGGCGCGACACCGCGGGTCAGTGGTGCGTGCACCCCTGTCGGTGCGAGCCGTCACGTCCGTGACGCGTACCGCGCGAGGCTGCCGGCGACGCTCGTCCCGAGCAGGACCACGACCGTGACCAGCACGACCACGCCCGGGTGCTCGGAGGGGAACGAGCCCGTCGACGGGACGTGCACGCCCCACAGGTCGCGGCAGAGGGTCGCGACGGCGGACACCGGGTTCCACTCGACGACCGGACGCACCCACGCGGGGAAGGCGCTCGCGGACAGCACCGCGCTCGAGAGGAACGAGCAGACGACGAGCACGAGCGCGCCGACGGAGTCGATCGACTCGGGCTGGCGCATGACCAGCCCGAGGGCGATGCCGGCCCAGACGGCGGTGTACACGAAGACCAGGACGACGCCCACGCCCGCGAGCAGGCCGGCGGGCGTCGTGCCGGGACGCCACCCCAGCAGCAGGCCCGTGCCCAGGACCGCCGCGACCGCGACCGCCCCGATGAGCAGGTCGGCGATGCTGTGGGCCACGAGCACCGTCGCGCGGGACATCGGCAACGAGCGGAAGCGGTCCACGAGCCCGCGCTGCACGTCGGTGCTGACGGACAGGGCCGTGGGCCCGATGCTCGCGAGGCCGACCTGCAGCGCGACGCCGGCGACGAGGAAGTCCACGTAGGAGTCCACGCCGGACGGCAGCACGATGGCGTCGCGGAACAGGTAGCCGACGGCCAGCAGCATCACGAGCGGGTTCATGACGAGCCCGACGAGCCGCCCGGGTGCGGCGCGCACGTGCGTCAGCCGTCGTCCCACGAGCGCGGTGATCTCGGCGGCGACGGCGCGCGCGCCCGTGAGCGTCCCGCCGCGGGGGCCGGGAACGCGGCGCGGCGCCGCCGGGGCGTCGGGCCTCGGGCCGGCGGGTGCCGGGTGTGCCGGTGCCGGGTCCGCGGGGGTGCGGACGAGGCGGGGGGCCAGGTCGCGCGCGACCGCCGCCGCCGGCTCGGCGTCCAGCAGTCCCTCGTGGTCGGCGTCGACCGGCACGGCCCGGACGCGCCCGGTGACGTACGGTGCCCAGCGCCCGGCGCGGTCGGCCGGGGCGGCGTCGTCGCGCGTCGCGACGTACACGTCGAGGTCGCCCTCGAACGCCCCGGGGACGTGCGCCACGACCGTCTCGCCGTGGTGCCGCACGAGCGTCACGAGACGTGCGACCCGGTCGTCGTCGAGCCACGGCGCCGTGACCCCCGCGGCGACGGTCGCGGCCGACGTGCCGGACACGCCCGGGACGGCGACGGTCGCGGGGTCCAGCCGCGCGAGGAAGCGCCGCAGCAGCTCGTCGACCTCCGGCAGCGGGCCGTCGACGGCGACGTCGTAGGGGTACGCGTCGAGCACCGCGAGGTGGGCGACCTCGCGGCCCCGCCGCTGCAGCTCGACGGCGAGCGCGTGCGCGACGTGGCCGCCGTACGACCAGCCCAGGAGGTGCACCGGGCCGGTGGGCTGCAGCTCCGCGACGCGGTCGGCGTACGTCGCGGCGACCTCCTGGACCGTCCCGGGCAGGGGCGCCGCCGGGTCCAGCGCCGGCGACTGGAGACCGACCACGGGCCGCGCGTCGCCCAGGTGCTGCGCGAGCGTCGCGTACGGCAGCGCGAGACCCACTCCGCCGTGCACGCAGAACAGCGGGGCCGGGTCCGTGCCCGCGCGCAGCGGCAGCACGGCCGCGAGCGCGGGAGGGGTGGGTGCCTCCGCACGGGTGCGCTCCGGCGCGCGCGGCCGGTCGGTCACGGCCCGCGACGCGAGGGGCGTGCCCGGGGCCGTCGCGGCGGCGACCGCGGCGGGCGTGCGCAGGGTCAGCACGCCTCCCACGTCGACCACGACGCCCGCGGCGGCGAGCGCGGCGACGAGCTCGACGCTGCGGATGCTGTTGCCGCCCGCCTCGAGGAAGTCCGCGTCGACGCCCACGTCGCGCCCGAGGACCTGGCAGAACGCCGCGCGCACGCGCTCCTCGTGACCGGTGGCGCCGGCGGGGAGCGGCGGTGGCGCGTCGGGCAGCGGCAGGCGCGCGTGGTCGGTCTTGCCGTGCGGCGTGGTCGGGACCTCCGGCACCACCGTGACCGACGCGGGCAGCAGACCGGCCGGCACCACGCGCGCGAGGTCGCGCCGCAGCGCGGCACCGTCCGGCGCGCTCCCCGCGGCGGGCACGACGTGCGCGACGAGCTCGCGCGACCCGCCGGGCAGCGTGCGCGCGTGCACGACGGCCTGCGCCACGCCCGACAGCCCGAGCAGCGCCGTCTCGATCTCGGCAGGCTCGATCCGGTGGCCGTCGACCTTCAGCTGCCGGTCGGTGCGGCCCAGGTAGTGCAGCTGGCCGTCGGCCGACCACCGCACGAGGTCGCCCGTGCGGTAGACGCGGGCACCGGCCGGCCCTGCCGGGTCGGCGACGAACCGGGCCGCCGTGAGCGCCGCGCGCCCCAGGTAGCCCAGGGCGAGGCCGTCGCCACCCACGTACAGCTCGCCCGGGACGCCGACGGGCACCGGCACGAGCCGGTCGTCGAGCACCCGCACCACGTGACCCGGCGCGGGCCGGCCCACGGGCGCCGCCCCGCCCGTGAGCGGGTCGCTGGTGGTGACGTGCACGGTCGCCTCCGTGGGGCCGTACAGGTTGCGCATGACGGTGCGACCGCAGAAGCGGTCCACGGTCGGCACGGGGCACGCCTCGCCCGCGACGCACAGCTGCATCCCCGCGGGGAGCTCTGCGTCCGGCGGCAGCGACGACAGCACCACGGGTGGCAGCACGGCCACGTCCACCCGGTGCCCGTGCAGGGCCGCCACGAGCGCGGCCCCCGTGCGCGCGGCGTCCGGGACGAGCACCGCCGTCGCGCCCGCGAGGACCGACGCCGCCAGCTCCCAGAACGACGCGTCGAACGTCAGCGCCGCGAACTGCAGCACGCGCGTCCGCTCGTCGACCGCGAACAGGTCGGCGAGCGAGCGCGACAGCCGTCGCGCGCTGCGCTGACCGACGACGACGCCCTTCGGGCGTCCCGTCGAGCCCGACGTGTAGATGACGTAGGCCGGGTCGTCGGGACCGTGCGGTCGCACGCGGTCCGCGTCGGACAGCGGTCCGGACGCGTGCCGCGCCGTGCGGCGGACCACGTCCGGCTCGTCGACCACCAGCAGGGGCGCCGCCGCGGCGACGCGGTCCGCGTCGCGTGCGTGGACGAGCACGAGCGCCGGGCGCGCGTCGTCCAGGGTCGCCGTGAGCCGGCTCCGGGGGTGCGCCGGGTCGAGCGGCAGGTAGGCCGCACCCGCGGCGAGCACCGCGAGCAGCGCCGTCACGGCGTCCGCCGACCGGGGCAGCGCCACGGCCACCACGTCGCCCGGCCCGACGCCGTGCCGCACGAGCTCGCGCGCGAGACGGTGGACGCGCGTCGCGAGGTCGTCGAACGACGTCGTGGACGCGTGCCCTGGCGGGCCGACCACGAGCGCGGGGTGGGAGCCGCGCCGTGCGGCGACCGTCGCGAACCGCTCGGCCAGCGTGCCCGTGCCGTCGGCGTCCGCGCCCCGGTCGCCCGCGCCGTCGTCGTCCGGGTGGCGCGACCACGTCGCCAGCAGCAGGTCCTCCTCCGGGGTCGTCGCGGGCAGCGCGCCGAGCGGCGTCGCCGGGGCCGCGACGCCGGCGGCCAGGACGCGCAGGAACCGGTCGAGGAGGCGCTGCGCGGACGGCACGTCGAGCACGTCGGTCGCGACCTCCAGGCCGCCCGTGAGCCCCGCGGCGTCACCGGAGGCGTCGTGGTGCTCGACGAGCTCGAGCGCGAGGTCCACCTTCGCGGCCGTGGTCGCCGGCGCGACGGCCTCGACGTGCAGCCCGGGCAGGTCGGGCAGCGGGGCGGGCGCGCCCTGCAGCACCAGCATCACCTGGAAGAGCGGGTTCGCGCCGGGCACGCGCACGGGCCGGAGGGCGTCCACGACCGCGTCGAAGGGGACGTCGGCGTGCTGCTGCGCGGCGGCCTGCACGTCGCGCGCGCGCACCAGCAGGTCGGCGAACGTCGGGTCGCCGGACGTGCCCAGCCGCAGGGCCAGGGTGTTGACGAAGAACCCGACGAGGTCCTCGAGCGCCTCGTCGTCGCGCCCCGCGACCACCGTGCCGACGACCACGTCGGTCCCGGCGCCGCTGCGCGTGAGCGTCGCGGCGAGGGCGGCGTGCAGCGCCATGAAGGGCGTCACGCCGTGCGCGCCCGCGAGGTCGACCAGCGCGCGGTGCAGCGCCCGCGGCACGGTCACGGGCAGCCGGACGCCCGCACCGGTCCGCCCGGCGGGACGCGGCGACGCGGCGGGCAGCGGCAGCACGGCGGGCGCCCCGCGCAGCGTCTCGGTCCAGTGCGCGAGCTGGCGCGCGCGCAGGCTCGTCGGGTCCTGCGCCGACCCGAGACGGGCGTCCTGCCACGCCGTCCAGTCGAGGTACTGCACGCGGGGGGCGGGCAGCGCGGGGTCGCGGCCGTCCCGGCGTGCCGCGTACGCCGTCGACAGGTCGCGCGCGAGCGGTCCCGCGGACCAGCCGTCGGTCGCGACGTGGTGCACGACCAGCACGAGCACGTGCTCGTCGTCCGCGACCCGGAAGCACGTCGCGCGCACCGGCACGTCGGCCGTCAGGTCGAACGGCGCGTCCACGACCTGCTGGACCGACGCCTCGAGCGCGTCCGGGTCGTCGCGCAGGTCCACCACGCCCAGCCGGGCCGGGGGCGGCGCGGCCGGCAGGACCCGCTGCACGGGCCGCGACCCGACCACGGGGTAGACCGTCCGCAGCACCTCGTGGCGCGTCACGACGTCGACCAGCGCCGCCGACAGCGCGCGCCGGTCGAGCCCGCCGGTCAGCCGCAGCACCAGCGGCACGTGGTACGCGCCCCGCGTGCCCGGCTGCTGGGCGAGCAGCCACATGCGCTCCTGGGCGGGCGACGTCGGACCCTCGCCGCGCGGCGGCACGGCCCGCAGCAGCGGAGGGCGTGCGGGGGTCGGCGCACCCGCGAGGTGCGTGGCCAGGCCGGCGACCGTGGGCGTGTCGAACAGGGCGCGCACCGGCAGCTCGACCCCCGCGATGGCGCGCACGCGCGCCACCAGCCGCGTCGCCAGCAGGGAGTGCCCCCCGAGCGCGAAGAAGCTGTCGTGCCGGCCGACCGCGTCGACGCCGAGCACCTCGGCGAACAGCTCGGCCAGCAGCACCTCGATCGGCGTCCGGGGCGGGCCGTCGTCCCCGGCCGCCGGCGCGGGCGCCGCCAGGCGGTTGCGGTCGACCTTGCCGCTGGCCGTCAGCGGCAGCGCGTCCTGCACGACCACGCGCGCGGGCACGCTGGCCGCGGGGAGGAGCGCGCGCACGTGCGCCAGCAGGTCCGGCTCGTCGACGGCACCGGCCGCCGCCACGTACGCCAGCAGCACGGGCTCGTCGGCCCCGGGCGGGGTGCGGGCGACGACGACGGCCTGCACGACCGCGGGGTGGCGCGCGAGCGCGGACTCGACCTCCCCGGGCTCGATGCGGTGGCCCCGGACCTTCACCTGGTGGTCGGAGCGTCCCAGGCACTCGAGCTCGCCCGTCGCGGTCCACCGCACCAGGTCGCCCGTGCGGTACAGGCGGGCGCCCGGCGTGCCGAACGGGTCGGCGGCGACGAAGCGCCCGGCCGTGAGGCCGGGCCGGTCGAGGTACCCGAGGGCGACCTGCACCCCGCCGACGTAGAGCTCGCCGACCACGCCGGGCCCGACCGGCCGCAGCGCGGCGTCCAGCACGTGGTGCGACGTGCCCCGCACCGGGCGCCCGATCAGCACCGGGCCCGCGAGCGGGAGGCCGACGACCGTGCCGGTCGACCACACGGTCGCCTCGGTGGGCCCGTAGAGGTTGTGCACGGTGGCGCCGTGCGCGAGCAGCACCTCGGCCAGCGCCGGGGTGAGCGCCTCGCCGCCGCTCACGACGCGCAGCCCGCGCAGCACCGCGCCGTGCTCGCGCGTGAGCTCCCGCCAGTGCACGGGCGTCGCCTGGAGCACCGTCACGTCGTGCGTCGCGACGGCGGCCGCGAGGGCGTCGGCGTCGCGCACCGTGGCCTCGTCGGCGAGCACGACCGCGGCGCCACGCAGCAGCGGCGCGAGGACCTCGGAGAGGGCGATGTCGAACGCGAACGTCGTCACGGCCAGCAACCGGTCGGCCGGGCCCAGGCCGAGCCCGTCGGCGTAGTCGACGAGCAGGTTCGCGAGGGCGCCGTGCGGCACCACGACGCCCTTGGGACGGCCCGTGGAGCCGGACGTGAAGATCACGTACGCGGGGTCGTCGGGGCGCAGCGGCGCCGTGCGGTCGGCGTCCGTGAGCGGGGCCCGCCGCGGGTCGGCCGGGTCCGCGAGGTCGTGCTCCGCCACGTCGAGGGTCGCGCGGAGGGGGCCGGCCGCCCGCAGCACGTCGAGCCGCCCCGCGTCGCCGACGACGACGCGGGGCGCCGTGTCCGCCAGCAGCTCGGCCAGGCGCGCGGTCGGCAGCGTCGTGTCGAGGTACGTGAACGCCCCGCCGGTGGCGAGCACCGCGAGCATCGTGACGAGCGCGTCGGCCGTCCGGGGCAGCGCGAGCGCGACGACCTCGCCCGGCCCGACCCCGTGCCCCACGAGGGCGCGCGCGAGCGCCCACGCACGCGCGTGCAGCTCGCCGGCGGTCAGCCGGGTCCCGCCCGCCACGAGCGCGAGGCCCTCCGCGTGCGCGTGCGCCGCCTCGACCAGCAGCTCGGTGGGGAGCGCGCCCCGCCACGCCGGCGCGCCGTCGGCCCAGGCCGTCACGGCCGCGAGCTGCGCGGGAGCGGTCACGGGCACGGCCGCGAGCGGTGCGGCGTCGTCGAGCTCGGGCAGGCGGCGCAGCACGTGCGCCCACCGCGCGAGGGCGCCGCGGGCGAGGTCGTCCGGGACGTCCCCGTGGTGCTCGATCCGCAGGTCGAGGCCGTCCTGCGTCGGCAGCGCCGTCACCGTGACGGCGTACCCCGTGGACGCGTGCACCTGCGCCGAGCGCACGAGGCCTGCCGGTGTGCCCGCGTCGTGCCCGCGCGCACCCAGGTGGTTCTGCACCGCGAGCATCGAGTCGAACAGCGGCCCCCCGCCGGCCACCCGCAGGATGCGGGCGAGACCGTGGTGCCGGTGCTCGAGCAGCCGGGCCTGCGCGTCCTGCAGGGCCGCGAACGCGTCGACGGCGCGCGTGCGGGGGTCGAGCCGGACCCGTACCGGGAACGTCGTCGCGACCAGTCCGACGGCGTCCTCGAGACCCTCGACGGGCACGCCCCGGCCGGAGTCGACCTGGCCGAACACGACGTCGTCCTGGCCGGTGAGCTGGCCCAGCACCACGGCCCAGGCCCCCTGCAGCACCGTCCCGACCGTCAGCTCGTGGTCCCGGGCCCACCCGCCGAGCGCCGCGGCCGCGGCGTCGTCGAGGTGCTCGACGTGCGTCCCGGGGACCCCGTCGCCCCCGCCCGCGAGCACCGTCGGCACCGACGTCCCGGCCAGCGCGTCGGCCCAGGCGCGGTCCGACACCGCCTGGTCGCGCGCCGCGAGCCAGCCGAGGAACGCCGCGTGCGTGCGGTCGACGGGGGCGTCGGGCGCGCCCGCGTAGGCCTCGGTGAGCGCGTCGACGAGCAGCGGCAGGGACCAGCCGTCGACGACGATGTGGTGCAGCGTGAGCAGCAGTCGCCCGGTCCCGTCGGGCCGCCGCAGGAGCGTCGCACGGACGGCCGGCGGCTCGCGCAGGTCGAAGGGGGCCGCCCGGTCCTCCCGCGTGCGCCGGTCGACCTCGAGCTCGACCTGCGCCGCGGTCGCGCCCGCGACGTCCACGGCGCACCACGGCACGGCCACGGCGGGGACGACGACCTGCACGGCGGTCCCGTCGCGCCGTCGCCGGAAGCACGCGCGCAGGTTCGGGTACCGCCGCAGCACCGCGTCGACGGCGGCCCGCAGGCGGGCCTCGTCGACGTCGTCGGCCAGGTCGGCGACCAGCTGCAGCACGTACGGGTCGGGCCGGTCCTCCCGGAGGGACGCCTCGAACAGCAGCCCCTCCTGCAGGGGGGTCAGCGGCAGGTACTCGTTGCGCTCGGCGGTGACGGACATCCGGATCTCCTCAGAAGCCGAGCTCGGAGTCGAGCTCGTCGAGCTCGGCGGCGGTCGGGGTGGCGAGCAGCGGCTCCGCGCTGCGGGGTGACGGCGCGGTGGGTGCCGCGCCCGGCAGCGCCGCGGCCAGCGCGGCCGGCGTGCGGTGCGTGAACAGGTCGGGCGGCGCGACCTGCAGGCCGTGCGCGCGCAGCGCGGCGACCACGTGGATGGCGGCGATCGAGTCGCCGCCGAGCAGGAAGAAGTTGTCGTCGGGCCCGACCTCCGCGTGCCCGAGCACCTGGGCGAACGCGGCGCGCACGAGCGACTCGGCGCCCGCCAGGGCGAGCGTGTCGGCGCGCGGCGCGGCGGCGCGGGCCGGTGCGGGCCCGGGCCGCGCGGGCCGCGGCGCCACCGGTGCGTCCGCGGCGGTCCCCGCCCGCAGCGCGGCGGGCACCGCGTCCGCGACGAGGTCGTCGAGCGCCGCGTGCAGCGACGCGACGACCCGGGCGGCGTCCGGCCGTCCGACCCGGTCCGGCTGGTGCTCGACCCGCAGCGCCAGGGTGCGGCCGGGCACGGCCACCAGGCTGAGCGGGAAGTGCCGGGCGTCGTGCGTGCGTGCCCGCTCGACGCGCAGGCCCCCCGACGTGCGCCCCTCGACGCTCTCGCCGGTGGGGAAGTTCTCCACCACCACGGTCGTGTCGAACGCCTCGCCCGATCCGGCCAGGCCCGGGACGCCGGCGAGCACCGGCCCCAGCGGGACGTGCGCGTGCTCGCGCAGCTCCGCCAGCTCCGCCTGGACGCGCCGCACGAGCGCCGCGGCGTCCTCGTCCGCCCGGTGGCGGACCCGGACGGGCAGGGTCGCCAGGAACATCCCGATCGTGTCCTCGACGCCCGCGACGTCGGCCGGGCGGGTCGACACGGTCGTGCCGAGCAGCACGTCGCGCCGCCCGGTGACCGTCGCGAGCACGGACGCCCACGCGACCAGGACGACGGTCGTGACCGTCACGCCGTGCGCCCGCGCCCAGGCCGTGACGCGCGCGGTCGCCGCGTCGTCGAGGTCGACCGTCGTGCGCTCGACGGTCCCCGCCGCGGGTGCGGCCCCGCGCGGCGCCGGTGCGACGAGCGTCGGCCCGTCGACGCCGTCGAGCGCCGCGCGCCACACGGCGGTGGCCGCGTGCCCGTCGTGCCGCGCGAGGTGGGCGAGGACCCGCCGCGCGGGTGGGCGTGGCGCGGGCGTCGTCCCGGCGTGGCGGGCCAGGAGATCCTCGACCAGCAGCGGCATCGACCACCCGTCGACGAGCACGTGGTGCAGCGTCAGGACGAGGCGGTGCCGGTCCGGTCCGAGGGGCACGAGACGGGTCCGCACCGCGGGGCCGCCGGCGAGGTCGAAGCGTTCCCGCAGGTCGCGCGCGGCGAGGACCTCCGGGTCGCCGGGGGTCGTGGGCAGCGGCACGTGACGGCCCTCCCGCAGCACCAGCACGGGGGAGCCCGCCGCCGTGAACAGCACCTGCCCGCCGAGCACGGGGTCCGCGGCGACGGCCGCGTCCAGCGCGGCCCCGAGCCGGTCCGCGTCGAGCGGCCCGACGAGGTCGGCGGCGACCTGCAGCAGGTACGGGTCGGGTCGGGCGTCGTCGGGCTGCGCGTGCAGCAGCATGCCGCGCTGGAGGGGCGAGAGCGGCAGCACGTCGAGCACGGCGGTGCCCGGCTCGTGCGCCGCGAAGGCGTGCAGGTCGGCGTCGGTGACGTCCACGAGGGGCACGTCGGCGGGCACCGGGACCCGGTTCGCCGGGCGGTCGGCCGTGGCGACGAGGTCGACGAGCGCCTGTTCCCACGCCGTCGCGACCGCCCGCACCTCGTCGCCGGGGACGAGGTCGGGTGCGTGCAACCACTCCGCGACGAGGCGCGGCCCGTCGGGCCCGTCCTCGGTCGTGGCGGTGACGGCGAGCGCGTGCCGCAGCGGCATCCCCGGGTCGGTGGTGGTCGCGACCGCGCCCGCGGGTCCGAGCGGCTCGAACTCCCAGGGGGCGCGTGCGGCGTCCGTGGCGAACCGGCCCAGGTAGTTGAAGCCCAGCGCCGGGACGTCCGCCCCGAGCAGGAGGTGGCCCTGCGGGTGCTGGTGCCGCAGCGCGCCGTGGCCGGACCCGTGGCGCGGCAGCGTGCGGAGCTGCTGGTGCACCGCCTTGACCGCCGCCGTGAGCGTGTCGGCGCGGCTCGCGCCCGGCGTGGCGGGACCGCTCGTCGGCAGGGCGACCGGGAACGTCGAGGTGAACCAGCCGACGGTGCGGCCGACGTCGAGACCGGGGTGCCCGGGCAGCTCCTCGCGGCCGTGCCCCTCGAGCTCGACCGTCGTGGCCAGGGGCCGCCCGCCGCGCGCGCGGGCGACGTCGGCGAGCGCGACGGCGAGCGCGCCCAGCAGGAGGTCGTTGATGTCGGCGCGGTAGCGGGCCGGGCACGTGGTGACCAGGGCGGCCGTGACGTCGGTCCCGAGCGCCGTGCCGACGCGGCACGCGTCGCGGTGCACGTGCCGCGCGTCGGGCCGCGGCGCGTCGGCGTCCGCGTCGACCGCGCGCCACGTCACGACCTCGTCGTCGAGCGCACCCGCGCGCGTCGCCGCACCCTGCGCGGCGACGAAGTCCGCGAACCCCGTGGCCTCGGGCTCGACGACGACCGGCTCGCCCCGCAGGTGCTGGTCCCAGGCGCGGGAGAGCTCGTCGCGCAGCACGCGCCACGAGACCCCGTCCACGACCAGGTGGTGCAGCGCGAGGAGCAGGCGCGGCCGCACGCCCGGCAGCAGGACCGCCTGCCAGACCACGCCGTCCGCCGGTGACAGGCGCGTCCCCGCCGCCGTGACCTCGGCCGCGACGTCGGCGTCGGGCGGGGCGGTGCGCACCCGGGCGGCGACGTCCGCCGCGGTCCCGGCGGGCCCGGTGCGGTGGGTCCACACGCCCGGTGCGGTCTGCTGCACCCGCAGCCCCAGCAGCGGGTGCACGGCCAGCACGGCCGTCAGCACGCGGGTGAGGGAGTCGGCGTCGAGCGCGGCGGGGACCGCGAGCACCGTCGCCTGGCCGTACGAGGCGGCGACGCCGCGGACGTCACCGGTGGACGCCGCGAGGTCGGCCGCGGCGGGCCACGGCTCGACGACGCGCACCGCCGGCGGTGCGGCGGAGGCCGCCGGGCCGGGACGCGTGGTGCTGCCGGACGCGTGCGCGATGGCGCGCGCGGTGCCCAGCTCGAAGACGGCGCGCGGCGTGGTGACCCTGCCGCGGCGTCGCAGCGCGGAGACGACCTGGATGGCGGCGATCGAGTCGCCCCCGACCGCGAAGAAGTCGTCGTCGGGGCCGACGTCCGGCTGCGCGAGCACCTCGGCGAGCACGCGGCGGACGTCCTCCACCGCCGCGCCGGCGCCCGCGACGGTCGTGGGCGCCGCCGCTGCGCCGCGGCCGTGCGGCGCCGGCTCGTGGTGCGGCGCCGGCTCGCCGTGCGGAGCGGGGGTCGCACCGAGCGCCGCGCGGTCCACCTTGCCGTGCGGCGTGAGCGGCAGCGCGTCGAGCGCGAGCCACCCGGCGGGCACCATGTGCTCCGGCAGGAGCGTCGTGACCTCGCGCCGCAGCGCGTCCAGGTCGGCGCGGGCGCGCGCGCCGACGACGTACGCGTCGAGCCGCGTCAGCCCCGCCCGTGCGCGTGCCAGCACCGCGGCGTCGTCGACGCCCTCGAGGCTCCGCAGCACGGCCTCGATCTCGCCCAGCTCGACCCGCTGGCCGCGGACCTTCACCTGGTGGTCGCGCCGCTCGACGAACTCGAGCTGCCCGTCCGGCGTCCAGCGGACGTGGTCGCCGGTGCGGTACAGGCGCGCACCCGGTGCGCCGAACGGGTCCGCGACGAACGTGCGCGCGGTCCGGGCGGGGTCGCCGAGGTACCCGGCGCCGACGGCCTCGCCGCCGACGTAGAGCTCGCCGACCGCCCCGGGGTGCACCGGGGCGAGACCCGGCCCGAGCACCCACAGGGAGGTGTTGCGGATCGGCACGCCGACCGGCGTGCGCCGCCCCGGCGGGGTGCTGCCCGTGACCACGGCGTGCGCCACGTCGTCGGAGCACTCGGTCGGCCCGTAGGCGTTCACCAGCGGCACCGCCGGGTGCCGTGACGTCCACCGGTGGGCGAGGTCGACGGGCAGCGCCTCGCCCGTGACCATGAGCCAGCGCAGCGACGCCAGCTGCGGACCCGGCGTCCCCCACAGGTCGAGGGTCGCCCTGAGCAGGGACGGGACGACCTCGAGCACGGTGACGGCGTCGTCGGCGACGACCGCGGCGAGCGCGTCGGGGTCGGCCGCCGTCGCGGGCGGCACGCACCGCACGCTCGCACCGACGACGAGCGGCGCGAGCATCTGCCAGATCGCGACGTCGAAGGTCAGGGGCGCGTTCTGCACCACGCGGTCGGCGGGGACGAGCCCCAGCAGGTCCTGCTTCGCGTCCAGGTGGTTGAGCAGCCCCCCGCGGTGCACCATCGCGCCCTTGGGGCGGCCCGTCGTGCCCGAGGTGAACAGCACGTAGGCGACGTCGTCCGGGCCGCCGCGCACGGGCAGCGGGGGCGTCCCCGCCGGGGTCTGCGCGTCCGCGAGGTCGACGACCCGCGGGCGTGCGGGTGCGGGCAGGAGCGCGAGCACCTCGTCGACGCGTGCGCGGCCCGCGGCGTCGACGAGCAGCACGTCGGCGCCGCAGTCGGCCAGCAGGGCGGCGCACCGGGCGGCGGGCGCCCGCACGTCGAGCGGGACGAACGCGGCACCGGCGCCGAGCAGCCCGAGGACACCGGCGACGACGTCGCGGCCGGGTGCGGCGAGCAGCGCGCCGACCCGTCCCCGCGCGGACCCGCCCTCGTCGGGCAGCACGGCCCGTGCGACGCCGTCGGCGTGCCGTACCAGGGCGGTGTAGTCGACGACGCCGCGCTCGTCCACGACCGCCGCGGCGGCGCCGTCACGGGCCGCCGCGCGGCGCACCCGCTCCACGACGCCGTCGGGCGCGCGGGGTGCGCGCCGGGGACCCAGGTGGACCCCCGCGTCGTCGTGCGGCGCGGACGGGGCGGCGTGCGGCACGGCGGGCACCCGGCCCAGGGGCGTGGTGCCGGCCGCGGCCGCGAGCCGCTCGAGGTGGTCGGCGACGCCCGCGGCGTGCGACGCCAGCTCGGCGGCCGTGTAGCGCGCCGGGTTGCCGTTCAGGTGCAGCTCGAGCCCGCCGTCCGCGGCGTCGAGCACCGTCACCATGAGGTCGTCCACGATGCCGGTGGACAGGTTGTGCAGCGTCGCGCGCGCGGGGCCCATGTCGAGCCGGGCGGCCTGCGGCAGCACGTTGACGTAGGGGCCGAACCCCCTCCGGTCGCCGGCCGGCAGGCCCGCCGCGCGGCGCACGTCCTCGGCGCGGTACCGCTGGTGCGCGACGGTCGCCAGGACGTCGCGGGCGACCTGCTGCAGCAGCTGCCCGCGGGTCACGCGGGGGCTCGCGTCGACCCGCAGCGGCAGGTAGTTCGCCACCATGCCGGGCACGGCGCGGGTGCGCGGCCCGACGCGCGCGGTCACGGGCAGGGTCAGCGTCGCGCTCCCGCTGCCGGCGGCGCCCGCGAGGTACGCGCCGACGCCCGCGATCGCGAACCCGGCCCACGTGACGTCGGCCTCGCGGGCGGCGCGCCGCAGCGCGGCGGCGCGCGCGGGAGGCAGCGTCGCGCTGCGGCGCAGGTGCGCCCGGCCGGCCGACGCCGGCTCCTGGGAGAGGGTCAACGGGTCACCGAGGGCGCTCGCCCGGGCCTGCCAGAACCGCGCGTCCGCGGCGTGCGCCGCGGACCGGGCGTACGCCTCCTCGGCGTCGAGCAGCACCGCGAGCGGGGGCAGGGCGCCGGCGGTGACGTCCTCGCCCGCGAGCAGCCCCCGGTAGATCGCCGCGAGCCGCGCGTAGAGCGGGACCCGGCTCCAGCCGTCGCACAGCAGGTGGTGCATCGTGAGGTGGCACAGGTGCCGTTCGGGTCCCAGCACGTACAGCGTCGCCCGCACGAGCGGCGGCGTGGCGAGGTCGAACCGGCGGTCCTGCTCGGCCCGGCTCGCCGCGAGCGCGGCCGCGTGCGCGCCGTCGCCGTGCGCCCGCAGGTCCACGACCTCGAGGGGCACCGTGAGGTCGTCCCGCACGGTCTGCACGGGCCCGCCCTCCGCGTCGGAGGGCGCGGCGCGCAGCGTCTGCGCCTCACGCACGAGCTGCGCGAACGTCCGGCGCAGGGTCGGCACGTCGAGCGGGCCGGTGACGTCGAGGTGGTCGCCCATCGTGTGCAGCACGCCGTCGGAGAAGGCCTCGTCGAACCAGATGGTGCGCTGCGCGGCGGTCAGCGCGCGGGCCGCGCCGCGCGCGGCCGTGGGTGGCGCGGCCGCGGGGGCCGGCGGGGGCAGTGTCGTCACGTCGGGGTCCAGTTCGGT
>NZ_LNTD01000097.1 GCF_001462455.1 Cellulomonas sp. B6
CGGCGCGGTCGTCGTCGGGGACGGCGTCACGACGGGGGTGGGCGACGCGGACGCGGTGGGCGCCGCGGACGCGGTGGGCGTCGCACCGACCGTCGGTCGCGGCGTGACGGACGCCGTCGGACGCGGCGTGGCGGTGGGCCGCGGCGTCGCGGTCGGCGTCGGCGAGGCGGTCGGCGCGGGGGACGCCGTGGTCCCCCAGCTCGCCACCCGGATCGTCACGCTCGTGCTGGCGCTCGAGTTGTGGACCGTGACCTGGCGCCCCGCACCCCGGACGTCGAGCGTCGTGTGGGCGTAGGCGACCTTCTTCACCGGGGTGGTCAGCACGGGGGCGTCGGTGCACGACCGTGGCGCCTTCGTCCCCGGGCAGACCGAGATCGCGCTCGGGCGCCACGAGAGCTGGCCCGCGACGACGAGCTTGACGTGCGTCGCGGCGGCCGGCACGGGGAGCGTGACCGTGACGCGCTCGCCCGGCTTGAGGACCTGGTGGTCCAGGATCCGGGTGTCGACCGGGCGCCAGGTGGTCGGCGCCGCGGCCGAGGTCTGCGCCTGGAACGTCGTCATGGTCGCGGCGAGCGCGCACACGAGCAGCGCCACGAGCGCGGTGCGCGTGAGGCGGGTGCGGAGGGTCATGGCACTCGGGTCCTTCGTCGTCGGCGCGAGCCGGGCGGTCGTCGATCTGCCCGGAGCCTAGGGCGAACCGCGGCTCGGGCGTCGGCTCCGAGCTGGACGGACGATCAGGACGAACCGCCCCGGGCGCCGGTGCGACCGGGACGATCGGCTCGCCGCGTGCCGCTGACGTGCCGCATCACCCGATCGGCCCAGCGGCTCCCTCGGAAGGGCGACTCGAGATGTGAGTTGCATCACATCGTGACACAAACGTGACCTGCGGGCTCCTGACGGGGCGTCAGACGCCCACGACGACCGGCACGGGACGCCCCACACGGACGAGCTCGCGGTACCACGACACCCCCGCCGCGAGCGCCACGAGGACGGTCGCCAGCACCACCGCGCTGTACGCGGCGAGGAACACGCCCCCACCCCCCAGCAGCGCGAAGCACAGGCACAGCACGCCGTAGTCGGTCGGCAGCCCCAGCACCGAGCGCAGCCAGGGAGCACGTCCCCCGGTGCGGGCCACGCTGCGCACGCCCGACGCCGCGCGCATCTGCTCGGTGAGGATCATGCCGAAGAAGTAGACCGAACCCGCCACGGCGTGCACGAGCGGCACGAGCAGCCACACCACGGGCGCGGCGTCGGCACGGTAGAGCCCGACGAGCAGCGCCAGCGGCAGCGTCGCGATCTTCGTCGCGTCGACGACGTGGTCGAGCCACTCCCCGGCCCGCGACCCCGTCCCGGTAAGGCGTGCGACCTGGCCGTCGGCCGAGTCCAGCGCGTACCCGAGAGCGAGCAGGACGGCGACCGCCACGCCCAGCGCCCACGACGGCGGGAGCGCCGCGAGCAGCCCGATGCCGACGAACGTCGCGAGGGCGCTGAGGCCGGTGACCTGGTTGGGCGACAGCCCCAGCGTGTGCGCGCCCGCGGCGAGGAACCGCCCCAGCCGCCGGTTGACGAAGCGTGAGTAGGCGGGCGCCGAGCGCGCGGCACCCTTCTGGGCGGACGCGAGCGCCGCCAGGCTCTGCCGGTAGCCGGTCACGCGACGAGCACCCGACCGTCGCGCTCCCCCGTGGCTCCCGCGCCCGGTGCGCGCCGCCGCCGCGCCGGCTGGGGCCCGGGGACGTCGCGCGCCCGCAGCCGCCGCGCGAGGTCCTCGTACCCGTCGGCGACCAGGTCCCAGTCGTACTCGCGCGCCCGCCGCTGCAGCGCCTCACCGGCCGCGCGTGCCTGCACCGGCGCCGCCTCGACCTCCTCGAGGTGCTGCGCGACCTGCGCCGCGTCGCGGACGTAGCGCCCGGCGGCGCCCAGCACCTCGCGGTTGAACGACACGTCGTAGGCGATGGTCGGCGCACCCGCGCCGATCGCGCGCAGCAGCGACGGGTTGGTCCCGCCGACCGAGTGCCCGTGCACGTAGCTCGCGGCGTGCGCGTAGAGCTGGTCCAGGAGCTCGGCGTCCCACACCCCGCCGAGGAACCGCACGCGAGGGTCGCCCGCCGCGAGGCCGTGGACGTGCGCGGTGTACGCGTCGGCGTACGGCGCCGACCCGACCACGACGAGCGGCAGCCGCGCACCCGAGCGCACGTACCCCTCGACCGCGAGGTGCACGTGGTTCTCCGGCTCGAAGCGCGCCACCACGAGGTGGTAGCGGCCGGGCTCGACGTCGACCTCGGCCAGGCGGTGCGACGGCGGGTCGACCAGCACGGGTGCGCCGTAGCTGAGCAGCGTGGTCGGCGCGTCGAACTCGCTCCGGTAGTAGTCGGCGATCCCGCGCGCGTCGGCGATGAGCGCGTCCGACCAGCGCACCGCGAGCGCCTCGGCGCGGCGGTAGTACCGGCGCCCCGCCGGCCCCCACTTCGACCGCTGCCACTCCAGGCCGTCGACGTGCGTCGCGACCGGCACGCGCGCGGCGCGCAGCACGGGCAGCAGCGGTGAGTTGGCGGCGTTGAAGACGAAGGCGACGTCGGTGCGCCGGGCCGCGAGGTGCGCGACGGACAGCGCCGTGTGGCTGAGCGTCTCGAGGGACCGTCGCCGCAGCGCCGGCAGCTCGACGCGCCGCATGCCCAGGTGGGAGTCCGGTCCGCGGCCCGTGTCGGCGGAGGTGCGGCAGTACACGCGCACCTCGTGCCCGCGGTCGGCGAGCCGCGAGCCGACCTCCTCGACCGCGGTCTCGAACCCGCCGTAGCGCGCGGGCACGCCGCGGGTCCCCACCATCGCGACGGACAGCCGTCCCTCGGCCTCGACGTGTCGCACGCGGGCGCTCCTCTCTCGTCCGGCGCACCCCGCGGGCACGCCGGGTCCACGGCTCAGTACGCCCCGGCGCCCGTCACGACGGCGCGGGCGGTCTTCCACAGGATCAGCAGGTCCATCGCGACGGACCAGTTGTCGACGTAGCGCAGGTCCAGCTGGACCGACTCGTCCCAGCCGAGGTCGGAGCGCCCGCTGACCTGCCACAGCCCCGTGAGGCCCGGCTTGACGTGCAGGCGACGCTGCACGGGGTCGTCGTACTCCTCGACCTCCTCGAGCAGCGGCGGCCGCGGCCCGACCAGGGCCATGTCGCCCTTGATGATGTTGACCAGCTGCGGAAGCTCGTCGAGCGACAGCCGGCGCAGCACGCGCCCGACCGGCGTGATCCGCGGGTCGTCGACCATCTTGAACAGCACGCCGTCGCGCACGCCGCTCGCGAGCAGCGCGGCCCGCCGCTCGTCGGCGTCCCGGTACATGGTGCGCAGCTTGTACATCGTGAAGGTGCGGCCGTCCTGGCCCACGCGCGTCTGCCGGTAGACGGCGCCGCCGGGCGACGTCCGGGCGACGGCGAGCGCGGCGAGCGCGAGCACGGGCGACAGCACGAGGAGCGCCGCGCTGGCCAGGACGACGTCCATGACCTGCTTGACCACGAGCCGCGGCCGGGTGGCCCCCACCTCGACCTGCAGCAGGCTGAGGCCCGCCGTGGGACGCACGGTCATGCGGGGGCCGGCGACCTCGACGATGTCGGGCACGACCACGAGCTGCGCCCCGGCGCGGGCCAGGGCCCAGGACAGGCGGCGCAGCGCGTCGCCGCCCAGGTACGAGCCGGTGACGAGCACGACGTCCGCCGCGCGGTCCGCGACGACCTGGACGACGTCGGCGACGGCACCCAGCACGGGGGCACCGGCGACCTGCCGGGGACCGTCGAGCGACGGGACGCAGACGCCCTCGATGCGGTAGCCGTGGTGCGGCGCCGCCGAGATGTCCCGCACCACGCGGGCGGCAGACAGCGCATCGCCGACGACGACCGTGCGCATCATCGCCGAGCCGTGGGACCGGCGGCGGTGCAGCCGCCGGCGCAGCGCGTGCCGCGCGACCCAGCTCAGCAGCATGGTCGCGGGCACGCCCACGAGCACGTAGCTGCGGGGCACCGGGACCCGGAAGACGTACCCGAGGACCATGAGGACCAGCACCAGGCCCACCGCGCCGCGCAGCACCGACTGGAACTCCGCAGGGCCGTCGGCGGCGTGCTCGCGGCGGTACCCGCCGAGCACCGCGACCAGGACGACGAACGCCGCCGCGGCGGTCGCCGCCCAGGCGGCCGCCTCGCCGAACGGGTAGGGCCCGCCGAGCACGGTGAGGCACGCGGCGAACGCGACCACGACGTCGGAGGCGACCGCGGCGAGCACGTAGCGCGCGCCGACGACCCGCCACCCGTGAGCGAGCACGAACGGGTCCGCGTTGTCGCGCGTGCGGCGCGGCTCGAACGGCTGCGTCGACGCCCAGGACCGGCGGGGCTCCGCGGCGCGGCCGCGGCGCTCGCCTCCCTCGCCGGACCGCGAGGTGCTGTGGTCCGCCGTCAGCGTCATCTGTTCCCCCACGGTGCCGACAGTCGTACGTCGTGACAACCGGGAGGCTATACGCCCCTTTCAGGGCGTTGTGTTCCTTCTGTCCGATTTCACCCTGTCTCGGCGAATTGCCACCCTCTCGGGGACGGCGGCGAGACGGCGGGCGGGTGAACGGAGGGCGCCGCGCGGGCGGCCCTCGCGGCGGCTCAGACCTTGGTGTGGAACCGCAGCTGCGCGGCCTCGAGACCCTCCAGGACGACCGCCTCGACCGCGTCGGCCGCGCGGTCGACCAACCAGGGCAGGTCCTTCTTCTCCGGGCCCGAGAAGTCCTTGAGGACGAAGTCGGCCGGGTCCTGCCGGCCCGGCGGGCGCCCGACGCCCACGCGGACGCGCACGTAGTCCTTGGAGCCGAGCGCCTTGGACGTGTCGCGCAGACCGTTGTGGCCGCCCTCGCCGCCGCCGCGCTTGAGGCGGACGTCCGCGAACGGGATGTCGAGCTCGTCGTGCACCATGACGACCCGCTCGACCGGCACGTCGTGGTAGCGCGCGAGCGCGGCGACGGGGCCGCCCGAGACGTTCATGTACGTCGTGGGCTTGGCCAGCACCACGCGCGGGCCGGGCGCACCCCCGGGCAGCGTCCCGAGCCGGGCCTCGGCGGAGACGGCCTGCGGCCGGCGCCCCAGCAGGCCGCCGCGCGAGCCGAACGTCGCGCCCGTCCGGCGCGCCAGCTCGTCGAGCACCATCTGGCCCACGTTGTGCCGGTTGCCGGCGTACTGCGCGCCGGGGTTGCCGAGGCCGACGACGAGCCAGGGTCCGTCGCTCACGGTGGGGTCCTCCAGGGGTGCCGGTGGTGGGGGTACGACGACGCCCGGCACCGTGCACGGTGCCGGGCGTCGCGGGGAGCTGCGGTGCTCAGGCCTCGCTGGCGGACGCGGCCGACTGCTCGGCGGCGAGCTCGGCGGCGGCCTCCTCGGCGGCGACGTCGGCGGCCGACGCCTGCGGCACGGTGACCGTGACGACGACGATCTCGGCGTCGGTGACGAGGGTCGTGCCCTTCGGCAGCGTGACCTCGCCGGCCGTGACGGCCGAGCCGCCCTCGAGGCCCTCGATCGAGACCTCGACGTGCTGCGGCAGGTGCGTGGCCTCGGCCTCGAGCGACAGGTTCTGCGTCTCGACGACGTGGATCGTGCCGGGCGCCGACTCGCCGACGATCGTGACGGGCACGTCGACGGCGACCTTCTCGCCCTTCTTCACGATGAGCAGGTCGACGTGCTCGATGACCTGACGCACGACGTCGCGCTGGACGTCCTTGACGATCGCGAGGGTCGCCTTGCCGTCGAGCTCGATCGAGTACAGCGCGTTCGAGTTCTTGAGCGAGAGCATCGTCTCGTGACCCGGCAGCGTCACGTGCAGCGGCTTGGTGCCGTGCCCGTAGAGGACCGCGGGGATCTGGTTCGCGCGGCGGATGCGGCGGGCCGCACCCTTGCCGAACTCGGTACGGGCGGTGGCGACGAGCTTGATCTCGGACACTGCTGCTCCTCAGGCGTTCCGGTGGCGCCGCGGAGTGCCGCGGGCGCGGGGTCTGGCAGTCGGTGGACCCGCAGGAGCGGGGCTCCTCGGGTGGTCGGGCACGGGGCCCGGTGGCCTCGACGCGGGGCGCAGGACGGGGACCTGGACGCACACGGAGGCGACCACCCAGTCGATCACGGAGCCGGGGGCCGTTCCGGAGATGGTGCTTCCGGGTCGACCGTCCGTCGTCCCTCGCCGAGGCAACCTGACGATCTTAGCGGACCCGGGCCGGCACCTCGACCCTCGGCGGCCGACGCCGGCGTGCGGCCCGTCACGCCGGACGCTCGTGACCCCGGACGGTCGTGACCCCGGACGGTCGTGACCCCGGAGGGTCGTGACCCCGGGCGGTCGTCGCTACGGGGCGGCGTCGCCCCACGTCCAGCGCACCGTGACGGCCGCGTGCACCGTCTGCTCCCCCGCGTCGACCGGCAGCGCGAACGCGTCGGCGCTCGCGGCGCGCGCGAACCGCGGGACCGCGCCGGGGTCCGGCTCGCCCTCGCGCACCCACGCGACCTCGCCGAGCGCCCGCCCGGCGAGCGCCGCGAGGTGGGTGGCCTTCTCCCACGCGTCCTGCCAGGCGGCCTCCCGGGCCCGCGCCTGCGCGTGCGCGGGGTCGGAGACGACGAGCCGCAGCCCGCCGAGCCGGACCGCGGGACCGCCGGCGGCGAGCGCCGCACCCACCACGTCACCGGCCGTGGCGGCGTCGCGCAGCGTGACCACCAGGCCGAGGCGGGCCACGACCCGCAGGTCGGTGCCGTCCGGTCCCGTCTGCTCGGTCCAGGTCGACGTCGCGCCCGTGCGCACCGCGCGGTCCTCGACGCCTGCGGTGCGCAGCGCCTGCCGCACGGCCGCGAGGGCCGCCGTCGCGTCGCGCAGGGCCACGGCCACGTCGGCGTCGCGCACCTCGGTCGCCACGTCGGCGACGACGACGTCCGGGGCGGCGTCGGCCGCGCCGGACCCGCGCACGGTCACGCCGCCGGGGGCGTCGGGACCGTGCGCGTCGGCGGTCATCTCAGGCGTTGCCGTCGAACAGCGACGTGACCGAGCCGTCGTCGAAGACCTCGCGGATCGCGCGGGCCAGCAGCGGTGCGATCGACAGGACCGTGAGCTGCGGGAAGCGGCGCTCGTCGGCGACCGGCAGCGTGTCGGTGATGATGACCTCGCGCGCACCGCACTCCTGCAGCCGCTCGACCGCCGGGTCGGACAGCACGCCGTGCGTCGCGGCGACGATGACGTCCTTCGCGCCGGCCTCGAGGACCACGCGCACGGCGCCCGCGATGGTGCCCGCGGTGTCGATGAGGTCGTCGACGATCACGCAGCTCTTGCCCTCGACGTCGCCGACGACCCGGTTGGCGACGGCCTTGTTGGGGCTGCGGATGTCGCGCGTCTTGTGCACGAACGCGAGGGGCCCGCCGCCGAGCTTGGCGGCCCACTGCTCGGCGACGCGGATGCGGCCCGCGTCGGGCGAGACGACCGTGACGTTCGAGGTGTCGACGCGCGTGCGCACGTACTCCACGAGGATCGGCTGCGCCCACAGGTGGTCGACCGGGCCGTCGAAGAAGCCCTGCGTCTGCGCGGCGTGCAGGTCGACGCTCATGATGCGGTCGGCGCCCGCGGTCTTGAACAGGTCGCTGACCAGGCGCGCCGAGATCGGCTCGCGCCCGCGGTGCTTCTTGTCCTGCCGCGCGTACGGGTAGAACGGCGCGATCACGGTGATCGTCTTGGCCGACGCGCGCTTCATCGCGTCGATCATGAGCAGCTGCTCCATGAGCCACTGGTTGATCGGCGAGCAGTGCGACTGCAGCACGAACGCGTCGGCACCGCGCACCGACTCCCCGAACCGCACGTAGATCTCGCCGTTGGCGAAGTCGTACGCGTCGGTCGGCAGCAGCTCGATGCCGAGGTGGTCGGCCACGTCCTTCGCGAGCTCGGGGTGCGCGCGCCCCGTCGCCAGGACCAGGCGCTTCTCCCCGTCGTGGCTGATGATGCCGGTCATCGCGTCCCGCCCTCGTTCGTCGTGCCGCCCGCCGGTGCGTCGGTCGGGTCGTCCAGCTGCGCCGGCTGACCGGGCAGGTGCGGGGGCGGCGTCACGGGGATCGCCGCGGTGGCGGCGCGCTCGCGCTCGGCGCGCGCCTGGGGCGACAGGCCCGCGACGTCGCGCGTGCCACGCGCCCTCGCGGCGGCCTCGGCGGCGGGCGTGCCGGCGCGCGAGCGCTGCACCCAGCCCTCGATGTTGCGCTGCGAGCCCGCGCTCACCGCGAGCGCCCCCGGGGGCACGTCGCGCCGGACCACGGTGCCCGCACCGGTGTACGCGCCGTCGCCCACGACCACGGGCGCGACGAACATGTTGTCCGAGCCCGTGCGGGCGTGCGACCCGATGACCGTGCGGTGCTTGTTGACGCCGTCGTAGTTCACGGTGACCGACGCGGCGCCGATGTTCGAGTGCTCGCCGATCGTCGCGTCGCCCACGTACGACAGGTGCGGGATCTTCGACCCCGTGCCGATCTGCGTGTTCTTCGTCTCGACGAACGTGCCGATCTTGCCGTCGGCGCCGAGCTCGGTGCCCGGCCGCAGGTAGGCGAACGGGCCGACCGTCGCACCCTCGCCGACGACCGACAGCGAGCCGTGCGTGCGCACGACGGTCGCACCGGCGCGCACCTCGACGTCGGTGAGCGTCGTGTCGGGGCCGATCGTCGCGCCCTCGCCGATGCTCGTCGCGCCGTGCAGCTGCACGTTGGGCAGCAGCGTGACGTCCCGCGCGAGGTCGACGTCGACGTCGACCCACGTGGTCGCCGGGTCGACGACCGTGACGCCCGCGCGCATCCAGTCCTCGAGCAGGCGACGGTTGAGCTCGGCCCGCAGCACCGCGAGCTGCACGCGGTCGTTGACGCCCTCGACGCTCAGCCGGTCGTCGGTGCGCAGCGCGCGCACGCGCCCGCCGTCGCGGCGCGCGATCGCGAGCACGTCGGTCAGGTACACCTCGCCCTGCGCGTTGTCGCGGCCGAGGCGCGCGAGCGCGCTGCGCAGCACGGTCGCGTCGAAGACGTAGACCGACGTGTTGATCTCGGCGACCGCGCGCTGCTCGTCGGTCGCGTCCTTCTCCTCCACGATCCCGAGCACGTCGCCCGTGCCCGGCTCGCGCAGGATCCGGCCGTAGCCCGTGGGGTCCGGCACCTCGGTGGTCAGGACCGTGACCGCGTTGCCGTCGGCCGCGTGGGCCGCGAGCATCTGCTCCAGCGTGCCCGGGTCGAGCAGCGGCACGTCGCCCGCGACGACGACGACCGCGCCGTCGAGCACCGAGCCCGCCGCGGCACCGCCCACGTCGTGCCCCGCGGCGACGACGTCGGCGGTCGCGGCCTGCGCGGCCGCGTCCAGCGCGGTCATCGCGACCTGCACCGCACGACCCGTGCCCGGCACGTCGTCCTGGTCGACGAGCAGCGCGTCCGCGTCGACCTCGAGCACGTGCGCCGCGACCCGCTCGCGCTCGTGCCGCACGACCACGGCGACGCGGCCCGGCTCGAGCGCGCGCGCGGCGGCGAGCGCGTGCCCGACCATGCTGCGACCGCCCAGCTCGTGCAGGACCTTGGGGGTCGCGGACCGCATGCGGGTGCCTTCACCCGCTGCGAGGACGACGACGGCGGCTGGGCGGGGGACGGTCACCAGGGGTGCTCCTCGCGGGTCTGCCCGGTGGACGGGCACTTGGTCTGCCGTGGAGCGACTCTACCGCCGCCGCGGTGCGCGACCCGACCGTTCGCGGCGCGTGGCAGAGTGACGCCCGCCCCGTGCCGCCGCCGCCTGCGAGGACCCGCGTGCCGTCCCTCACGTTCACCGCCACCCGCCGCTCCGCCTACGCCGCGTACGTCGTGCAGGCGGTCGTCAACAACCTGGCACCGCTGCTGTTCGTGGTGTTCCACACGGCCTTCGACGTGCCCGTCGCGCAGCTCGGGGCGCTCGCGGCGCTCAACTTCGGGGTCCAGCTGGTCACGGACCTCGTCGCGATGCGCGTCGTGGACCGCATCGGGTACCGCCGGCCGCTGGTCCTCGCGCACGCGCTGGCGGTGACGGGGCTCGTGCTGCTCGCGGTGCTGCCGGCGGCGCTGCCGTCGCCGTTCGTCGGGCTGTGCGTCGCCGTCGTCGTGTACGGCGTCGGCGGCGGGCTGCTGGAGGTGCTGGTGTCGCCCGTCGTCGAGCACCTGCCGTCGCCGCCGGGGTCGAAGGCGGCGGGCATGGCGCTGCTGCACTCGTTCTACTGCTGGGGGCAGCTCGCGGTCGTCGTGGGGACCACGGCGCTGCTCGCGGCCCTGGGCACCGACTTGTGGGCGCTCCTGCCGGTGCTGTGGGCGCTCGTGCCGCTCGCGAACCTCGTGGTCCTGCTGCGCGTGCCGATGCCGGGCACGGTGCCCGACGAGCACCGCACGCCCGTGCGCCGTCTGCTCGGCACGCCGCTGTTCCTCGCGGCCCTCGTCCTCATGACGACCGGCGGCGCGGCCGAGCTGACGATCGCCCAGTGGTCGTCGTTCTTCGCCGAGCAGGGCACGGGCGTGCCCAAGGAGGTCGGCGACCTGCTGGGGCCCGGCCTGTTCGCGCTGCTCATGGGGCTGGGGCGGTTCGCGTACGGGATGTGGGGCCACGCGCTGCCGCTGCGTCCGCTGCTCGCCGCGTCGGGCGCGGCGGCCACGGTCTGCTACGTGGTCGCGGCGACGGCGCCCGTGCCGGCAGTGAGCCTGGTCGCGTGCGCGCTGTGCGGGCTCGCGGTCGCGCTGCTGTGGCCCGGCACGTTCTCGCTGACGTCGGCGCGGTTCCCGCTGGGCGGGGCCGCGATGTTCGCGCTGCTGGCGCTGGCCGGCGACGCGGGCGGCATGCTCGGACCCCTCGGCGCGGGCGTGCTCGCGGGCCTGACCGACGGCCCGCTGGGCGGGCTCGCCGCGGCCCTGCCGCCCGACACGGGCAGCGGGCTGCGCACGGGCCTGCTGCTCATGGCCGTCGTGCCCGCGCTGTTCACGGTGACGGTGCTGGTGTCGGGCCGGGCGGCAGCCGGCGGCTACCCCGCTCAGGCCGCCTGACGCACACCGGCCGACACCCGGTGGGCGTGCCGACGGTCCAGGCGCCACGCCGCGAGCGCCGACCCGACGAGCACGAGCGCACCCGCGGCGATCGTGACGGCGGCCGTGGCGACGGGGTGGCGCTCGAGCGGCGCCACGAGCGCGGCGAGGTCCACGGCGCCCGACGCGCCGACGGCCCCGGCCCCCGCGGACAGCAGCATGATCGGCACGTACCCGAGCAGCCGCCCACGGGTGTAGCCGACCGCGTAGTACACGGGCAGCTGGAAGCCGACCAGGACCGCGTACGTCACGAAGCTCACGGCCGCGACGACACCGAGCTCGCCGCCGGTCACGACCGCGTCGCCCGTGGTCGACCACACGAGCGCGAGCACGGTGGCCGCGGCGGTCGCGACCAGGTAGGTCAGCAGCGACAGCGCGTACCGCGCGAGCACGAGCGCGCCGCGCCGCACGGGCAGCGACGCGTGCAGCGTGCCCAGGTCGTTCTTGTCCTCGACCGCGAACGGGTACGACGCGACGACCGCGGCGAAGACGGCGCCGGCCATGAGCCCGACCGCGGGCGGGCCGATGACCACCAGCACGCCCATCGCGCCGAGCACCATGACCAGCTGGCGCGTGTACGGGCGGACGGTCATGACGTCGAGCCGCAGCGCGGCGGCCGCGGCGCTCACGACCGGCCCCGCGAGGTCAGCAGGCCGCGGCGACGCACCGGCGCGGGCGGCCCGGGGTCGACGGGCGGCGGCGTGCCGCCCAGGTGCACGACGATCTGGTCGAGCGTCGGCCGCTCGACCAGCACGCCGGGGCCCAGCAGCGGCACGTCGTCGGTGGCGACGAGCGCCTCGACCCCCACCGCCGTGCGGCGTGCGCCGTGCAGCGCCACGATGCCGTCGGCCGGGAGCTCGTCACCGTCGCCGCGCACGAGGCAGTAGGCGTCGAGCACCTCGTCGCGCGTGCCGGTGCGCACGACACGACCACCGCTGAGAACCGTGAGGTGGTCGGCGATGCGCTCGAGGTCGGCCGTGATGTGCGTCGAGAACAGCACGCTGCGCGCGTCGTCGACGAGGTAGTCGCCGAGGATGCCGACGAGCTCGTCGCGCGCGACGGGGTCGAGGCCGCTGGTCGGCTCGTCGAGCAGCAGCAGACGCGCGTCGTGCGACAGCGCGATCGCGATCTGCAGCTTCATCGTCATGCCGCGCGACAGCTCCTTGACGCGCGCCCGGCGGTCGAGCCGGAACGCACGCAGCAGCTCGGCGAAGCGGCCGGGGTCCCAGCGGTCGTAGAACGGCCCCAGCGCCTTCTCGACGTCGTCGAGGCGCCAGTCCTCGACGAGCGCGGGACGGTCGAGCACGATGCCGATCTCCTGGCGCAGCGCGACGGGGGCGGGCAGCGCGTGCCCCAGGACCTCGACCGTGCCGGCGGACGCGGTCCACATGCCCAGCAGCGTGCGGATGAGGGTCGTCTTGCCGGCGCCGTTGGGGCCGACGAGGCCCATGACGTAGCCGGTGGGGAGCGCGAGGTCGACGTCGCGCAGCGCGAAACCGCCGAGGTCGACGGTGACGCCGCGCAGCGCGAGCGCGAGCGGCTCGGTGCCGGTGGGTGCGGCTGTCGCCGCGGGTCCGGTCACCGGGCGGCCGCCGTCCGCGTGGCACCGGCGGGTCGCTCGGCCCCGGCGGACGGGGCCGCGTCGTCGGCGTCGCCGGCGAGCAGCGCGTCGAGCATCTCGACGAGGTCGTCGCGGCCGAGCCGTGCGAGCCGCGCGGCGTCGATCGCGGTGACGAGGCCGTCCTCGACGCGTCGCAGCAGCTGCTCGCGCACGAGGTCGGAGTCGACGGGGAGCACGAACGCGCCCTTGCCGGGGACGTTGGTGATGAACCCCTCGGCGGCGAGCTCGGCGTACGCCCGCGTGGTCGTGATGACCGAGATCCGCAGGTCCCGCGCGAGGCCGCGCACCGAGGGCAGCGCCGCGCCGTCCTCGAGCTCGCCGCGCAGGATCGCGGCCTTCACCTGCTGGGCGACCTGCTCGTACAGGGGCACGTCCGCGTTGTTCGAGACGACGATCCGCACGCCACCACCTCCTACTGTGTATAGACACTATGAACAGTAGGAGCCCCGTGGTCAAGCCGAACGGTCCCGGTCGACGGCTCCCGCCGCGCGCTAGCCTCGCCGTCATGCGCTCCTGACGACCCCCCTCGCCCCGCCGCCCGCCGCGGCGACCGTCGTCGACCCCAGGAGCAACCGTGACCACGCACGACCGCCCGACCCCGTTCTGCGCCTACACCGCCCCCGCGCTGTGGGACGACCCCCACGTCTCGGCGCAGATGCTCGCCGCGCACCTCGACCCCCTGTCCCCGCTCGCGTCACGCCCGCACGCGTTCGTCGACCGGTCCGCCGCGTGGCTCGTCCCCGCGCTGGGACTCTCCCCCGGCGACCGGCTGCTCGACCTCGGCTGCGGGCCGGGGCTGTACGCCGAGCGCGTCGCCCGCCGCGGCGTGCGGGTGCTCGGGGTGGACGTCGCGTCCCGCTCGCTCGCGCACGCACGCGACGTCGCGCGCCGCGACCGCCTGCCCGTCGAGCTCCGGCACGGCAGCTACCTCGACCCCGGGACCGACCTGGGCGACGCCCACGACGCGGCGGTCCTCGTCTTCGAGGACTACAGCGTGCTGAGCCCTGACCAGCGCGCCACCCTCCTCGCACGCGTCCACGGCGCGCTGCGACCCGGCGGGCGGCTGCTGCTCGACGTCACGAGCGCAGCCCGCTTCGCGACCGTGCGCGAGGGCAGCACCACGGCGCCCGGTCTCATGGGCGGGTTCTGGTCCGCCGAGCCGTACGACGAGACGCACGAGACGTTCACCTACCCCGGGCTGCGCCTCGTGCTCGACCGGTACACGATCCGCACCGCACGCACGTCACGCGTGTTCTGGAACTGGATGCAGTGCCTCACGCCGCACGAGGTCGCCGCCGAGCTGCGTGCGGCCGGCTTCGCCGAGCCCGACGTGCACGGCGACGTCGCGGGCGCCACCTACGACCCGGGGTCGCCGACGTTCGCCGTGCTCACGCGTCGCGCATGAGACGCGTCGCCGGGCGACGGGCTCACGCCGCCCGGCGACGCAGCGCCCGCAGGACGAGCGGCACGAGCGGCAGCGCGAACCACGCCGCGAGCACGACCCGCGTCGCGGCGCCGCCCGGGTCGTACGGGCCGGGCAGCACCGCGGTCGGCGTGATCGCGAGCATCGGCAGCGTGCGCGCGAGCGCCAGCACCTCGTCGTCGGGCATGTCGGCGACGTCGCCGAGCGTCGAGCGGCCGGCCACGCCCATCGACGCCGCCAGCACGCGCATCGCGCGCACCCGTGCGGCGTCGTCGACGACCTCCGCCGCACGTCCCGCGAACGCCGCACCGGGCAGCGTGACCTCCACCTCGGGGTGCGCGACCGCGTTGCGGTACCACTGCGCCGCGTGCCCGTACCCGGCCACGACCACCACGGCGCCGTCGACCACGGCGTAGCACAGCGGCACCTCGCGGCGCGCGCCGCTCACCCGCCCCGTCGTGGTCAGCAGCAGGATCGACCCTGCCAGCGGCGTCGCGAGCAGCACGCCGCCGCCGCGTCGCAGCGCGGGCGCCGCGACGCGGCGGTTCACCACGAGGAACGCGCGACGCAGCGGCTCGGCGAGGCGGGTGAGGACGGGACCGTACGGCAGCGGGTCGCTCATGCGACCACGCTAGGGACCGGTGCGGCACCGCGGCAGAGACGAAGGTCGCGACCGTCAGGCACCCGCCCGGACCGACGGGTCGGGCCGCGCCGCGCGCGCCGTGAGCCGCTCGAGCGGACCGCGCCCGAGCGTCAGCGCCCACGCGGTGCACGCCACGAGGAGCACGACCGCGGACACCGGCCACACCGCCGGGTGGACGCCGCCGTCGTCCGTCAGCGCGGCGGGGACCAGGCCGAACGGCCACAGCAGCACCGCGAGCGACACGACGTGCACGGAGTACGCCGTGAGCGGCATCGACCCCACCGTCGCGACCGGCAGCAGCAGCCAGCGCAGCGGACGTGCGAGCAGCAGGCAGACGCCCAGCACCGCGAGCGCGAACCCGCCCGACCCGACGATCTCCGCCGTGCCGCCGCTGTGCGGCTGCGCCGACCACGCGGCCGCGGGCACCGAGGAGAAGCCGCCGGTCTCCCGGAACGTCGCGAGGTAGCCGGTCGGCGCCTGCGCGCCGTCGCCCGCCTCGCCGCCGCCGTCCGGCTGGCAGTACACGGCCCCGCCGTCCTGCGGCACGCAGACCGTGCCCGTCAGGTCGACCTCGTCGCCCGGGACCGCCTCGGCCTGCTGCGACTGCGCGCCGACCGGCGCGGCGTCCACCACCGCACCCAGGCCGTAGCCGAGGCCCGCGAGCGCGACGCCCCCCGCCACGAGCCCGGCCGCGAGACGCGGCGACGTGAGGTCGCACCGCCCCAGCGCCATCCCGGCGAGCATGAGCGCCACCCAGGTCGTCGCCGGGTACATCCCGGTGACGAGCAGGCCCACGCCCGCGCCGTAGGGCTGGAACGTCAGCGCCTCGACCACGGCGACGAGCGTCGGGCCCAGGAGCCCGACGGCGGCCGCGCCGACCAGCAGACGCCGCCGCGACCAGCCCAGGAACGGGATCATCAGCAGGAACAGCACGCCGTAGACCGGCAGGATCACGTCGACCCACGTGTCGAGCATCTCGAGCGCGAGCCCGATGAGCAGGACCACGATCCCGCGCCGCGCCAGACGCAGCCGCGCGTCCTCCAGCGCCTGCCCCGTCAGTCGCGACCGGCCGCCCGACACGAACGCGAGGGAGACGCCCGCGACCAGCGCGAACAGGATCGAGGGGCGCCCGTCGACGAGCGCGAGCCACGTGGACGGGTCGCCCCAGCTCAGCTCGGGACGGCTCGAGACGACGTGCGCGCCGATCATGCCGAGCACCGCCAGGCCACGGGCGACGTCGACGCCCATGACGCGCGGCGGACGCCCGAACGCCGCGAGTCGCGCACGGAACCCCGCGGACGCCGGCCGGGACTCCCGCGGCGCATCACCCGCCGGCGGGTCCTCGTGGGCGCGGGGGACGGTCCTGAGCGGGCCGGGCACGGCCCGGGACGACATCTCCATGGACCTCGACGCTAGGCACGCGGGACCTTCGGCCACGTCCGCCCGGGGGCCCACGTCACGTCATGCCACGGGTGGACCCGCAGGTCAGCGCGCTGCGGGTCGCGGGTCGAGCCGGGCTCCGCCCCCAGGATTCGAACCTGGACCGCAAGGCTCCAAAGGCCTGCGTGCTGCCGTTACACCAGGGCGGACCGGCGGCCCAGTCTGCCAGTCCGGCACGCCCCGTCGCGCCGGACCGACTGTCGACGTCCCCCCGCCCGGCGGTCCCGCACGGCAGACTGGACCGATGGCCTCCGACCCCAAGCGGACGACCCGCGCGCGCATGACGGGCACGCAGCGGCGTGCACAGCTGCTGGACGTCTCACGGCGGCTGTTCGCCGAGAAGGGGTTCGACAACACCAGCGTCGAGGAGATCGCGGCCCGCGCCGAGGTGTCCAAGCCCGTGGTGTACGAGCACTTCGGCGGCAAGGAGGGCGTGTACGCGGTCGTCGTCGACCGCGAGATCCAGGCGCTCACCGGGGCGCTCACCAGCGCCCTCGAGGAGGGTGGCCACCCCAAGGTCATGGTCGAGCGCACGGCGCTCGCGCTGCTGAGCTACATCGAGCAGTCCGAGGACGGGTTCCGGATCCTCGTGCGCGACTCGCCCGTCGCACAGGCCACGGGCACGTTCTCGTCGCTCATCGGCGACGTCGCGTCGCAGGTCGAGCACCTGCTGGCGGCGCAGTTCAAGAAGCAGGCCCTGGACCCGCGCACGGCGCCGATGTACGCGCAGATGCTCGTCGGCATGGTCGCGCTCACGGGTCAGTGGTGGCTCGACGCGCGCAGCCCCAAGAAGGCCGAGGTCGCGGCGCACCTGGTCAACCTGGCCTGGAACGGCCTCGAGGGCCTCGAGCGCCGCCCGACGCTCACGCGTCACCCCTGACCGGAGCGCCCCGGCGCGGCTCGCGGCCGGGGTCTCTCGACGACGACTAATCTTCCGACCATGGCCGAGCCGCACGACGACGGGACCCCGCGCGACGAGGTCGACCGCATCGTGCTCGCCTGGCAGCACGAGCGGCCGGACCTCGACGTGCGTCCTCTCACCGTGCTCTCGCGCGTCAGCAGGCTCGCGCGGCACCTGGACCTCGCGCGGCGCGGCGCGTTCGCGCGGCACGGCCTGGAGACGTGGGAGTTCGACGTGCTCGCGGCGCTGCGGCGCGCCGGTGCGCCCTACCGCCTGTCGCCGGGGGCGCTGCTCACGCAGACGCTCGTCACGAGCGGCACCATGACCAACCGGATCGACCGGCTCGTGCAGCACGGGCTGGTCGAGCGGCAGCCGTCGCCCGACGACCGACGGGGCGTCCTCGTGCAGCTCACGCCCGCGGGGCTACGGCGCGTCGACGAGGCGTTCGCCGACCTGCTCGACGTCGAGCGCGGGCTCCTCGGGGACCTGCCGGAGGCGGACCGCGAACGGCTCGCGGCGCTGCTGCGCGACGTCCTCACGCTGTTCGACGCGTCGTGAGCGCGCGGGGCGCACGCGCGACGGGTGCGCTCCTCACGGCGCTGCTGCTGGTCGCCCTGACCCTGCGCGGGCCGCTCGTCGCCCCGGCGCCCGTCATCGACCAGGTCGCGGCGACGCTCGGACTCACGTCGTCGGCCGCGGGGCTCCTCACGGGGCTCGGCGTGCTGTGCTTCGCGACGCTCACGCCGCTCGCCGCGCTCGCGCTCGGGCGCGCGGGCACCACCCGGATGCTCGCGCTCGCGCTGCTCGCGATCCTGGGCGGCACGCTGCTGCGCTCGTTCGGCGGCGTGCCCGGTGCGTTCGTCGGGACGGTCGTCGTGGGGGCCGCGATCACCGTGGGGAACGTCGGCGTGCCGGTGGTGGTCGCGCGCGACTTCCCGACGCGGGTGCCGCGCGTCATGGGGCTGTACTCGGCGGTCATGAACGCGGGCGCGTGGCTCACGACGCTCGGCACGGCGCCCCTCGCGGGGCTCGTCGGCTGGCGCTGGGCGCTCACGGCGTGGGGCCTGCTGGCGCTGCTCGCGCTCGTCGTGTGGCTGCGCGTGGCGGGCGACGGCCCGTGGCGCGCGACCCGGCGGACCGCGTCGCGCGCAGCCGCCGTCGCCGCCGCACCCGGCGCCGCGGGCGCCGCGCTCGCGGCGCCGACCGCAGCGGCGACGGCGGCACCGCCCCGCGTCCCGCTGGCGCGCCGACCGGTCACGTGGCTGCTGTGCCTGACGTTCGTCGGGCAGGCGTCGTCGTACATGGGCGTCACCGCGTGGCTGCCGTCGGTGCTGCACGACACCGCCGACCTCGGACGCGCCGGCGCGGGCGCCGCGGCGTCGCTCTTCCAGCTGCTCGGCGTGCTCGGCTCCGTGCTCGCCCCCGCCGCGCTGGCCCGCCGCGTGCCGCCCCGCGCCGTCGTGCTCGCGATCGCGGCGTGCTGGCTGACGCTGCCGGTCGGCCTGCTGCTCGCACCCGGTGCCTGGCCCGCGTGGGCGGTGCTCGGGGGGCTCGCGCAGGGCGCCAACTTCGTCGTGCTGTTCACGGTCGTCGCGGCGGTCGCCGACTCCCCCGGCGACGTCCGGCGCCTGTCGGCCGCCGTGCAGACCGTCGGGTACGCGGTCGCCGCCGCGACACCCAGCCTGCTGGGCGCGGCGCACGAGGCGACGGCGGGCTGGACCGCGCCGCTCCTGGCCGTGGTCGGCCTGCTCGTGCTCGCGGCCACCGCGCACACGCTCGCGGCGGGCCACCTCCCCCGCCGCTGACGACGACGGCGCGGGAGAGCGGCCGACACGGCCGACCGGAGCTCAGCCCGCGGTCTCGGCGGCCTCGAGCCACGCGGCCTCGAGGTCGTCGCGCTCGGCCGCGAGGGTCCGCAGCTCGGCGTCGAGCGCCGTGACGGCCTGGTGGTCGGTCGCCTGCTCGGCCATGCGTGCGTGCAGGCCCGCCTCGAGCGTCGCGATCCGCTCGAGACGCCGCTCGATGCGCTGCACCTCCTTGCGGGCGGCCCGGACCTCCGCGGCCGACGGCACGGGCGCCGACGGGCCGTCCGCGGCGGGCGCGGCGTCGGCGGCCGAGGGCGCGTCGTCCGGCAGCGAGAACCGCGCACCGCCCAGCGCGGCCGCGCGCAGCTCGAGGTACTGCTCGACCCCGCCCGGCAGGTCGCGCACCTGGCCGTCGCCGAGCAGCGCGACCTGCCGGTCGCACACGCGCTCGAGCAGGTACCGGTCGTGCGACACCACGATCAGCGTGCCCGGCCAGCCGTCGAGCAGGTCCTCGACGGCCGCGAGGGTGTCGGTGTCGAGGTCGTTGGTCGGCTCGTCGAGCAGCAGCACGTTCGGCTCGGCGACCAGCAGGCGCAGCAGCTGCAGGCGGCGTCGCTCACCGCCGGACAGGTCCCGCACGGGCGTGCGCGCGCGCTCGCGCGTGAACCCGAGCCGCTCGACCAGCTGGCTCGCGGTGAGCTCCTTGCCGCCGACCACGACCGTGCGCTTCTCACGCTCGACGGCCTCGACGACCCGCAGGTCGGCGACCTCGTCGAGGTCCTCGACGTCCTGCCGCAGCTCGGCGACCTGCACGGTCTTGCCGCGCCGCACGCGCCCCGACGTGGGCTGCGCGCGGCCGGTGAGCAGGCGCAGCAGCGTCGTCTTGCCCGCGCCGTTGACGCCGACCACGCCGTACCGGTCCCCCGGGCCGAGCCGCCACGTCACGTCGTCGAGCAGCACACGGCCGTCGGGCAGCGTGAACGTCACGTCCTCGAGGTCGAGCACGTCCTTGCCGAGCCGCGCGGTCGCGGTGCGCGCGAGCGCGAGCGAGTCGCGCGGCGGCGGCTCGTCCGCGATGAGCGCGGTCGCGGCGTCGATCCGGAACTTCGGCTTCGACGTGCGCGCGGGCGCTCCGCGGCGCAGCCACGCGAGCTCCTTGCGCAGCAGGTTCTGCCGCTTGGTCTCGATCGTCGCGGCCTGCTGGGCGCGCTCGGCACGCGCCAGCACGTACGCCGCGTACCCGCCGTCGTACTGGTCGACGACGCCGTCGTGGACCTCCCACGTGCGCGTGCACACCGCGTCGAGGAACCACCGGTCGTGCGTCACGACGACGAGCGCGCCGCTGCCGCGCGCGTACCGCTCGACCAGGTAGCCCGCGAGCCAGGCGACCCCCTCGACGTCGAGGTGGTTCGTGGGCTCGTCGAGCACGAGCACCTCGTCGTCGCGCACGAGCAGCGCCGCGAGCGCGACGCGGCGGCGCTGCCCGCCCGAGAGCTGCGCGACGGGTGCGTCGAGCGCGACGTCGGCGAGCAGACCCGTGTGGACCGCGCGCACGCGGGCGTCCGAGGCCCACTCGTGCGCGTCCGCCGTGCCGTGCACGACGTCGAGCACGGTGCCCTCGCCCAGGTCGTCGCGCTGGTCGAGCAGCGCGACCCGCGTGCCGCCCGCGCGCGTGACGCGGCCGTCGTCGGGGGTCTGGCTGCCCGCGAGCACGCGCAGCAGCGTGGACTTGCCGGCGCCGTTGGGCCCGACGACGCCGATGCGCTGGCCGTCGTCGACGCCGAGGCTCACGCCGTCGAGGAGCGTGCGGGTGCCGAGGGTGAGGTGGACGCGGTCAGCGCCGAGCAGGTGGGGCATGAGGTCCTCCAGCCTGCCAGGTCCGCGGGCGGGGTGTCGACGCGGCCCAGGCGACGGCGGCCGTCCGGACCGCAGGCGCGGACGCCGTGGCACGGCCGGGGCGCCGGGCCGCCGCACGAGCACCGCTCGTCGGTGGTCCGGCGCCCGTCGCCGGCGCGGACGCGTCAGGCCGCGTCGCGCCCCGCGAGCACCTCGCGCACGCGCACGCGCGCCCCCATCCGCAGGACCGAGCGCTCGTAGATCCGGGCCGCGACCCCGATCACGGCGACGCACGACGCCGCGAGCAGCACGAGCGACACCAGCGGCTCCCACCACGCCGCGTCGCCGAGGAACAGGCGGACGGGCATGCCCACCGGCGCGCTGAACGGCACGTACGACATCACGGTCATGACGGTCGGGTTGTCGTTGAAGAACACCACGAGGAAGTACGGCGCCATCACGAGCCACATCGCCGGCTGCAGCACGACACCCGTGTCCTCGATCCGCGACACGAGCGACGCGCTCGCCGCGAACAGCGCCGCGAGCAGCACGAACCCCACCCCGAAGAACACGACGAACCACACGAGGGGCATGCCGACGAGCGTCAGCACGTCGTCCTGCCCCGTGACGACCAGAGCGAGCACCGACACCGCCGCGATCGCGGCCGTCTGGCCCAGCGCGAGCGCCGAGTTGCCCAGGATCTTGCCGGCGAGCAGCGCACGCGCGGGGACCGCGGACAGCAGGATCTCGACGATCCGGGTCTGCTTCTCGGTGACCGTGTTCTGCGCGATCGTCGAACCGAAGCCGATCGCCGACATCATGAAGACCAGGCCGAAGCCGAACGTCACCGCGTAGCGGACGGCACCCTCGGCGGCGGACGGGTCGAGCAGCTCGACGTCCGGCTGCTGCGTGAGCGCCTCCATGAGCGCCGCCGGGGCCGACTGCATCGCGAGCACCTCGACCCCGAGCGGGCCGTCGGCCGGGACGACGGCGGCGTCGACGTCGCCGTCGCGCACGGCGCGCTCGGCGGCCGCGCGGTCGGCCACGTCGGTGACCGCGAGCCCCTCGGTCGTCGGGACCTCGCCCACGACCGACGTCACGACCGCGACGGGCACGTCGTCGCCCTGCCGGCCCGAGAGGAACGAGCTCACCACGATGGCCGCCAGGATCCCGACCAGCAGGACGGCCGTGGAGATGACGAACGACTTCGAACGGACCTGCGACGTGATCTCGCGCTCGGCGACGAGCAGCGTGGCACGGGCCAGCGAGGGACGGGCGGGGCTGGTGGTGGTGCTCATCGGGCCGCCTCCTGCAGGTCGGGCTCGGGCGCGTCGGTGACGACGTCCCGGAAGATCTCGGCGAGGGACGGGCGCAGCGGCGTGAACGCGTGCACCGGGCCGCGGGCGAGCGCGGTGCGCAGCACGTGCTGCGCGGTGTCGTCGTCGGCCTGGAACACCGCGGTCGCGGCGGCGAGCTCGTCGACCCGGACACCGGGCACGTCGCGCAGCCACGCGACGTCGCCGTCCGCGACGATCTCGTGCCGGGCCGTGCCGTGCTGCGCGCGCAGCTCCTCACGTCCGCCCGCGGCGCGCACCCGCCCGCCGGCGATGATGACCAGGTCGTCGCACAGCCGCTCGACGACGTCGAGCTGGTGTGAGGAGAACAGCACCGGCACACCCTGCGCGGCCCGTTCGGCGAGGACGCCCTGCACGACGTCGACAGCCATCGGGTCCAGACCCGAGAACGGCTCGTCGAGCACGAGGACGTCCGGGTCGTGCACGAGCGCCGCCGCGACCTGCGCCCGCTGCTGGTTGCCCAGCGACAGGCTCTCGACCGGGTCCTTGGCGCGCTCGGCGAGCCCGAGCCGCTCGACCAGCGCGTGCGCGCGGTCCGACGCCCCCGCCTTGTCGAAGCCGTGCAGGCGCGCCAGGTACGTCAGGTGCTCGACGAGCTGCATCTTGGGGTAGAGCCCCCGCTCCTCCGGCATGTAGCCGAAGCGGGAGCGCTGGGCGCCGTCCAACGGCACGCCGTCGACGGTCACCGTGCCGCCGTGCGGCGCGAGCACCCCGAGGATGATGCGCATCGTCGTCGTCTTGCCGGCCCCGTTGCCGCCCACGAACCCCGTGAGCCGCCCGCGCCCGACCGTGAAGCTCACGTCGTCGAGCACGAGCCGGTCGCCGAACGACCGGCTGATCCCGTGCAGCTCGAGCATCGTGCCTCCCTGCGTCCTCGCGTCCGGCACCTCCCGGACGTCCTGCGACGACGCTAGGCGCAGCCGGGGTCCGGGCACCTCGGGCGGCCGGCCGATCCTGCGTCTCCGTCCCGGGACGGAGAGGGGGCGGGCCGGGACGTGCGGGCGAGCGGGCGTCAGCCCGCGAGACCGTGCTCGTGCGCGTAGACGACGGCCTGCACGCGGTCCCGCAGCCCCAGCTTGGCCAGCAGGTTCGACACGTGGGTCTTGACGGTGGCGCGGCTCACGACGAGCTCGGCGGCGATCTCGTCGTTGTTCAGCCCCCGGGCGACGAGCACCAGCACCTCGCCCTCGCGCTCGGTCAGCGGGACGACCTGCTCGGGCGCGGGGCGCGTGGCCGGGCGGTCCTGCACGGCCCGCGCGATCACGGCGCGCGTCACCTCGGGCGCCAGCAGCCCCTCGCCCGCGGCGGCCCGCAGCACCGCGTCGGTGAGCTGCTCGGGGCGCGAGGTCTTCAGCAGGTACCCGACGGCACCGGCGCGCAGCGCCTCGACGAGGTAGTCCTCGCGGTTGAACGTCGTCAGGATCACGACAGCCGCGAGCACGTCGGGGTCGGCGACCAGCCGACGCGTGGCCTCGAGCCCGTCCATGTCGGGCATCTGCACGTCCATGCACACGACGTCGGGGCGCGTGGCCCGCACCAGGTCGACCGCCTCGGCACCGGTGCCGGCCTCGCCGACCACCTCGATCCCGGGGTGCGCGGACAGGATCGTCCCGATCCCGGCGCGCAGCAGCGCCTGGTCGTCCACCAGCACGACCCGCACGGGTCCCGTCATGCGTCGTCCTCCGTCGTCGTCGGCGTCGCGGCCACCGCGACGCCGTCCTGCGTGCCCAGCGGCAGCCGTACGCGCACCACGAACCCGCCGCTGCGGCGGCGCACGGCCTCGAACGTGCCACCGTCGGCCGCCACCCGCTCGCGCATCCCCACCAGTCCCATGCCGGTGGACGGCACGGCGCGCAGCCGTCGGCCGGTGCCGCCGTCGTCCGACACCTCGAGCTCGACCTCGTCCGCGAGCCAGCGCAGCCGCACGTCCGCACGCACGCCCTCACCGGCGTGCTTGCGCGTGTTCGTCAGCGCCTCCTGCGCGATCCGGTACAGGTTGAGGGACGCGATCGGCCGCAGCCGCCGACGCTCGCCGATCTCCTGGAACGTCACCGCCAGGCCCGCCTCGCGCGCACGTCCGACGAGCTCCGGCACGCGCGCGACGTCGAGCGACGCGAGCGCCTCGCCCGAGCCGAGGCCGTCGCCCACGCCGTCCGTCACGGGCTCCGGCGCGCCGCTGTCGCGCAGCATGCCGAGGATGCCGTGCAGCTCGCGCACGGCGTCGCGCGCGGCGTCCTCGACGTGCCCGAGCGCGGCGGTGGCCCGCTCGGGGTCCGAGGTCAGCACCGTGCGCGCGGCCGCGGCCTGCACGCCCATGAGGGACACGTGGTGGGCCACCGCGTCGTGCAGCTCGCGCGCGAGCCGCAGCCGCTCGAGCGCGACCGCCTGCTCCTCGCCACGACGCCGCTCCAGCACGAGCAGGTGCGTACGCCACTGCGTGCGGGCACGGTCGCGCGCCGAGCGCCACGAGTGCTCGCCGAACCACCAGGCGCCCGCGAAGTACAGGGCGTTGGTCAGCAGCTGCAGCAGCGTGAACGACACGAAGGGCGAGAAGACGCCGACCTGGTCGGGCATCTGCTCCGACAGCTCGGGGTCGGTCGCGGCGATGAACAGCGCCACCATCAGCCACGTGAACATCGCGACCACCACGACCGCGCGCACGAGCACGGCGCGCCGGCGGTGCGTCTCCCACGCCCCGACCGTGTACATCGCGCAGAACAGCGCGATGTTCGACAGCAGCGTCTCGGGCACCGTGAGCGCCTGGCCCACGATGAACGACGTCGCGACGGCCAGCAGCACGGCGCTCGGCCAGCGGCGCCGCACGGCGAGCGGCAGCGTCGTCGTGGCCAGCAGCAGCGCCGCGACCCACCCCTCCGCGACGTCCTCGTACGCGCCCGCGACCCGGAACAGCACCATCGAGAGCAGCGAGCCGAGGAACAGCACGACCGCCATGACGAGGTCCCACCGCGCCGCGTCGGCGTCGGGCGCACCGCGCACCCAGCCCGGCACGTCGGGGTCGGTCGGCGGCGCGGACGCGAGGACCGCGGGCGGACGCGACGCGGGCACGACGGCGAGCGCGCCGCCCGGCTCGCGCGTCACGACCGGGTCCGCACCGAGGGTGCCGCTCACTCGCCCGCCACGACGCGCGCACCCGCCACGGGGCCCGTCGCCGTCAGGACGCGGTCGGCGACGCCCGAGGCCGTGAACGCCGCGGCGAGCGCCAGCGCGTGCTGGCGGCTGCGCGCCAGGGCGGCGACCGTGGGGCCCGAGCCGGACACCACGACGCCCAGCGCCCCGGCGTCCGTCGCGATCGCGAGCGGCTCGGCCAGCCCCGGGTCGAGCTCGAGCGCCGCGGCCTCGAGGTCGTTGTGCAGCGCCTGGCCCAGCGCGGCGGCGTCGCCCGCGAGCAGCGCCTGCATGAGCGGCACGTCCTGGTCGTCGAGGTCCTGCGCACCCGCGTGCAGGTCGTCGAACGCCGCGTACACGGCCCCGGTCGACAGGCCGCGGTCCTGCACCGCGAACGCCCAGTGGAACTCGCCGCGGCTCAGCGCGGGCGTCAGCAGGTGGCCGCGCCCCTGGCCGACCGCGGTGTGCCCCACGAGCGAGAACGGCACGTCCGACCCCAGGCCGGCCGCGAGCTCGAGCAGGTCGTCGCGCGACAGGCCGGTGCTCCACAGCGCGTCGCACGCGACGAGCGCGGCCGCCGCGTCGGCCGACCCGCCCGCCATGCCGCCCGCGACCGGCACGCCCTTGACCAGGTGCAGGTGCACGCCCTCGTCGACGCCCGCGCGCTCGGCGACCGCACGCGCGGCGCGCAGCGCGAGGTTCGACCCGTCGGTCGGCACGAGCTCGGCCTGCGGGCCGCTCGCGGTCACCGTGAAGGCGTCGGCCGCCGTCGCGACGACCTCCTCGTACACCGACACGGCCTGGAACACGGTCGCGACCGGGTGGTAGCCGTCGGGCTGGCGCGCCCCGACGCGCAGCGACAGGTTCACCTTGCCGGGCGCCCGCACGCGCACGGCGCGCTCGGGGAGGTCGTCGACGGGGGTGAGGGTCACGGTGCCACTGTGCCAGGTCCGGGCGCCGCGGGCCGCGCGAGGGCCAGCGCCTCGGTGATGCGCGCGAAGCCCGCGACGTCGACCTGCTCGCCACGCGCCTGCGGGTCGAGCCCGGCCGCACGCACGGCCTGCTCGGCCGCCGCCGACGACCCCGCCAGGACGGCCAGCGCCGAGCGGAGCATCTTGCGGCGCTGCGCGAACGCGGCGTCCACGACCGCGAACACGTCGGTGCGTGCGACGCCCGTCGTGGGCGGCTCGCGGCGGTCGAGCCGCACGAGCGCCGAGTCGACGTTCGGCGCGGGCCAGAACACGGCCCGCCCGACGGTCGCGGTGCGCCGGGCCGCGGCGTACCAGGCCGCCTTGACCGACGGGACGCCGTACGTGCGGCTGCCCGGCGGTGCGGCGAGGCGGTCGGCGACCTCGGCCTGCACCATGACCAGCCCCCGCTCGAGCGAGCCGAACCGCTCGAGGAACGTCAGCAGCACCGGCACCGACACGTTGTACGGCAGGTTCGCCACGAGCGCGGTCGGCGCGTCACCCGGCAGCGCCGTGACCGTCAGCGCGTCCTGCGTCACGACGGTCAGTCGCGCACGGCCCGCGTCGTCGCGCAGCACGACCGTGCGCGACACCTCGTCCTCGGTCGTCGGCCCGATCGTCAGCCCGGGCACGTGGGCCGCGACGGTCTCGGGCAGCAGCGTCGCGAGCACGGGGTCGATCTCGACCGCGACGACGTCGGCGCCCGCCTCGAGGAGCCCGAGGGTCAGGGACCCGAGCCCGGGGCCGACCTCGACGACCCGCTCACCGTCGCGCACGTCGGCCTGGCGCACGATCTTGCGGACCGTGCCCGCGTCGAGCAGGAAGTTCTGGCCCAGGGTCTTGGTGGGCCGCACGCCCGCGCGCTGCGCGAGCGCGCGGATCTCCGCGGGCCCGAGCAGGGTGATCGCCGACATGACCCCCGAGCCTAACGACCACCGGCCCGTGCCCCGTGCGCCGCCCGT
>NZ_LNTD01000098.1 GCF_001462455.1 Cellulomonas sp. B6
CGCCGGCGCGCACGCCCATCGCGACCGTGCTCGCGCGCACGGGCGCGGGCAGCGCCGTGCTCCCGGACAGGAACCGGTCGACGGCCGCGGCGGCGGCCCGGCCCTCGGCGATCGCCCACACCACGAGCGACTGCCCGCGGCCCGCGTCGCCCGCGACGAACACGCCGGGCGTCGTCGTCGCGTAGTCGTCGTCGCGCTCGATCGCGCCCCGGGGACCGCGCGCGACGCCCAGCTCGTCGAGCAGCGCTCCCGGCTCGGCGCCCGTGAAGCCCAGCGCGAGCAGCACGAGGTCGGCCGGCAGCTCGCGGCGCGTGCCCGCGACCGGCGCGAACCGGCCGTCGACGAGCTCGACGTCCTCCACCTCGACCGCCCGGACCGCGCCCGCGCCGTCGGCGAGGAACTGCACGGTGCTGGTCGCCCAGACGCGCTCGCCGCCCTCCTCGTGCGCGCTGGACGTCCGCAGCACGCGCGGGTACGTCGGCCACGGCTGGTCGTCCGGCCGGTCGGTCGGTGGCGTCGCCAGGATCTCGACCTGGGTGACCGAGCGCGCGCCCTGGCGCAGCGCGGTGCCCAGGCAGTCGGCGCCCGTGTCGCCGCCGCCGACGACGACCACGTCGCGCCCCGTCGCGACCAGCTGGTGCGGCACGGTGTCGCCGACCGCGACCCGGTTGGCCTGCGGCAGGTAGGTCATGGCCTGCTCGATCCCGCGCAGCTCGCGCCCGGGCACGGGCAGGTCGCGCGGCACGGTCGACCCGGTGGCCAGCACGACCGCGTCGTACCGAGCGGCCAGCTGCGCGCCCGTCACGTCGACGCCGATCTCGACGCCCGTGCGGAACCGCGTGCCCTCGGCGGCCATCTGCTCCAGCCGACGGTCGACGACACGCTTCTCGAGCTTGAACTCGGGGATGCCGTACCGCAGCAGCCCGCCCGCGCGGTCGGCGCGCTCGTAGACGACCACGGTGTGGCCGGCACGCGTGAGCTGCTGCGCGCACGCGAGCCCCGCGGGCCCGGACCCGACCACGGCGACCGTGTGGCCCGAGAGCCGCTCGGGCACCTGCGGCGGCAGCAGCCCGCGGTCGAACGCCTCCTCGGCGACCGCCACCTCGACGTTCCGGATCGTCAGCGGCTCACCGTTGATCCCCAGCACGCACGCGGCCTCGCACGGTGCCGGGCAGATGCGGCCCGTGACCTCGGGGAAGTTGTTGGTCGCGTGCAGCCGGTCGCACGCGTCGGCCCACTGCCCGCGCCACGCGAGGTCGTTCCACGCGGGCATCTCGTTGCCCAGCGGGCACCCGGAGTGGCAGAACGGGATGCCGCAGTCCATGCAGCGCCCGGCCTGGCGGCGCACGAGCGCGACGTCGTCGGGGTGGCCCGCGCGGTGCGCGTGGACCTCGCGCCAGTCGAGCAGGCGCACGGCCACGGGGCGGTCGGCGGGCAGCTCGCGCTGCCGCGTCGTGAGGAAGCCGCGGGGGTCTGCCATGGTCGCTCCCGGGGTGGCACGGCGGTGGACGCACGCACGGGCGGCGGCGCGGCCGCGCGCAGGCGCAGCGTGCACGCTAGGCCGCTCTCCGGGCCCGGCCGGGGGTCGGAGGTCCCGGCCCGCCGGTGCGTGGCCGCCGGAGCACCGCAAAGACGTGGCCCGCGTGCGCGTCCCGTCCTAGCGTGCGACCGGGCTCGCACGGAGCCCCGCCGCGCGCGCGACGCGACGGCGCTCCCGCGGAGAGGCGTGACGACGGATGACGGTCCCGGCGCGGGTGGACGGCCACGTCCACCACCGAGCAGCCCACCTCTCCCCCCGGAACCAGGAGCACCGTCGTGTTCGACCACCGTCTCTTCTCGATCCGTGAGTCCCGCCACCGCATCCACAACCCGCTGACCGCCCAGCAGCTCGCGACCCTCGGGGCCGCGCTCGACCTGCGCCCCGGCGCGACCGTGCTCGACCTCGCGTGCGGCTCGGGCGAGCTGCTCGCGACGTGGGCCCGCGACCACGGCGTCACGGGCGTGGGCGTCGACCTCAACCCCGACTTCCTCGCGCACGCCCGCGCACGTGCCGACGCGCTCGGGGTCGGCGACCGCGTGCGGTTCGTCGAGGCCGACGCGAGCGGCTGGGTCGCCGACGCGCCCGTGGACGTCGCGGCGTGCGTGGGCGCGACGTGGATCGGCGGGGGCGTGCCCGGCACGCTCGAGCTGCTGCGGCGCAGCCTGCGGCCCGGCGGGCTGCTGCTGGTCGGCGAGCCGTACTGGCGCACCGTGCCGACGGCGCCCGGCGAGCTCGCCGCGTGCGGCGTCCCGTCCGCCGACGCGTACCGCACGCTGCCCGGGCTCCTGTCCGGGTACGGGGACCTCGGGTACGACGTGGTCGAGATGGTGTGCGCGACCGAGGAGTCCTGGGACCGGTACCAGGCGTCCCAGTGGCTCACCATGCGCCGGTGGGCCGACGCCCACCCGCACCACGACCTGCACGACGAGGTGCGCCGCCTGCTCGCCGAGGAACCCGCCCGGTACGCCGCGGGCACCCGCACGTTCTTCGGCTGGGCCGTCGTCGCGCTGCTCGCGCGCTGATGGCGCACTGATAGCTCGCTGATCGCGCGTCGGGGTGGCGGGTGCGCCCGCCGCTCCGACGCGCAGCGCCTCGACTCGCCGGCGCCCGACGACGCCCGACGACGCCCGGGTGACGGGACGGCGACGCGGGCGGGCGGGTGAAGTGCCGGTGCCGCGGCCCGGGGCAGGACCCACGACGCGCGAGGATGGTCACGTGGACGCGCACCGGGACGTCGAGGACGGTCCCGGGCGCGCCCGGGTGCGGCACGCCTACTTCGACGACCCGTCGGGCGTCGTCGCGCTCGCGCACCGCGGGTTCGCGCTCGACGGGCGCGAGAACTCGCTCACCGCGTTCGGCGCCGCGGTCGACCTCGGATTCCGGTACGTCGAGACCGACGCGCACGCGACGTCCGACGCCGTGGCGGTCGCGCTGCACGACGACACGCTGGACCGCACGACCGACGCCGAGGGCGTGGTGTCCGAGCTGGCGTGGTCGGTCGTGCGGCGCGCGCGCATCGGGGGCGTCGACCCCGTGCCGCGGCTCGACGACGTGCTCGGCACGTGGCCGGACCTGCGCGTCAACGTCGACGTCAAGAGCGAGCGCGCGGTGCTCCCGGTCGTTGCGGCGATCGAGCGCACGCGTGCGCACGACCGCGTGTGCGTCGCGTCGTTCTCGGCGGCGCGACGGCGCGCGACGGTCGCGCGGCTGAGCCGACCCGTCGCGACGTCGGCGGCGACGGGCGAGGTCGCGCGCTTCCTCGCCGCGCACCGCGCGCACCTGCCCCGCCTCGCGGCACGCGCCCTGCGCGAGGTGGACGCGCTGCAGGTGCCGGCCGCGCAGGGCCGGCTGCGGGTCGTCGACGCGGGCACGGTCGCCGCCGCGCACGCCGCGGGCCGCGGCGTGCACGTGTGGACCGTGAACGACCCCGCCGAGATGCACCGCCTGCTCGACCTGGGCGTCGACGGGATCGTCACCGACCGCGCGGACCTGCTGCGCGACGTGCTGCGCGCGCGGGGCACCTGGGTCTGAGCGGACGGTCCCGCGCGGCGAGCCCCGCCGACCCGGACCTGTGGACGGGCGGGTCGGCGTCGGCGGCGTGGGCTAGCGTG
>NZ_LNTD01000099.1 GCF_001462455.1 Cellulomonas sp. B6
CTGCGCACCCGCGCGCTCCCCACCACCCCACCACCGGAGGTACCCGTGCACGTCCTCGTCGTCGTCGGCCACCCGCTGCCCGACTCGTTCAACCACGCCCTCGCCCAGTCCTACGCCGACGCCGCCCGCGCCGCCGGCGCGCAGGTCCGCGTCCTCGACCTCGCCGCCACTCCGTTCCCCCACGACCCGCCGTCGCGGCGCGCGCTCGCGGCGCACGACGGCACGACCGACCACCTCGAGCCGGAGGTCGCGGCGCTCGTCGAGCACGTGCGCTGGGCCGACCACCTGGTCGTGACGCACCCCCAGTGGTGGGGCACCTACCCGGCCGTGCTCAAGGCGTTCCTCGACCGCGTGCTGCTCGCCGGTGTCGCGTTCCGGTACACGAAGGGCCACGCGCCGCGCCGGCTGCTGCGCGGACGCACCGCGCGGACGTTCATGACCATGGACTCGCCCAAGCCGTGGAACCTGCTCGCGTACCGGGACGCCGCGGGCGCCTCGCTCGGCACGGCGACGCTGGCGTTCACCGGCCACCGGCTCGTGGGCCGCACGACCTTCGCCCCCGTGCGCTTCTCGACCCCCGAGCGGCGCGAGCGGTGGCTCGCGACCGCAGCGCGCCTCGGCCGCCGGGACGTCGCACGCCTCACGGCACGGCACCGCGCGAGGACACCGGTCGCCGTGGCCGCCTGAACGGGGCGCACCCGGCCGGCGCCACCGCCGCACGTCGCCCGCACGTCGCGCGGCAGAGGGCGCGACACCTCGCCGGGCGTGGTGCGCCGCGGCGGGTTAGCGTGCGGCGTGCCGACGATCTGCTGGTTCCGCCGCGACCTGCGGCTGTCCGACCACCCCGCGCTGGTCGCGGCCGTCGAGGAGGCGCGCGCGGCCGACGACGAGGTCGTCGCGCTGTACGTCGTCGATCCCGCGCTGTGGCGCTCGGCCGGTGCGCCGCGGCTCGCGTACCTCGCGGCGTCGCTGCGTGCGCTCGACGACGCGACCGGGGGCCGGCTCGTGGTGCGGCACGGCCGCGCGGACGAGGTCGTGCCGCGCGTCGCGCGCGAGACCGGCGCGACGTCGGTGCACGTCAGCGCGGCCACCGAGCCCTACGGGCGGCGGCGCGACGACGCGGTCGAGGCCGCGCTCGGTGCCGACGTGCGCCTGGTGCGCACCGGCTGCCCGTACGCCGTCGCCCCGGGGCGGCTGAGCACCGGGCAGGGCGGCCCGTACAAGGTGTTCACCCCGTTCCGTAACGCCTGGCTCGACCACGGCTGGCACGAGCCCGCGCCGCGCCCGCGCGACGTCCCGTGGGCGACCCTGCGCGGGGACGGCGTGCCCGACGCCCCGGCGACGGACGTCCGCCTGCCCCGCGCCGGCGAGCGCGCGGCGCGCGAGCGGTGGCGCGCGTTCGTGCGCGACGACCTCGCGGGGTACGACGTCGACCGGGACCGCCCCGACCTCGACGTGACGTCGTGGATGTCGGTGCACCTCAAGTACGGCGAGATCCACCCGCGCACGGTCCTCGCGGACCTCGCCGAGGCCGGGCGCGGCGCGCGGGGAGCGCTCGCGACGTCGGTCGCGACGTACCGGTCGGAGATCGCGTGGCGCGAGTTCCACGCCGACGTGCTGTGGCACTCCCCCACCGCGACCCGGCGCTCGCTGCGCGAGGTCGTGCCCGCCGACGCGTGGGCCACCGGCCCCGAGGCCGACGACGCCTTCGCGGCGTGGGCGCAGGGCCGGACCGGCTACCCGCTGGTCGACGCCGGCATGCGCCAGCTGCGCGCGCTCGGCTGGGTGCACAACCGCGTGCGCATGGTCGTCGCGTCGTTCCTCGTCAAGGACCTGCACGTCGAGTGGCAGCGCGGCGCCGACCACTTCATGGCGTGGCTCGTCGACGGCGACGTGCCGCAGAACCAGCTCAACTGGCAGTGGGTGGCGGGTACCGGGCGCGACGCGGCACCGTACTTCCGCGTGTTCAACCCGGTGACGCAGGGCCTGAAGTTCGACCCGTCGGGCGACTACGTGCGCCGCTGGGTGCCCGAGCTGCGCGACGTGCCGGGCGCGGCCGTGCACGAGCCGTGGACGCTGCCCGGCGGCCCGCCGGACGGCTACCCCGAGCGCATGGTCGACCACAAGCACGAGCGGGAGGTCGCGCTGCGCGACCACGCGCGGCGACCCGGCTGAGCCGGGTCCCGCGCAGGTCGTCGGCGGTCGCCGCGTCCCGGCGCACGTCCGGCGCGCCTCAGGTGCGCGCGACCTCGTTCACCGCCGGCTCCCCCGCGAGCAGCGCCTCGAGCTGACGGCGCACGAGCGCGGCGACCCGCGGGAACGTCGCGTCGGTGTTGCCGCCCTGGTGCGCGGTCACGAGCAGGTTCGGCGCGTGCCACAGCGGGTGGTCGGGCGGCAGCGGCTCGGGGTCGGTGACGTCGAGCGCGGCGCGCAGCCGGCCTGCCGTGAGCTCGGCCAGCAGCGCGTCGGTGTCGACGACCTTGCCGCGCGCCACGTTGACCACCACCGCGCCGTCCTTCAGCCGCGCGAGAGCCGCGGCGTCGAGCAGGTGGTACGACGTGCGGGACAACGGGATCGCGAGCACGACGACGTCCGCGTCGGGCAACAGGTCGGGCAGCTCGTCCACGCCGTGCACGTGCCCGTCGGCGTCGTCACGCGCGGTCGAGGCGACGCGCACGAGGTCGACCTCGAAGGGCCGGAACCGGGCGACGATCGCCCGCCCCACCGACCCCTGCCCGACGACGACCACACGCCGGTCCGCGAGCGACGGCCCGAACGGGTTGTCCCACCGCCCGTCCGCCATCGCCCGCACCGCGCGCGGCAGGTCGCGCTGCACCGCCAGCGTGAGGCCCACGGCCAGCTCGGCCGTGCCCGCGTCGTGCACGCCGCGGCCGTTGCACAGCACGACGCCCGGCGGCAGGTGCGGCAGCGCGTGCTCGTACCCCGCGCTCGGCAGCTGCACGTACCGCAGCCGCGGCAGGTCGCGCAGCACGTCGAACCCGCCGGGCCGCACGAAGTAGTGCGGGATCACGACGAGGTCCACGGCGGCGGCCGTCGCGGGGTCGAGCGGGCCGGCCAGGTCCCAGCGGACCAGCCGAAGCCCGTCCGCGTGCGCGGCGGCGACGTCGGCGAGGCGCGCCAGCAGGTCGTCGTCCGGCACGGTCGCCGTGAGCACCCGGTCAGCCACCGATGCGCCCCGCGCGGTACTCGTCCTCGAGCATCGACATCACCACGGCGTCGCAGAAGCCGTCGCCGTCGCGGAACGCGTCGCGGCGGCGGCCCTCGACGCGGAAGCCGATGTTCTCGTACAGCGACACCGCGCGCGTGTTGATGCTGAGCGCCTCGAGCTCGACGCGGTGCAGTCCGAGCCCCTCGAACGCGAACTCCAGCACGAGCTCGATGGCCTCCGTGCCGTAGCCGCGTCCGCGGTAGACCGGGCGCATCGACAGCCGCAGGCTCGCGCAGCGCACGTCCTCGTCGACGTCCGAGAGCACGATCTCGCCCCGGAACTCGTCGTCGCCGTCGACGGTGACCGCGAAGTCGAACCGCCCCTGCGCGGCCTCGCGGCTCGCGCACCACGCGTCGACCTCGGCGCGCGTGAACGCACGGGTCGTGCCCGTGAGCCGGTTGCCCTCGGCGTCGTCGAGCATGTCCCACATCGCGTCGGCGTCGTCGGCGCGCACCGGGCGCAGCACGATCATCTCGCCCTGGAGCGTCGGCTTCTGCATGACAACCCTTCCGTCGCCGCCCGGTCGGTGCGACCGGGCGCTGCGCACGTGCCCCGCGGCGTGCGTCGGATCGTACGGACCCCGTGTGACCGAGGTGTTGCGTCCGACGCACGCCGAGGGTGTGACGCTCAGGCCTGCACGCGCTCCAGCACGAGCTCGCGGACGCGGCCGGCGTCGGCCTGCCCGCGGGTCGCCTTCATGACCGCACCGATGATCGCACCGACCGGCCCGAGGTTGCCCGAGCGGATCTTCTCGGCGATGTCGGGCTGCGCCGCGAGCGCCGCGTCGATCGCCTCGAGCAGCGGGCCGTCGTCCGAGACGACCTCGAGGCCGCGCGCGACGACGACCTGCTCGGGGTCGCCCTCACCGGCCAGCACACCCTCGAGCACCTGGCGCGCGAGCTTGTCGTTGATGCGGCCGGCGTCGACGAGCTGCTGCAGCGCGCCGATCTGCGCGGGCGTGATCGGCAGGTCCGCGAGCTCGACCTCCTGCTGCTTGGCCGTACGGGCGAGCTCGCCCATCCACCACTTGCGCGCCGCGGCCGGGCTCGCGCCCGCCACGACCGTGGCCTCGATGAGCTCGACCGCGCCCGCGTTGACGACGTCGCGCATCTCGGCGTCGGCGTAGCCCCACTCACCCTGCAGCCGGCGGCGGCGCGCCTGCGGCAGCTCGGGCAGCGCGGCGCGGATCTCCTCGACCCACGCACGGTCCGGCACGACCGGCACGAGGTCCGGCTCGGGGAAGTAGCGGTAGTCCTCGGCGTCGGACTTCACGCGCCCGGCCGTCGTGATGCCGGTGTCCTCGTGCCAGTGCCGCGTCTCCTGGACGATGGCACCGCCCGCGTCGAGCACGGCCGCCTGGCGGCCGATCTCGTAGCGGACCGCGCGCTCGACGGACCGGAACGAGTTGACGTTCTTGGTCTCGGTGCGGGTCCCGAGCGGCGACGCGGGGGTCGCGCGCAGCGACACGTTGACGTCGGCGCGCACGTTGCCGCGCTCCATGCGGGCCTCGGACACGCCGAGGGCCCGGAACAGGTCGCGCAGCGTCTGCACGTAGGCGCGCGCGACCTCGGGGGCCCGCTCGCCCGCACCCGTGATGGGCCGCGTGACGATCTCCACGAGGGGCACGCCCGCGCGGTTGTAGTCGACCAGCGAGTACTCGGCGCCGTGGATGCGTCCGGTGGCGCCGCCGACGTGCGTGTTCTTGCCGGCGTCCTCCTCCATGTGCGCGCGCTCGATCTCGACGCGGAACGTCGTGCCGTCCTCGAGCTCGACGTCGACGTAGCCGTCGTGCGCGATCGGCTCGTCGTACTGCGACGTCTGGAAGTTCTTCGGCACGTCCGGGTAGAAGTAGTTCTTTCGCGCGAACCGGCAGGACTGCGCGATCTCGCAGTTCAGCGCCAGGCCGATGCGGATCGCGTACTCCACCGCGGTGCCGTTGACCGCGGGCAGCGCGCCCGGCAGGCCGAGGCTCACGGGCGTGATCTGCGTGTTCGGCTCCTCGCCGAACGACTGCTCGGCGCCGTCGAACATCTTGGTCCGGGTGCCGAGCTCGACGTGCACCTCGATGCCGATGACCGGGTCGAACCGGGCCACCGCGTCGTCGTAGTCGACCAGGTCGACGCTCGTCGTCGTCATCAGGCTGCCCCTCCGGCCAGCTCGGGGGCGCGGCCCAGCAGCGGGCCCTCCCAGCTCGTCTCGAGCAGCTGCTCGAGCGCGGCGCCCACGCGGTACAGGCGGGCGTCCTCGCGGGCGGGCGCCAGGATCTGGAACCCGACCGGCAGCCCGTCGTCCGACAGGCCGTTCGGCAGCGACATGCCCGGCACGCCCGCGAGGTTCGCGGGGATCGTCGCGACGTCGTTGAGGTACATCGCGAGCGGGTCGTCGAGCTTCTCGCCCAGCTTGAACGCCGTGGTCGGCGCGGTGGGCGAGACGAGCACGTCGGCCTGCTCGAACGCGGCGGCGAAGTCGCGCTGGATGAGCGTGCGGACCTTCTGCGCCGAGCCGTAGTAGGCGTCGTAGTAGCCCGCGCTCAGCGCGTACGTGCCGAGGATGATGCGGCGCTTGACCTCGTCGCCGAAGCCCTGGCCGCGGGTCGCGGCCATGACGCGCTCGGCGGTCACCGGGCCCTCGGACGGCTCGACGCGCAGGCCGAACCGCATGCCGTCGAACTTCGCGAGGTTGCTCGACGCCTCGGCGGGCAGGATCAGGTAGTACGCGGCGAGCGCGTACGTGAAGTGCGGGCAGGAGACCTCGACGACCTCGGCGCCCGCCGAGCGCAGCGCGTCGAGGGACTCCTCGAACCGCGCGAGCACGCCGGGCTGGTAGCCCTCGCCCTGCAGCTCGCGGACGACGCCGACCTTGACGCCGCGCAGGTCGCCCGACGCGCCCTCGCGCGCCGCCGCGACGTAGCCCGTCGCCGGGTCGGGCAGCGACGTCGAGTCGCGCGGGTCGTGCCCGCCGATCAGCTCGTGCAGCAGCGCCGCGTCCAGCACGGTGCGCGTGCACGGCCCCGCCTGGTCGAGGCTGCTGGCCAGCGCGATCAGGCCGTACCGCGACACGCTGCCGTACGTCGGCTTGACGCCGACCGTGCCCGTGACGGCCGCGGGCTGCCGGATCGAACCGCCCGTGTCGGTGCCGATCGCGAGCGGCGCCTCGTACGCGGCGACGGCCGCGGCGGACCCGCCGCCCGAGCCGCCGGGGATCCGCTCGAGGTCCCACGGGTTGTGCGTGTTGCCGTACGCCGAGTGCTCGGTCGACGACCCCATGGCGAACTCGTCCATGTTGGTCTTGCCGAGGACCGGCAGGCCGGCGGCCTTGATGCGCTCGACGAGCGTCGCGTCGTAGGGCGGGACCCAGCCCTCGAGGATGCGCGAGCCGGCCGTGGTCGGCAGGCCGCGGGTCACGACGACGTCCTTGACGGCGATCGGGACGCCCGCGAGCGCGTGCAGGTCGTCGCCCGCGACGCGGCGCGCGTCGACGTCGGCGGCGGTCGCCAGGGCCTCGTCGGCCGCGACGTGCAGGTAGGCGTGGACGGCGGGCTCGACGGCGGCGATCCGGTCGAGGTGGGCCTGCGTCGCCTCGACGCTCGTCACCTCGCGCGCGGTCAGGCGGTCGGCCAGCTCGGCGGCGGTCAGGCGGGTCAGGTCGGTCACGTCACTCCTCCCCGAGGATCTGCGGGACGAGGAACTTGCCGTCCTGCGCGGCGGGCGCCTGCGCGAGGACCTCGTCGCGGTCGAGGGGCGCGACCGGCTCGTCGGTGCGGAACACGTTGGACAGCGGCAGCGGGTGGCTCGTCGCGGGCACGTCCGGGGTGGCGACCTCGGCGACGCGCGCGACGGACTCGACGATGACGTCGAGCTCGCCCGCCAGCCGGTCGGTCTCGGCCGGTGTCAGGTCGATCCGGGCGAGCGCGGCGACACGCGCGACCTCGTCGCGGGAGAGGGTGGACATGGTCCCGGAGTCTAGTCGTGGTGGGACCGCCGGCCGCAGGCCCCGCGCCGTGGCCGGGCCGCGGGGGCGGGCTGCGGCGCGGGCAGGTGGCCCGCACGGACGCGCAGACGTGTCATGTCGCCTGTGACGGGGCAGACCGCCGCAAACCGGTCGCGCGTATGCCCCGAAAGAGTCATTGTCGCTGGTCAGCGCGCTTCGATAACGTTGTCGATACCGTTCCCCACGCCTTCCGGACGCACCGTCGCGTCCACCCGCGGCGTGGGGTGCGGCACTCCCCGACGAGGCAGAGCCGCCTCGTCGGCATGCACGCGAAGGAGCGACATGCACGCACCCGCCCAGCGGCGACGGCACCGGCACGCGATCGGAGGTGCGGCGGCCGCCACGGCCCTCGTCCTCACCGGTCTCGTGGCGCCACCCGGGGCCGCCGCCGACACCGGCACCGTCCCGTACACCGTGATGTTCAACAACTTCGAGAGCAGCGTCGGCAGCCGGGCACCCGCCTGGTCGGCGCTCGACGTCGCCGGCCCGTCGGGCACCCCGGCGGCCACCTCGTTCTCGACGACCGACGTCCGCACGCGCGTCAGCCACGCGCGCAGCCTCCAGGTCGCCGCGCGCGACCACGTCGGCGACGGCGCCCAGATGCCGATCCCGGCGACCCTGCTCACGGCCGGGCAGACCTACACGATCTCGGTGTGGGTGCACGTCGCCGAGGGCTCGGCCCCCGTGACCGCGGGCACGCCGCTCACCGCGCGCGTCGCCGTCGGCGGCACCGCGCTGCCCGCCGCCGCGGGCACGGACCTCGTCCTCGAGCCCGGGGTCTGGAAGCGCGTCGCCGTCACCTACACGCACACCGCCGGGGCGACCCCGCTCACGGTCACGGTCGACAACACCACGGGCACGTTCTACCTCGACGACGCCATGGTCTCGGGCGAGCGGGTCGGCGAGCCCGTCCCCGCCACCGGCACGCTCAAGAACACCCTGGGCTACCCCGTGGGTGTCGCCGTCGAGCGCCGCTCGACCCTCGTCGGCACCGAGGCCGAGCAGGTGCTGAGCACGCAGTTCGACCAGGTCACGCCCGAGAACGCCATGAAGCCGGAGTCCTGGTACGGCGCCGACGGCAAGTTCGCCGGCACCCCGGGCGCGGAGATGACGTCCAACGAGGGCGCGGACGCGCTCATGGACTGGGCCAAGCGCAACGACGGCCGCGTCTACGGGCACGTGCTCGTGTGGCACGGGCAGAACCCCGGCTGGTTCTTCCAGGACGAGAACGGTGCGCCCCTCGACGCGGCGGGGGCGAGCGAGCGCATGCGCACGCACATCTTCGACGTCGCGAAGTACCTGTCCGACCGCTACGGCGCGTTCGGCTCGCCCGGCAACCCGCTCGCGGCGTTCGACGTCGTCAACGAGGTCATCGCCGACAACGCGGCGACCGCGTCGAACGGCATGCGCACCAGCACGTGGTTCAACACGCTCGGCGAGGAGTTCGTCGACCAGGCGTTCCGTGACGCAGACGAGGCGTTCAACGACGTCTACGCCCAGCCCGGCAGCGACCGCCCCGTCAAGCTCTTCATCAACGACTACGGCACCGAGGGCGGGGACGCCGCCGGGTCCAAGCTCAACCGCTACTACGACCTCGTGCAGCGGCTCATCGCGCGCGACGTGCCGATCGACGGCGTCGGGCACCAGTACCACGTCAACCTCAACACCCCCACCGCGAACCTGCGCACGGGTCTCGAGAAGTTCACCGCCACCGGGCTGCAGCTCGCGGTCACCGAGTTCGACGTGACCACCGGGTACCCGCAGACGGAGCGCCTGGCCATCCGGCAGGGCCAGTACTACAAGACCGCGTTCGACATCTTCAACGCGTACGACCGCACCCACCCCGACCGCCTGTTCTCGGTGACGGTGTGGGGCCTCAACGACGCCGGGTCGTGGCTGTACTACGACGGCGCACCGCTGATGTTCGACGACTACCTCAACCCGAAGTGGTCGCTCGTCGGCGCCCTGGGCGGCGACGTGCCGGCCGAGCCGAAGGCGATGACGGTGTTCGGCGGCGACGTCGACCTCGACGCCCCGCGCGTCACGACCGACCCGCAGTGGTCGCTCGTGGCCCCGTCCGCCGTGGGCGACCACGCCCGCTTCACGCTGCGCTGGGCACCCGACGCCCTGACGGCGTACGTGGACGTCGACGACGCGACGGTCGACGCCACCGACGGGGTCACGTTCCGCGTCGGCGCGCAGCGGTACGGCATCACCCGCGCGGGCGAGGGCGACCTGCCCGTCGTGGTCTCCGAGCGCGACGGCGGCTGGACCGCCGTCGTGCAGCTCCCGCTGACCGGTGCGACCGAGGGCGGCACCGTGCCGTTCGACGTGGCCGTGACGGACGGTGCCACGACCGCGGGGTGGAACGCCCCGGGGATCCTCGGCGAGCTCACGCTGCGCGAGCCGCTGTCGCACGTCGACGTGCTCCAGGTCGACGCTCCCCCGGCGGTCGACGCCGAGGTCGACGACCTGTGGGCCGCGGCCCCCGTGGTCCGCACCGACAAGGTCACGCAGGGCACCGCGGCGGCGGCCTACGCCGACGTGCGCACGGTGTGGTCGGGCGACGGCTCGTCACTCTTCGTGCTGGCCGAGGTCACGGACCCGCAGGTCAGCCTGACGCCGAACAACGCGTGGGAGAAGGACTCGCTCGAGATCTTCGTCGACCCGGGCAACGCCAAGAACGGCGCGTACCGGGCCGGCGAGGACGTCCAGATCCGCATCGCGGCCGACAACGCGGTCTCGAGCGGTGGGGGCCGCGTCGTGGCGTCGGCCACCCGGCAGACCGCCACGGGCTACGTCGTCGAGGCCGAGATCAGCCTGCTCGACGCGGGTGGCCCCGGCACGCTGCACGGCCTGGACTTCCAGGTCAACGACGCGACCGGCAACGCCCGCACCGGCGTCAAGGCGTGGGCCGACCCGACCGGACAGGGCTACCAGAACACGTCGCGCTGGGGTGTCGCACGGCTCGCCGAGCGCGGCACGCCGGCCCTGACGCTCGGCGCGGCCGAGGTCACGGCGGGCGGCGACGTCACGGTGACGGCGACCGGGTTCCCGGCGCGGGCCACGGTCGAGCTGCAGCTCGTCGCGGCGACGTCGGGTGCGGCCCGTGCCGCGGCCGACCCGGTCGCGCTCGGCACGGTCGAGGTCGCGGCCGACGGGGTCGCGCAGACCACGGTCACCGTGCCCGCGTCGGTCGCCGCCGGTGACTACCGGATCGCGGCCGTCGGTGCCGACGAGACCCTCGCCACGGCGGACCTGCGGGTCGTCGCGGCGGCGGTCGAGCCGACGCCCGGGCCGACGCCCGGGCCGACGTCGCAGCCGACGCCGGGGGCCACCCCGACGCCCGGCGCCACCGCGACGCCGGGTGCCGACCCGACGCCGGGCGGCACGGGCGGCACCACGGGCTCCGGCACCACCGGCGCGTCCTCGGGGCGCCTGGCCACGACGGGCTCGGCCATCGCGCTGTGGTCGGTCCTGGCGGCGGCGCTCCTGACGGGCGGCGGCGTGCTGGTGCGCGCGCGGCGCGCGGCAGGTGCCGACGACTGACGTCGCACCGCTCGACCGGCGGCCGGGTCGGACCTCGTGTCCGGCCCGGCCGTCGCGCGTCAGGTCGAGGGCGGACGACCGCGGGGTCTCAGCCGACGCGCGAGGTCGCGGCCGTCACGAGCGCGAGCAGCGCCTCGGCGTAGGCGTCGGCGGGCTCCTCGGACGTGAACACCCGCTCGGGCTGGCCGCCGATCTCGACGAGCACCTGGTAGCGGCCGTCGGTCGAGCGCGCGAGGCTCCGGAACGTGCCGCCCAGCAGCTCGCGCAGCTGGTCCTCGCGCGGGAGCCACAGGGCGTCCTCCTGGCGCACCGAGTCCAGCGCCCACTCGGTCGTGCCGTTGAAACCGAGCACGGTGCCGGTCGGGTACTCGTGGGCCTCGACGACCATCTCCGAGATCGTGAAGACCTCCCCGCCCATGTCGGCGCCACGCACCACGAAGCGGTCCCCGGCGCGCGGGTGCCACTGCAGGCCCGCGGCCTCGAGGGCCACGGCGTTGTCCGTCGAGATCATGCGCCCAGTATCGACGCGTGCGGCGCGATCGGCCCGCCCGGTCGGCACCGGGCGGTGCGCCGGGCACGACGCCGGGTCACCGAGCGCCTTCCGGCGGCACACCCTCCGCCGACGGGGACGGCGGGGCGCCGCCCGGCGGGCGGACCCCGGTCGTGACGGCCGGTCGCTCAGGACGCGTCGGCGGCGCCGCGCGCGGCGAGCTCGCGGTACGCGTACCCGTGCGCGAGCCGGAAGCCGAGCGCCTCGTAGAGCCGCAGCGCGCCGACGTTGTGCGCCTCGACCTGCAGGAAGGCCCGTCGTGCTCCGCGCTCGACGGCGGCGTCGAGCGCGGCCGTCGTGAGCGTCCGGCCCCAGCCCTGCCGGCGGGCCGTGCCCGCGACCTGCAGGCACGACAGCCCGACCCAGTCGCCCGCGAGCGCGGCCCGGATCACCGCGACGTCGCGACCCGCGTCGTCGGCCGCCGTGAGGTAGAGCGCGGGGGCCGCGGAGACGATCGCGCGGGACACGTCGCGCGCACCGCCCTTGCCGCGCAGCCACACGTCGAGCCACGCGTCGTCGGGCGCGTCCGCGACGCGCACGCGCCGAGCGGGGACGTCGTCGGTCCGGGCGCCGGCACGGGCCGCGCCCGGGCCGGGCACGGTCGCCCGGTCGGGTCGCGGGGCGACGTCGCGCACGAGCACGTCGGTGAGCGACGCGACGGCGTACCCGCGCCGGTCGAGCTCGGCGGCGAGCCCCGCGGGGTGGCCGGGGTCGCCGACGCGGAACGTCGCGGGGGCGCCGTCGGCGCGGTAGAGCGCCTCGACGCGGTCGACCGCGGCGGGCAGGTCCGTGACGTCCCGGTCCGCGACCGTCGAGCTCGCGCGCCGCGTGACGCCACGCGACAGCCCGACGCGCCAGCCGTCGACGTCCGCCGTGCGCAGCGGCGGCCACGTCGCGACCTCGACGTCGACGCCCGGCGCGGGGGCCGCGTGCCACGTGTGGACGCGCATCGTGACCTCGTCGCTCCAGTCCCGCTCGAGTCGTGCGACGAGACCGAGGCGCGCGTAGAGCCGCTGCGCGGCGGTCATGGGGTCGAGCGTCGACAGCACGACGTCACGGAAGCCCCGGGCGAGCGCGGTGCGCAGCGCGCCGCGCACGAGCTGCTCGGCGACGCCCGCGCCACGCCGGGCGGGATCGACGGCGAGCATCCGCAGCTCGACCTCGTCGGGCCGCGCGACCTCGGCGTAACGCGTGCCCGGCCACGCCAGCGTCACCGTGCCGAGCACGTCGCCCGTCGGCTCCACGACCGCGACGAGCAGGGTCGCCTGCGCCGCCCGGGCCCGCGCGTCCCGCAGCTCGTCGGCGTACCAGTGGTCCACCTCGACCAGCCCGTCGGCCACGTACGCGGCCGCCGTGAGCGCGCCGACGGCCTCGAGCTCGTCGTCGCGCGCGGCGCGCACGACGACGGGTCCCGCACCGCTCACGACGCGTCGTCGGACACGGCCGCGCCGTCCGGACCGGTCTCCCCCGCGTCGGCGTCACCGTCGGCGGCGGTCGGCGACCCGACCGCGTCCGGGCCGCCGGCCAGGAGCGCCTCGAACCCCGCCTCGTCGAGGATCCGCAGACCGAGCTCGCGCGCCTTCGTCTCCTTCGAGCCGGCGTTCTCGCCGACGACGACGAAGTCGGTCTTCTTCGAGACGGAGCCCGACGCCTTGCCGCCGCGCGCGAGGATCGCCTCCTTGGCGCCGTCGCGGCTGAACCGCTCGAGGCTGCCGGTGACGACGACCGTGACACCCTCGAGCGTGCGGGGCGTCGAGGCGTCCGCGACGTCCTCCATGACGACGCCGGCCGCGGCCCACCGGTCGACGACCTCGCGGTGCCACGGCTCGCCGAACCAGTCGAGCAGGGACTGCGCGATCGTCGGCCCGACACCCTCGACGCCCGAGAGCCGCGCGACCGCGGCGGCGCGCTGCGCGGCGTGCGGGTCCGGCGCGGTGGCCTCGGCGGCGTCGTCGACACCGGCGGCGTCGCCGGCGCGACCGTCCTCGGCACCGGCCAGGTCGAGCGGGTCCTGCTCCCCCGCCGCGGTCCCCGAGCCGGCGCCCGCCGTGGCTGGCGCCTCGGGCTCGTCGGGCCACCGCGTGGCGTCGACGACCTCGCGCAGCGCGCGCATCGACCCGAACTCCTGCGCGAGCGCACGCGCCGCCGTCGGCCCGACGTTGCGGATGCTCAGCGCGACGATCGCGCGCCACAGCTCCTTGGACTTGGCCAGCTCGAGCTGGTCGAGCAGCGTGCGCGCCGCCTCCGACGGCTCCCACTCGCGCAGCACCCGCCCCTCGGCCTCGGCGGCGGCGCGCTGCGCCTTGGTGTGCTTGAGCGTGCGGCGGAACGGCGTGCGGCGCCGGACGGTGCCGTCCTCGTCCTCCTTGGGCAGCCCGGTCTCGGCGTCGCGCACGACGACCTCGACCTGCGCGAGCGTCGCGAGGCTCGCGTCGCGCACCTGTGCCACCAGCTCGGGCGTCGGGTCGTCGCCGTAGCGCACGAGGTCGAAGAGGTACGCCTCGGTCGGCACGGGCGGCGTGCTCGGGACCTCCGGCTGGGTGAGCGCGGCGGCGGTGACCTCGCCGAGCACCTCGATGTCGAACGCGCCGCGCGAGCCGATGTGCTCGAGCCGCCCGCGCACCTGCGCGGGGCAGCCCTGCGCGTTCGGGCAGCGCAGGTCGACGTCGCCCTCGCGCATGGGCCGCAGCGGCGTGCCGCACTCGGGGCAGTCGGCGGGCATGCGCCACTCGGGCGGCCGCTCGCCCTCGTCGGGCTGCGGCGCACGTCCCACGATCTCGGGGATGACGTCGCCCGCCTTGCGCAGCACGACCGTCTCGCCCGGCCGCACGTCCTTGAGCCGGACGACGTCCTGGTTGTGCAGCGTCGCCTGACGCACGGTGCTGCCCGCGACCGTCACGGGCTCCATGACGCCGAACGGCGTCGCCCGCCCCGTGCGGCCGATGCCCACCTCGATCGCCAGCAGGCGCGTGAACACCTCCTCGGGCGGGTACTTGTACGCGATCGCCCACCTCGGCGCGCGGCTCGTCGCGCCCAGCCGGCGCTGCAGCGCGATGTCGTCGACCTTGACCACGATGCCGTCGATCTCGTGCTCGACGTCGTGCCGGTGCACGCCGTAGTGGTCGATGCGCGCCCACACCTCGTCGAGCCCGTCGAGCACACGCGTGTGCGACGACGTCGGCACGCCCCACCCGGCCAGCAGCTCGTACACCTGCGACTGCCGCTCGATGCCCTGCCCGCGGCCCTCGCCCCAGGTCAGGGCGCCGATGCCGTGCGCGTACATGCGCAGCGGGCGCGACGCGGTGACGCGCGGGTCCTTCTGCCGCAACGACCCGGCCGCCGCGTTGCGCGGGTTCGCGAACGGCGGTCGCCCCGCCGCGACCTGCGCCTCGTTGAGCGTGCGGAACGCCTCGACCGGCAGGAACACCTCGCCGCGGATCTCGATGAGCTCGGGGTGCGTCGCGGGGTCGCCTGCGAGCACGTCGGGGATCGTGGTGATCGTGCGGACGTTGAGCGTGACGTCCTCGCCCGTGCGCCCGTCGCCGCGCGTGGCCGCCCGCACGAGCCGGCCACGCTCGTACAGCAGCGCGATCGCGAGCCCGTCGATCTTCAGCTCCGTGAGGTACGCGAGCGGCGCGTCCGACTCGAGGTCGCGGTGCACGCGCTGCGACCACGCGAGCAGGTCCTCGCGCGAGAACGCGTTGTCGAGCGACAGCATGCGCTGCACGTGGTCGACCGCCGTGAACTCGGTCGAGAACGTGCCCCCGACGCGCTGCGTCGGGGAGTCCGGCGTCCGCAGCCCCGGGTGCTCCGCCTCGAGCGCCTCGAGGGCCCGCAGCCGCTCGTCGTAGGCAGCGTCCGACGACGACGGCGCGTCGCGCACGTAGTACGCGAACTGGTCGGCCCGGATCTGCTCGGCCAGCTCGGTCCAGCGGTGCCGGGCCTCGGCGGGCACGTCGCGCTCGGCGGTCTGCGGGGTCGGGTCGCTCACGGGTCCATCATGACGCGGCGCACCCACACGACGCCCGCGGCGACCGGCACCCGCCCGCTCGTCGGCCGGCACGTCCGCCACCCGCTCCACGGCCCTACACTCAGGCGCGTGTCCGGTCCCGCCGCCCCGCCCGGCCTGCGCGCCCGCGCACGGTCGAGCGGCAGCCGCGTCGCCCGCCGCGTGCTCGACCAGCCGCTGCGGCGCCTCGGCGTCGTGGGCGCCGTCGTCCTGCTGGCGGCGACGGCGGCGTTCGGCGGCCTCGAGGAGCAGACCGACGACGGCCTCGAGGTGCTCGCGGTCGACGAGCCCGTCGAGGTCGCGCCGTTCGAGCTCACCGTGCAGCGCGTCGTGTGGACCACCGAGCTGCCCGGCCAGACGCTGAGCGAGCCCGGCAACCGCTGGCTCGGCGTCGTGACGACCGTGCGCAACACGTCGGACGCCGGTGTGCTCGGCACGGTGCTGCGCGAGGCCCTCACGCTCGACGACGTACCAGGCCTCGTCGGGGCCCCGGGCGACCTGGGCGTGCCCGCGTCCGCGGTCGCGGTGCTCGTCGACGGCTCGGAGCTGAGCCCCGTGCAGCCCGGCCTCGCGTACGAGGTCGCCTTCCTCTTCGAGCAGGACGGCCGCACGCCGCCGCCCTCGTCCGTCGCCGTGCGGCTGCAGCGCCACGTCTGGGGCACCGGCTCGCTGGACCCGACAGCGGGCTGGCGCGACCCCACGACCGTGCTGCGCGGCAACCTGCCGGCACGCGAGGCCGTGACGGACGAGGACGCCGCATGAGCGCCGCCGAGGCCCCCCGTCGACTCCGGGCCCGCGTGCGCCCGCCCGCGGGCCGCACGCTCGGCGCGAGCGCGGCGGTCCTCGCCGCGCTCGTGGTCGGTCACGTCGTCACGTCGGCGTTCCCGGTCGACGAGCGCGTCGCCGCGCCCTTCGTGCGCGAGGGTGCCGTGGGCGACACGCTCGACCTGCGCTACGCGCGGCTGACCGTCGAGGAGCCGACGGGGTCGACCGTCCTGGCACCCGAGGTCGGTTCGCTGCTCGCGACGCCGGGCGTCTGGCTGGTCGTCCCCGTGACGGTCGAGGCGAAGGGACAGCCCCGCGCGCTCGCGTTCGCCGAGCTGCTCGGCGGCGACGGCCGGACGTACACGGTGTTCACCGGGGGCCGCTCCGCGTTCCTGCCCGGCGCGGCGCAGCCCGGCGTGCCGCGGTACGCGACGCTGCACGTCGAGGTCCCGCCCGAGGCCGTGGCGGGCGCGCGCCTACGCGTCGGCCTCGACGTCGAGGACCAGCGCCACGACGACGTCGCCGAGGTGGATCTCGGCCTCACGCAGGCCGACGCCGACGCGTGGTCGGCCGGTGATACGCCCGTGCGCGCCCCCGCCGCGTCCGACGCACCGCCGGAGCATCCGTGACCACCACCGTCCCGTCCCCCGCCACCACGAGCGCGCGCTCGTGGTGGCGGCGCAACCGGTGGGCGCTGGTCGCCCTGCCGCTCGCGCTGGCGCTCATGGCCGCCGCGTCGGCCGACCGCGTGCGCTCCCTGTGGTGGGAGCAGGGCCTGCACAGCCCGACCACGGCCGGCCAGGGCCAGGCCGTGACGTTCCACCAGGACGTGCGCGACGGGCTCGGCGGCACCCGCCCGGTCGACGTCGAGGTCCGGCTCGACGCCGTCGTCGACGCCGGCGCGCTGCCCGATGGCCTCGTGGTCCCCGCGGGCGCCCGCGCGGTCCAGGTCGAGATGACGCTGAGTGCCGACCCCGACGTCGTGCTGCGCGGCTGCTCGCTCGCGGTCCGGGACGCCGACGGCACGCGGTACGACTACGTGGCTGACGCGTGGGGGGCCACCCAGGCGGTCTCCCCGTGCGTGCCGGCCGACGCACCCGGCCCGGCCCCGTCGCTCGGCGACCTCGACGACGTGCTCACGCCGGACTCGACCCCGGAGCGCCCGGCCACGTGGACCGTCTCCCCGGTCGTGGTCCTGCCCGCGGACGTCCAGGTCAGCGACGTGGTCCTGTGGTGGCAGCTGCCCCAGCACGTCGTCCTGCCGACCGCGCGCGGGTGACGCGGGCGGACACCCCCTGCGTGACAGGATGGCGCCGACGAGGGAGCGGACCATGACGGACGAGGTGCGGCTGCGCGACGTGGCCGAGGCGGCGGGCGTGTCGATCGCGACCGCGTCGCGCGCGCTGACCGGCCGCAACCGCGTCTCCGCGTCGACGACGGCGCACGTCACCGCCGTCGCGCGGCGCCTGGGCTACCAGGTGAACAGCGTCGGGCGCGCGCTGCGGGAGGGCTCGACGCGCACCGTGGGCATGACGGTCCCCGTCATCGGCAACCCGTACTTCGCGCAGCTCGTCGACGCGGTCGAAGGCGCGCTCGTCGAGCCCGGGCTCGAGCTGCTGATCGCGGACTCGCACGGCGACGTGGACCACGAGGCACGCCGGCTGCGGACGCTCGTCGGACGCCAGATCGACGGCCTCGTGGTGGTGCCGGCCGACGTCGAGCGCTCCGCCCCCGCGCTGCGCGCGGCACGCCGGCACGCGCCCGTGGTGCAGCTCGACCGTCGCGTCGAGGGCCTGACCACCGACTTCGTCGGGGTCGACAACGCGCTCGGCATGCGCGTCGTCGTCGACCACCTCGTGGACCGTGGCGCCCGCAGCGTCGTCCTCGTCGGCGCCGACGACGTGACGTCGGCCGGTGTCGAGCGCCGCGAGGGCTTCGAGGCGGCCGCCGCCCGCACGGGCCTCGAAGTGCACGCGCCCCTGCTCGACGACTTCAGCCTCGAAGCCGGGCAGCGCGCCGCCGAGGAGCTGGTCGCACGCGGCCCGCTGCCCGACGCGGTCGTCGCCGCCGACGACCTGCTCGCCGTCGGCGTGGTCACGACGCTGCGCCGCCTCGGCGTCGACGTGCCGGGGCGCGTGCTCGTGACGGGGTTCGACGGCACAGTGATCGCGGGCATCACCGAACCGGCGCTCACGACGGTCGTGCAGCCGTTCGCCGCACTGGCGCAGGAGGTCACCCGCACCCTGCTGGCGCGGATCGCGGACGGCTCGGCGCCGACCCGGCAGAGCCGGATCAGCCCCGAGCTGCTCGTCCGCGCGTCGACGACGCGCCCCTGAGTGGCTCAGCGGCGCGGGTACGACTCGACGGTCCCGTGCCGGGTCACCGCCTGCGACGCCGCGGCGACCGCGCTCTGCACCGCACCGCCCAGGTCGACGCCCACGGCGAGCCGGGACGCGAGCACCCCCACGAACGCGTCGCCCGCCCCGGTCGCGTCGACGGCGTCGACGACGGGCGCGGCGACGTAGGCCGACGACGTGCACGTCGCCGCCACCGCGCCGCGCGCGCCGAGCGTCACGACGACCGCCTCCGCCAGCCGGCCCGCGGCGGCCGCGCACGCGAGCCGCCAGTCCTCGGGATCGGCGCCGTCGAGTCCGAGCGTGCGCGCCTCGTGCTCGTTGACGACCAGCGGGTCCGCCGTGCGCAGGGTCCGCGGTGCGACGTCGCGCGGTGGCGCCAGGTTGAGGACGAACCGCGCGCCCCGGTCCCGGCACACCTCGGCGAGGCGGTCGAGCACCTCGACGGGCACCTCGCCCTGCGACAGCACGGTCGTGCCGGGCCCGAGCCGGTCCGCGAGCGCGTCGACCGCCGCCGCGTCGAGCGCGTCGTTGGCGCCCGAGCTGACGGCGATCATGTTCTCGCCCCGGGCGTCGACGAGGATCTGGGCGATCCCGGTCGGCACGCCGGGCACGGCCGCCACGTCCGTCACGTCGACGCCCCACCCGGCGAGCTCGGTCCGCACGGCGGCGCCGCCCGCGTCGTCGCCCGTGCGCGCTACGAGCTCGACCCGGGCGCCGTCGAGCGCCGCGGCGACGGCCTGGTTGGCGCCCTTGCCGCCGAGCCCCTGACGGTAGGACGACGCCAGGACCGTCTCCCCCGGCGCCGGGAACCGCTCGACCCCCGAGACGGCGTCGACGTTGACGGACCCGACCACCAGCAGCGTGCGCTTCATGACGCCCCCTCGTACGCGGTCCCGCTCGCGGCGGGCGCCCTGACCTTCCCGACCACCCCGGCGACCGCGAGCACGGTCACGAGGTACGGCAGCATGAGCATGAGCTCGCTGGGCAGCGGCGACCCCACGATCCCCAGCACGTTCTGCAGGTTGCTGACGAACCCGAACAGCAGGGCCGCGGCCGCGGCGCGCAGCGGGTGCCAGCCGCCCAGGATGACGGCCGCGAGCGCGATGAACCCGGCGCCGGCCGTCATGTCCTTGCCGAACCCTCCCACGGACCCGAGGGTGAAGTAGGCGCCCCCGAGCCCGGCGACCGCTCCGGCCAGCGCGACGACCCGCACGCGGGTGGCGCGCACGTCGATGCCGACGGTGTCCGCCGCCTCGGGGTGCTCGCCCACGGCGCGGATGCGCAGGCCCTGCCGCGTGCGGAACAGCACGACCCACACGACCGCGACGACGACGTACATCGCGTACACGACCACGGTCTGGCGGAACAGCACGGGGCCGACGACGGGGAGGTCGCCCAGCACGGGCAGCGCGATCTGCGGGAGCCGCGCGGGCGCGTTGAGGCGGGCCGCGTCGGGTGCCAGGGCCGTGGAGTAGAAGAACCCGGTGAGTCCCGTGACGAGCACGTTGAGGACGATCCCGACGATGACCTGGTCGACCAGGTACCGGACGGAGAAGACCGCCAGGACGGTGGCCACGAGCGCGCCCGCGACGACCGCGGCGACGAGTCCCACGAGCGGCTGCCCGGTCACGGTCGCGACGACGGCGGACACGCACGCACCCGCCAGCAGCTGGCCCTCGATCGCGACGTTGACGACGCCGACGCGCTCGGACAGCACGCCGCCCATGGCGCCGAACACGAGCGGGATGGACAGCGCGAGCGCACCGCCGAGCAGCCCGACGACCGGGACGGTCGCGCCGGCGGCGGCCCACGTGAGCAGGGCCAGCACGAACGCGGTCCCGAACGCGGGCGCCAGGGCACGGGCCGGCGCGCGTCCGGCACGGACCCGCAGGGCCGCCGCGGTGCACAGCGCCGCCATGACGAGCGTGAGCGCGACGGTCGCGGCCTGCGCGGGCACGGTCGCCGTCGGCAGCGCGAGCACGTCGGTCGGCTTGGACAGCCGGAACGACGTCGTGCCCGTGCGCGGCCCGAGCGCCGCCGCGAGCGCGGCGGCGAGCGTGAGGACGGCCATCGTGACCGGCGTGCGCCACGACGCCGCGGCCGTCCCGGCGTGCCCGTCGCGCCGGGGCGCGAGGGACCGCAGGAGCTGGGTGGGGGTCATGGGTCTCACTCCTGGCCCCGCGCCGGGGCGGGGATCCGGAACAGGGCGCGCACGAGCGGGGGCGCCGCGATGAACAGGACGATGAGCGACTGCAGGACGAGGACGAGGTCGACGGGGATGGCCTGCATGGACTGCATCGCGAACCCGCCGGCCTTGAACGCGCCGAACAGCAGGCCGGCGAGCAGCACGCCGAGGGGTCGCGACCGGCCCAGCAGGGCCACCGTGATGGCCTCGAAGCCGATGCCCGCCTCGATGCTCACGCCGAACCCGGTGGTGACGGTGCCGAGCACCTGCCCGGCGCCGGCCAGGCCGGCGAGCGCACCCGCCAGGACCATGACGACGAGGTACACGCGCTCGACGTCGATGCCTGCGACACGTGCCGCTCGGGGGTTGAGGCCCACGGCGCGGAACCGGAACCCGAGCGCGGAGCGGTCGAGCAGCCACCACACGCCCGCGACCGCGAGCAGCGCGAGCACGAACCCGGCGTGCGTGGTGTGCGCGTCCCCGAACAGCGGCGGCAGCACCGCGGTGGCGTCCGCGGGGCGCGAGCGCGGGTTGGCCGACCCCTCGACCTGCAGCACCGGCGTGCGCAGCAGCAGCGAGACCAGGTAGAACGCGACGTAGTTGAGCATGATCGTGACGATCACCTCGTGCGCACCGGTGCGGGCCTTGAGCAGCCCGGCGATCCCGCCCCACAGCGCACCGCCGGCCAGGCCCGCGGCGAGCGCGACGGCGACGTGCACGCCCACCGGCAGGTGCAGCGAGGACGACGCCCACCCGGCGCACGCCGCGGCGACGAGGATCTGCCCGCGCGCACCGATGTTGAACATGCCGACACGGAACGCGAGCGCGACCCCGAGGCCGGCGGTGATGAGGGGCGTGGCGAACATCAGGCTGTCGGTCAGGGGGCGGATGCTCGCGGCGAACGTGTCGCGCGGCGCCCACACGGCCCCCTGGAACAGCGCGAGGTACGCGCCGCCCACGGCCTGGCCGACCGCCGCGAGCAGGTCGCCGGGCCGCCGCAGGAAGTACGGTGCGGCGGCCGCGACGCGGTCGTCGGTGAGGCACACCAGCAGCGCGCCGAGCACGAACGCCATGAGCACCGCGAGCAACGAGGTGGTCACGCGTCCCTGCGTCACGGCGCGCAGCACGGCGCCCGCACGGTCCGGCGGTGGCTCCTGGTGCGCCTGCTCGCGCACGGGGGTCTGCACGTCGCTCATGCCGCGTCCGTCTCCTCGATCGGGGTGCCGGCCATCATCAGACCGAGCACCTCCCGGCTCGTCCCGGCCGGGACGACGCCCACGACGCGCCCGCGGTACATCACCGCGATGCGGTCGGCGAGACCGAGCACCTCGTCGATCTCGGTGGACACCACGACCACCGGGGTGCCCGCGTCGCGGGTCTCGACGATGCGCCGGTGGATGAACTCGATGGAGCCGACGTCGACGCCGCGGGTCGGCTGCGCCGCCACGAGCAGGCGCAAGGGCCGGGCCAGCTCGCGCGCGATGACGACCTTCTGCTGGTTGCCGCCCGAGAGCCGCCGCACCTGCGTGCGGATCGACGAGGTCCGCACGTCGAACTCGTCGACGCGCTGCCGGGCGAACTCGGCCAGGTGCGCGCGGCGGACCTCGCCGCGCCGCACGAACGGCGGCCCGAACGAGCGGTCGAGGACGAGGTTCTCGGCGATCGAGAACTCGCCGACCAGCCCGTCGTGCGTGCGGTCCTCGGGGACGTGCCCGACGCCGGCCGCGAGCACGGCGCGGACCCCGGCGCGCGTGAGGTCGTCGTCCCCGAGGCGCACGGTCCCCGCGGACGGTGCCCGCAGACCGGTGATCGCCTCGACGAGCTCGGTCTGCCCGTTGCCCTGGACGCCGGCGATCCCCAGCACCTCTCCCCCGCGGACCTGCAGCGTCACGTCGTCGACGAGGGCGCGCCCGCTCGCGTCGCGGACCGTGAGCCCGTCGACGCGCAGCCCGTCGCCGCGCGGACGTGCGGGCGGGCGGTCGACGGTGAGCGTGACGTCGCGCCCGACCATGAGCCGCGCGAGCTCGCGCGTGGTGGTGCCGGGCTCGGCGGCGCCGGCGACGCGGCCGTGCCGGATCACGGTGATGCGGTCGGCGACCTCGCGCACCTCCCGCAGCTTGTGGGTGATGAAGACGAGCGCGGTGCCGGCGTCGGCGAGGCGCCGCATCGTCGCCATGAGCTCGTCGGTCTCCTGCGGGGTCAGGACGGCGGTGGGCTCGTCGAGCACCAGGACCCGGGCGTCGCGGGCCAGCGCCTTGACGATCTCGACGCGCTGCTGCACGCCGACGGGCAGGTCGCCGACGAGCGCGTCGGGGTCGAGGTCGAAGCCGAACCGCTCCGAGATCTCCCGCACGCGCCGCCGCGCGGTGCGCATGTCGAGCCAGCCGGGGCCGCGCACGTCCTCGTCGCCGAGGACGACGTTCTCGGCGACCGTGAGGACCGGCACGAGCATGAAGTGCTGGTGCACCATGCCGATGCCGGCGCGCATCGCGTCCCCCGGTCCGTCGAAGTGCTGCGGCGCCCCGTCGAGCAGGATCTGGCCGGCGTCGGCGCGCAGCAGGCCGTACAGCACGTTCATGAGGGTCGACTTGCCGGCGCCGTTCTCGCCGAGCAGGCAGTGGATCTGCCCCGGCTCGACCACGAGGTCGATCGCGTCGTTGGCGACCAAGGTCCCGAAGCGCTTGGTGATGCCGCGCAGCTCGAGCTTCATCGTGTCTCCTTCCGGGCCGCGGGGCGCGGCGTCGCGCCCCGCGGCCCCGGGGTCAGCGCGGGGAGTTGACCGACTCGACGACGATGTCGCCGTCGGCGACCTGCTGGCGCAGGGCGGCGACCTCGTCGGCGAGGCCTTCCGGCAGGGTGTCCGCGAGGTCGTGGTACGGCGCCAGGTCGACGCCGGCGTTCGCGAGGTCGCCGACGTACGGCGTGGCGTCGAAGCGGCCCTGCGACCCCTCGTCGACCACGCTGACGATCGCGTCGCCCATCTGCTTCATGACCGAGCTGAGGATCAGGTCGCCGTACTGCGGCGCGATCTCGTACGTGTCGTTGTCGACGCCGATGAGCACGCCCCGGCCCGCGTCGCGCAGCGCCTCGGCGGTGCCCTGGTAGAGCGACCCGGCGACGGGCATGACCACGTCGGCGCCCTGGTCGAGCAGGTTGCGGGTGACGGACTTGCCCGCGGCGATGTCGTCGAACGTGCCGGAGAAGGTGCCGGTCTGGCTGGCCTTGTCCCAGCCCAGCAGGCGCACGTCGGTGCCGTGCACCTCGTTGTAGTGCGCGACGCCGTCGGCGAAGCCGTCGAGGAAGAGCATGACGGGCGGGAACGGCTGCCCGCCGTAGACCCCGACGACGCCCGTGCGCGAGTACCCGGCCGCGAGGTACCCCGCGAGGAACGCCGCCTGGGCGGTGTCGTAGACGACCGGCTTGACGTTCGGCAGGTCGATCGAGGAGTCGTCGACGATCGCGAAGCTGCGGTCCGGGTACCTCTCGGCGGCTGTCCGGGCGGCGTCGGCGGTGGAGAACCCGACCGTGACGGTCAGGTCGCAGCCCTGCTGGTAGGCCTGCTCGAGGTTGGGCGCGTAGTCGGTCTCGCTGTTCGACTCGAGCGTGAGGGTCCGGACGCCGAGCTCCTGCTCGGCGGTGCGCATGCCGTCACGGACGGCCTGGTTGAAGCCCTTGTCGTCGAGGCCCCCGAAGTCGGAGACCATGCACGCGGCGTAGTCGCGCCCGGACGTGCCGGCGGTGTCGGCGTCGGGCTCGGGTGCCGGTGGCGTGGCGCACGCGGCGAGCGCGAGGGCGACGAGCGTGGCGAGGGCGAGCGGCCGACGGGCGGTGGGTCGTGCGGTCATGTCGAAGCTCCTTCGATTCGCATGAGGCGGGACGTGCGGGGTCGATGGGACGGGCAACAATGCGCAATCGTTTACGCGTTGTCGCTGGAGAAGGCCCTCAGCGGAGGGCGCGCAGCGCGGACTCGACGAGGCCCCAGAACCGCTCGACGTCGAGGTCGAGGGCCACCGTCGCGTTGTGCTCCAGGCGCAGGATGTCGATGAGGTCGACGCAGGTCGCACCCGCGGTGCGCTCGCCGCGCAGCTCGACGTCCACCCGGGTCCGGACGGTCGTCGCCACGGCCGGGTCGGCCACGAGCGCCACCGCGACCGGGTCGTGCAGCGGGCCCTCGGGCATCTTCTCGGCCTCGAGGTACGTCGAGCAGAAGTAGTCGAGGAGCTCGACGCCGAACGCCGAGGTCGCGTTGCCGATCGCCGCGATGCGCTCGCGCACCTGCGCGCTGATGAGCGCCTGGTGCGTGATGTTGAGCCCGACCATCGTGAACGGCACGCCCGACGCGAGCACGACGTCCACCGCCTCGGGGTCGGCCCACGCGTTGAACTCCGCGTACGGCGTCGCGTTCCCCCTGGTCGTGGAGCCGCCCATCCACACGATCTCGCGGATCCGGTCGCGCGACTCGGGGTGGTCGCGCAGCAGCGTCGCGACGTTGGTGAGCGGGCCGGTCGGGATGATCGTCACGGGCTCGTCGCTCGCCTCGAGCGTGTCGAGCACGAGCCGCACCGCCGGGCGCGGGTCGAGCGCGACCGTGGGCTCGGGCAGCTCCGGCCCCCCGAGGGCGTTCTCGCCGTGGATCCACGACGCGGGCGTCAGGGCCCGGGCCAACGGGCGGTCGGCGCCGGCCGCGACGGGCACGCCCTCGATCCCGGCGACCGTGCACGCGACGAGCGCGTTGCGCGTCGTGTGCTCGAGGTACCCGTTGCCGGACACCGTGGTGATCGCGCGCAGGTCGAGCGCGGGATTGCCCGCCGCCAGCCAGATGGCGAAGACGTCGTCGTGCCCCGGGTCGCAGTCGAGGATCACGGGGATGGGCATGGTGTCACTCCTTCGTCACACCGACCGGTCGGTTCGGTGTGGAAACGATTACGCACATCTGGACGGACGTCAAGACCCTCCCACCCGTCGGGCGTCGGTCGCCGTCAGCGCGCGTCGGCCGCCTGCGGCTCGGCGGGGGCCTCGTCGTCACCCCGGGGCGTGCCCTGCCCCCGCACCACGCGGTCGACGCCGGCCGCGAGCAGCGCGATCGTCAGCGTCAGCCCGACGGCGGTCGCGAGCCCCTCGAGCATCGGCACGAACGCCAGCCACGTGCGGACGTCCTGCGGTCCGACCACGGCCCGTCCCAGCAGCAGCACGCCCTCCTCGACGCGGGTCGCGACGAGGAACGCCAGCGCGAACACCAGCATCGGGCCGAGCCCGGCGACGGCCATGCGGCGCAGGCCGTCCGCGAGCGCCGTGAAGCGACCCCGCACGTCGCCCACGACGGGCGCCGCCGCCTCGGTCGACCACCGGCGCACCGGGGCGGGCACGCGCTGCCAGGCCGTGGGCGCCGTGCGCCGCGGGCGCGGCGGGCGCGGCGGGTCGGCCAGGCGGTGGCCGTAGACGACCGCGCCCACGGTGAGCCACGCGAGCGGGATGACGACGAGGTCGTCGAGGTTCCCCAGCACGCCCGCGACCGTGTCGACCACCGCGTCCACCGGACTCGCCAGCGGGCCCAGCGCGTCGAGCGCCGTCAACCACCACTCGAGCACGATCGACACCGCGCGCCGCGTCTCGACCCACGCCCACACGCGGCCCGTGAGCTCGGTCGCGAAGGCCGCGGCCACGAGCAGCCAGAACGCCTCGAAGTACGCGCCGACGAATGCGAGCGCGCGCCGGTGGCTGCGGCCCTCCCAGCGGCCGAGCGCCCACCGCAGCACGACCGCCACGCCGACCACCAGCACGACCCACCAGCCGCTCGCGAGGTCGACGAACGACCCGTCGGCCCGCTCCCCCGTGAGCGAGAACCCGTTCTCCCGGAACGCGCGGTACGCGGCCGTGTTGAGGAACCGGGCGCGGTCGTCGGCGAGGAACCCGTACGACGCGTACAGCGCGAGGAACGGGACGAACACCGAGCCCAGCACGTCGACCAGCCCGCGCTCGTGGCCGGACGTGGGGTCGTCGGGCGCGCGCGTGCGCCCGATCGCGGCGAGCGCCGGCAGGTCGCGCCGCAGCACGTGCAGCATCGCGACGATGCCCGCGACCATGCACAGCGGCGCGAGCACGAGCACGGCCCACCCGAGGGTGTTGCTGACGCCCGCGGCGTTGACGGCGGCCCAGCCGGCGGCGTAGCGGCCGGCGACCGCGAGGAGCGCGAGGACGAGCAGCACGGGCCACCAGCGCACCCACAGCCGGACGCCGTGCGCGACGACGCCGCCGAGGTCGCGGAACCACGCGCGCACGCGCTCGGCGGGGGTGGCGGGAGCCGGGCTCGGGACGTCGGTCACGGCGGACATCATGGCGCGTCGGCGGCGCGCGCGGGAGCACCGCCCGCGGCGGCACGCGCGGGACGTCCCGCCCGGGCCGGGAGCGCGGCGGCGAGCGTGCCGGCCGCACCGCCCACGAGGAGCACGAGCCCGCCGACGACGACACCCGTGGGGGCCGCCGCGACGACGGTCTCCCGGCGCACGCCGTCGACGTCCCACGCGCAGACCGCGCGCGCGGGCACGATCCCGAAGCGCACGGTGGCGCCGCCCTCACGGGCCTCGTAGGCCGCGAGGCACGTCCCCGGTGCGGCGTCCGCCCCGGCACCGACGGTGCGGACCCCGACGCTCACCCACGCCACGAGCAGCATGACGACGCCCACCAGCCCGAGGCCCGTCGCGACGAGCAGCGCGAGCGCGCGACGGCGTGAGCGCGGCGCACGGCGCGCGGGCGGCGCGGGACGCGCGGGTGGCGCGGGACGCGCGGGTGGCGGCGTGTCCCCGAGCGGGGCAGGACCGGACGGCGGGGGCGTGGGCACGGTGGTCATCCTTCCGCCCGTTCGGCGACGAGGCTCGCGGCGCGCACGAGTCCGGCGAGGGCGCCGCGTGCGTCGTCGGGCGTGGTGCGGTCCGACGGTGCGCCGGCGAGCAGCACGACGTCGCGCAGCGCGGCCGCCGGCAGCCCGACGGCCCGCCAGGGGCGCGTGAGCGCGTCGGCCTGGCCAACGACGTCGGGCCCGGCGCACTGCGACGACGCCTGGGGCGGCAGCTCGGGCCAGAAGACGCGCCCGTCCTCCACGACCTGCGCGACCTCCTCCCAGCCGCGTTCGCCGATCCCGGCGACCGCGAGCGCGGCGCCGTCGGCGGACGACGCGCGCACGGCCCGCAGCGCCGACCAGGCCGTGCCGCCGTGCACGACCGCGGCGCTCGCACCGGCGGCGCGCACCGCGTCGGCGACCGCGCCGAGACCCTCGGCCACGACCGGTCCGGGGACGCGCCGCAGCGGCGCGCGTCCGGAGAACCCGGGTACGACGCCGGCCAGCACGGGCGCGAGCAGCGGCTCGCGCAGCAGCACCCGGACGTCGGCGCCGGGCACGACGCGCCGCACGTCGGCGACCCGCGCCGCGAGGCCGGCGGCGACGGACCCGACCGCGTCGCGCACCGCACCGGGGTCGGACAGCATCCGGTCCCCCCGCGCGAGGTACACGTCGGCGGACAGCGAGAACGGCCCCAGCGCAGGGACGACGAGCGGTCCGTCGTAGCCGTGCGCGGCCACCGCGAGGGCGTCGAGGTCCTCGCGCGCGAAGGACCGCGCGCGCTCGAGGTCGCGCCCGGGGCGGTCGGCCAGCTTCCAGCCGTGCGGCCCGAGCTCGGCCGGCAGGTCCTCGAGGAGCGCCACCGCGGCACCCGTCGCGTCGCCCCACGGCCCGCGCGCCGGCAGCAGCACGGTGAACGGGTGCCCGACGACCTCGCTCGGCGTGTCGACCAGGTCCCCGACGACCGTGCTCGCGGCCTCGAGCGCGTCGGTCCCGGGCCAGGGGCCGACGCCGCTGACGCCGGTCACGCCGTGCGTCCCGGCGCGGCGACGACGTCCGTGGCGACGTCGGCGGGCGCGCGCGTCGCCGCGACCGTGGCCTGCCCGAGCACGCGCGTGCCGTCGTACAGCACGAGCGACTGGCCCGCCGCGACGCCGCGCAGCCCGGCCCCGGTCACGTCGACCGTGACGCCGTCCGCGTCGGCCGCGAGCACGCGCGCGGGGACGTCGGCGCCGTGCGCGCGGACCTGCGCCGTGAGCGTCGTCCCCGGCGCGGGCACGTCGGCGAACCACACGGCCGACGCGCCGACCACGTGCGCGACGTCGAGCGACTCGGCGGGGCCGACGACCACGCGCCGCTGCACCGGCTCGACGGCCAGCACGTACCGCGGGCGCCCGTCGGCCGCGGGGCGCCCGAGCGCGAGCCCGCGCCGCTGCCCGACGGTGTAGGCGTACGCGCCGTCGTGGCGGCCGACGACCGCGCCGCTCTCGTCCACGACGTCGCCCGGCTGCTCACCGAGCGCGCGCTGCAGGAAGCCCTGGGTGTCGCCGTCGGCGACGAAGCAGATGTCGTACGAGTCGGGCTTCGCGGCGACGGACAGCCCGCGCGCGACGGCCTCGGCGCGCACCTCGGACTTGGACGTCACGTCACCGAGCGGGAACACCGCGCGCGCGAGCCGCTCGGGGCCCATGACGGCCAGCACGTACGACTGGTCCTTCGCGGCGTCGAGCGCCCGGTGCAGCTCGCGGGTGCCGTCGGCCCGGTCGACGACGCGCGCGTAGTGCCCCGTGCACACCGCGTCGAACCCGAGCGCGAGCGCCTTGTCGAGCAGCGCCGCGAACTTCACGTGCTCGTTGCAGCGCACGCAGGGGTTGGGCGTGCGGCCCGCGGCGTACTCGCTGAGGAAGTCCGCGACGACCGTCTGCTCGAACCGCTCCGACATGTCCCACACGTAGTACGGGATGCCGAGCACGTCGGCCGCGCGGCGCGCGTCGGAGGCGTCCTCGATCGAGCAGCAGCCGCGCGACCCGGTGCGCTCCTGCGCGGGCGTGCGCGACAGCGCCATGTGCACGCCCACGACGTCGTGCCCGGCGTCGACCGCGCGTGCGGCGGCCACCGCGGAGTCGACACCGCCCGACATCGCGGCGAGCACGCGCATCAGGCACCCACCAGCGTCGAGGTGAGGCCCGCGGCACGCGCCCGCTCGACCGCGGCCGGCAGCGCCGCGACGGCCGCGTCGACGTCGTCCTGGGTCGAGGTGGCGCCGAGCGAGAACCGCAGCGCGCCCCGCGCGTCGTCCTCCCCGACGCCCATCGCGAGCAGCACGTGCGACGGGCGTGGCACGCCGGCCTGGCACGCCGACCCCGTCGACGCCTCGACGCCCGCGGCGTCCAGCAGGTACAGCAGGGAGTCGCCCTCGCAGCCAGCGAAGGTCAGGTGCGCGTTGGCGGGCAGCCGACGTGCCCCGTCGGCGGGGCCGCGGAGCGTCGCGCCGGGCACGTCGGCCAGCACGCGCCGCACGAGGTCGTCCCGCAGGGCGGTCACGCGGGCGGCGTGCTCGGCACGCTCGGCGACCGCTTCGTCGACGGCCGCGGCGAACGCCGCGAGCAGGGGTGCGTCGAGCGTGCCGGAGCGCACGCCGCGCTCCTGCCCGCCGCCGTGCAGCACGGGGGTCACGTCGAGCCCCCGGCGCAGCAGGAGCGCGCCCGTCGACCCCGGGCCCCCGACCTTGTGGCCGCTGATCGTGAGCGCGTCGACGCCCGACGCCGCCAGGTCGACCGGCACCTGGCCGACCGCCTGCACGGCGTCGGCGTGCACCGGCACGCCGTGCCGGCGCGCGAGCGAGACGACCTCGTCGAGCGGCTGCAGCGCACCCACCTCGTTGTTGGCCCACATCACCGAGACCAGCGCGACCGCGTCGCCGTGCTCGTCGAGCTCGCTGCGCAGCGCGTCGACCTCGACGACCCCCTCGGCGTCGACCGGCAGCAGCACGAGCTCGGCGCCCGAGTGCTCGGCCAGCCAGAACGCGGGGTCGAGGACGGCGTGGTGCTCGGCCGCGGACACGACGACCCGGCGGCGGCGCGCGTCCTGCGCGTGGCGCGCCCAGAACAGGCCCTTGACCGCGAGGTTGTCGGCCTCGGTGCCGCCGGCGGTCCACACGACCTCGCTCGGACGCGCCCCGAGGGCCGCCGCGACGCGCTCGCGCGACTCCTCGACCGTGCGCCGTGCCGTGCGCCCTGCGGTGTGCAGCGACGACGGGTTGCCCGTGCGGGCGAGCGCCGCCGTCAGGGCGCCGAGCGCCGCGGGGCGCATCGGCGTCGTGGCCGCGTGGTCGAGGTAGACCGCGCGGGAGGGGGACGGGCTCACGGTCGACAGTCTACGAACGCCCGCGTGCGCCTCCGGCCCGAGGCGGCACCGGGTCGTCCCCGGGTGCCGCACGCCGGCCGGGCACGGCACCACGAGGTGCACGCCCGGTCTGCACGTTTCCCCCGCACACGACGCGCGGACACGCCCTCCGCCGCGGCGCGTTGCTGGCAGGATGTCCACGTGAGTGCCGACGACGTCATCGCGCTGCCGCTCGCCTTCGGCGGACAGCGGCTTGACTGGCGCGACCTCCCGCGCACGGTGCGTGACCGCATCGAGACGCTGGCCGGCGCCCGCGTCACGGCCGAGATGTCCGCGACGAGCGGTTTCTCCCCCGGGTTCTGCGCGGTCCTCGAGCTGACCGACGGGCGCGCCGTGTTCGTCAAGGCGGTGTCGCCCGACCAGAACCCGCAGTCGCCCGAGCTGGCCCGCGCCGAGATCCGCGCGGCCGCGGCGCTGCCCGCGCACGTGCCCGCCCCGACGCTGCGCTGGTGGGACGACGACGGCCACTGGGTCCTGCTGGGGTTCGACGCGGTCCACGGCCGCTCCCCCGAGCTGCCGTGGCGCGCGGACGACCTCGCCCTCGTGCTCGGCGCGATCGGGGACCTCTCGCGCTGCGAGCCCGTGCCCGGGCACGCGCTGCCGCGCACCGACGACCAGCTCGCGGACGACTTCACCGGCTGGCGGCGCGTGCTGCGCGCGACGTCGGCCGAGCGGGAGCGCGTGGCCGCGGCGATCGACGAGCCCGGGCGCTGGGCGCTCGAGCACCTCGACGACCTCGTGCGCTGGGAGCAGGACGCGCTGCGGGCGTGCGCGGGGGACGCGCTCGTCCACGGCGACCTGCGCGCGGACAACGTGATGATCGAGGAGGGCCACGACCGGGTGTGGCTCATCGACTGGCCGCACGCGAGCGTCGGTGCGCCCTGGCTCGACCTCGCCTTCATGCTGCCGAGCGTCGCGCTGCAGGGCGGCGGGGGCGACCCGGCGTGGCTGTTCAGCCAGAGCGCGGTGTCCGACGGCGTCACGACCGACCAGCTGCGCGCCGCGCTCGCCGGGCTCGCCGGCTACTTCGCGTGGTCGTCGGGACAGCCGGCACCGACCGGCATCCCCAACCTGCGCGCGTTCCAGGCGGCGCAGGCCGGCGCCACGCTGCGCTGGCTGCGCGACGTCAGCTGAGCCGGACGTCGTCCGGCCCGGCGCGGGCCCTCAGCCCCGCAGGCGTCGCAGCTCGGCGGCTGCCTGCGGCAGCACGGTGAACAGGTCGCCGACGATCCCGAAGTCCGCGATCTCGAAGATCGGCGCGTCGGCGTCGCTGTTGACCGCGACGATCGTGCCGGACGCCTGCATGCCGCCCCGGTGGTGCACGGCACCGGACACGCCGGCGCCCACGTAGAGCCGCGGCGAGACCGTGACGCCGGTCTGGCCGATCTGCGCGTCGTGCCCGATCCAGCCCTCGTCGGTCGCGACCCGCGTCGCGCCGACCGCGCCCCCGAGCACGTCCGCGAGCTCCTCGACGGGTGAGAAGTCGCCCTCGGTGCCGCGGCCGCCGACGACGACCACGTTCGCCGAGCCCAGGTCGGGCCGCCCCGACGCCGCGTGCTCGGTGCGCTCGACGACGCTCACGCGCGTCGACCCCGGCCCGACCTCGACCGACAGGTCGAGGACCTGCGGGCTCGTCGGCGCGGGCGCGTCCTGCGCGGGCACCGCGTTCGCCTTGACCGTGACGACCGCCGCGGGCGTCGTCACGGCGCAGCGCGTCGTCCACGTGCCGGCCAGCACGGTCTTGTGCGCGACGACGCGGCCGTCCTCGATCGTCACGCCGTCGACGTCGGTCACGACGCCGGCACCCGTGCGGACCGCGAGGCGGGCCACCGCCTCCTTGTTCTCGAACGACGAGACCGTCAGCAGCAGCGTCGAGCCGGTGGCCGCGAGCGCGGCCCGCAGGCCGTCGGCCAGCACGTCCGACACGTGCGGGTCGGCGTCGGCGACGAGGCGGTGCACCGTGGCGACGCCCTGCGCCGCGAGCACCGGCAGCGCGGCGGCGAGGTCAGTGCCACCGGCCCACACGCCGTGCACGCCCGCGTCGCCCGCGAGGCCGCGCGCGAGCGTGAGCAGCTCACGCACGGGCGCGCGCAGCGTGCCGTCGGGGGCGTGGTCGAGCAGGACGAGCACGGGGGTGGCGGTCACGACGGT
>NZ_LNTD01000100.1 GCF_001462455.1 Cellulomonas sp. B6
GGCCCGCGCAACACCGGCGTACCCGCCGGCACGACCCTGACCGTCCACGAGGGCGACCTCAAGATCACCGAGCCCAACACCGTCATCGACTCGATGGAGGTCCGCGGCATCGTCTGGGTCCGGGCGCCGGGCGTGGTCATCAAGAACTCGCTGATCACCGGCCGCAAGCTGGAGTCGTCGCTGTCGCTCGTCTACGCCGGGGACCCGGGCGTCAGCGTGACGATCGAGGACTCCGAGCTCTACGCCAAGGACCCGTCGCCGCACGTGCGCGGCATCATAGGCAGCAGCTTCACGCTGCGGCGCGTCAACATGCACGGGGTCGTCGACCACATGGCCATCACCGGTGACCACGTGCTGGTCGAGAGCTCCTGGCTGCACGACACGCTGTACTACGAGAACGACCCGTACTACAACGGCACGCCCACCCACGACGACAACGCGCAGATCGCGGTCGGCGACGACATCACGTTCCGCGGCAACACGCTGTCGGGCACCCACAACGCCGCCATCCAGGTCACCCAGGACCGCGGCGTCGTGAGCAACCTGACGCTCGACCGCAACTGGATCAGCGACGGCGCGTGCTCGGTCAACCTCGCCCAGAACAAGTGGGGCCCGGTGCGGAACGTCGTCATCACGAACAACGTGTTCACCCGCACGCAGACGTTCGGCGGCTGCGCGATCATCGCCGACCACGACACGATCCCGCAGATCACGCTCGGCGGGAACGTGTGGTCGGACGGCAAGGGGTCGATCGGGATCCAGGGCCGCACGACCGGGCAGAAGGGCGGGTCCTGAGCGACCGGTCGCCGACCGGACGACCGCTCCCGGGTGCCGCGCCGGTCGGGGCCGGCGCCCGGGGGCGGTCAGCCCTCGACGAGGGTGCGCAGGGCTCGTCGCACGTCGGCGGCGTAGCGGCGGGTGCCGAACCGGCGCGCCGCCTCGTCCGCGCCCCGGTCCGCCAGCCTCGCGCGCAGCGCCGGGTCGGTCGCCAGCCGCTCGACCGCGTCGGCGAGCGCGTGCGGGTCGTCCGGCGGGACCTGCAGGCCGCTGACGCCGTCTTCCACGACCTCGGCCAGTCCCTGCGTGCGTGACGCGACGACGGGTCGGTGCGCGAGCATCGCCTCGACGGCGGTGTTGCCGAACGGCTCGACGCGGGAGGGCACGAGGACCACGTCGGCGTCGGCGAGCACGGGCCAGGTCGGGTGGACGAAGCCCAGCAGGTCGACCCGCCCGGCCAGGTCGGGCTCCTGCGAGCGGGCTCGCAGCCCGTCCTCGAACCACTCGTAGCCCGGGAACGTCGACCCGGCGACCGTGAGCCGGACGTCGTGCCCGCGGGCGACCAGCAGCGCGAGCGCGTCGAGCGCGACGTCCGTGCCCTTGCGCGGCGAGAGCCGGCCGACGAGCGCGACGTGCAGCGGACCGCCGTGCGCCACGCGCGGGGCGGGTGGTGCCGGTGGCCCCGCGACGCCGTTGTGCACGACCGTCGCGCGTCGGCCGAGGGCGGGGAAGGTCGCGCCGAGCGTGCGCCGCGCGGCCTCGCTGTTGGTGACCACGGCGCGCGCGAGCAGCAGCGGGGCCGTCAGCGCCGCAGCCACCGGGCGCGGCAGGCCGTCCTCCGCCTCGTGGACGTGGCACAGCGCCGGGACGCGGGCGAGGCGCGCGGCCACCAGCCAGGTCGGCACCGTCACCGTGTTGACGTACACGGCGTCCGCGCGCTCGCGCCGCAGCAGCCGCACGCCCTCGAGGGCGGCCCGTGCCGCGGCTGCGACCAGCCCCGGGAGCGCCCGGGGGCGCAGCAGCGACTTGCGCAGCACCGGCACCGGCGCCGTCGCGACCCGCGCGCCCACCGCGGCGAGCCGCGCCGCGAGCGGGCCGGGAACGGGCAGCACGACGAGGACGTCCCAGCCGTCGTCGACCGCGGCCCGGACGGACTCGACGAGCTGCAGGTCGGAGCCGTACAGCTCGGCGGAGCCGTGCGCGACCACGAGCGTCCTCACGAGGTGCCTCCCGCCGCGGGTGCGGCCGGTCCCGCGGTGACCGGCGCTCCGGTGGTGACCGGCCTTCCCGTCGTCGGTGCGGGGGACGGCGCGGGTGGCCACGGCGTGCGCCGGCGCCGCGCGTACCAGGCGCCCTCGAGGGTGCCGCGCAGCGCGGCCAGGACGGGGCGCGGGTCCCGCAGCAGCTGCCGGCGACCGCCGCGCAGGACGACCTCGCACGCGTAGCCCGGCGCACCGAGCACCCACCGGGCGCGGGTGCGCCCGTCGAGGTGGTGGGCCGCGAAGACGAGGCGTCCGCGGCAGTTGTCACGGTAGTAGCCGTCGGACTTGCGGCGGCTGCCGGCCGTGGCCTGCGTGCCGCCCGCGTCGTGCACCGCCGTCACGTCGTGCCGCACGACCAGCGCGACGCCCGCGTGCGCCGCGCGGTGCCCGAGGTCGACGTCCTCCCAGTACATGAAGTAGCGCGCGTCGAAGCCCCCCAGCCGTGCCCACGTCGCTGCCGTCGCGGCGACGCACGCGCCGCTGACCCAGGTCGCCGCGCCGGGTGCCGCGTGCGCGCGGGTCGCGCCGCGCCGCAGGTCGAGCGTGCCGCCCGTGGACCACGGCCGGCCGTCGGGTCGCACGACGCGCGGTGCGACCAGTCCGCCGGTGCGGCGTGCGTCGGACAGCAGGCTCGTGAGGTCGCCCGGTGCGATCGCCAGGTCGGGGTTGAGCACGGCGACGACCGGTGCCCCGAGCGCGGCGGCGGCCGCGAGCCCCGCGTCGACGCCGGCGCCGAAGCCCTCGTTCGGGACTGTGACGAGGTGCCACCCCGCGTCCGCGCACAGCGTCGCGACCGCGGCCGCGTCCCGCGCGCGCGGCGAGTTGTCGACGACGACGACGGTGACGTCGAGCCCGTCGACCGTGGCCGCGAGGTGCTGCGTGAGCAGGCGGTGCGAGGCGTGGTTCACCACGACCACGGCGTCGGGGGCCAGCGGCATGGTCACCTCGGGTGAAAGGGCGGTCGCGGACGGGTGATAACCGGACAAAGCCGGGCGAGACGGGGTATCTCTGGCATGCTAACGCAGCGGGAACGGCGGCCGTCGCGGCCGTCAGGGTGAACACCGGGGTGACGATCGAGGGGGTGCCGTGCCGGCTCAGCACGAGACCGCGGGGCGTCCGCTGCGCGTCCTGCAGTCGGTCCGCGGCCCGCGCCCGACGACCAACCCCTACGTCGTGCAGCTCGTGCGCGGGCTCGGCGAGCACGCCGACGTCCGAGGCTTCTCGTGGCCCGCGGCGCTGCTCTGGCGGTACGACGTGCTGCACCTGCACTGGCCCGAGGTTGTCGTCGAGCGCCGGCACCCCCTGCGACGCCTCGCCGCGGTCCTCGCGCTGCACGCCGTGCTGCTGCGCTGCCGCCTGCGGCGCACCGCGGTGGTGCGCACCGCGCACAACGTCCGCCCGCACGAGGCCCCCGACCCGCTGACGGACGGGGTGCTGCGGGCCTGCGACCGCGCGACGACGTGGTGGGTCCGGCTCAACGACACGACGCCCGTCCCGCCCGACGCGCCCGCCACGACCGTCCCGCACGGCGACTACACGGCCTGGTTCGCCGGGCACCCGCCCGCCCGGCCGGTGCCCGGTCGGCTCGTGACGGTCGGCCTGCTGCGCCCCTACAAGGGCGTCGACGAGCTGCTCGCCGCGTTCGGCGCGATCGACGACCCGGCGGCGTCGCTCGTCGTCGCGGGGCGTCCGGTCGACGCGACCCTCGCCGCGCAGGTCCGTGCGAGCGCCGCCGACGACCCGCGCGTCGTCACGGACCTGCGGCACGTCGACGACGCGGACCTCGTGCGGTGGACGACGTCCGCGACGCTCGTCGTGCTGCCCTACCGCCGGATGCACAACTCGGGGGCGGCCCTCCTCGCGCTGTCGCTGCGCCGTCCGGTGCTCGTGCCCGGCAACCCGGTCACCGACGCGCTCGCGGCCGAGGTCGGGCCCGCGTGGGTCCAGCGCTTCACCGGCCCGCTGACGGCGGACGTGCTGCGCGCCGCGCTCGCGGCCGCCGCCGACCTGCCCGCGCGCGACGGCCCCGACCTGCGCGCGCGTGACTGGACGAGCGGCACCGCGACCCACCTCGAGGTGTACCGCGCGGCCGTCGCGCGGGCGCGGGGCGCCGTCGTCGTCGCGCCGTCGCGCGTCACGGGAGCGGTCCGGTGACCGGCGGCGCGCACCGCGCGTCGTCCGTCGAGGCCGACGCACGACGCGGTCCGTCGGACGCCGTCGGTCGGGCCGGTGACCCCGCCGCCACGGCCGCTCCCGCCACCGCCACCGCACCCGCGACCCCGGCGGCGCCCGCGCCGCTGGTCGTGGCGATGCTCACGTACCGCCGCCCGCAGGACGTGCGTGCCGCCGTCCCCGCGTTCCTCGCCGAGCTGGGCACGGTCGACGTGCCGGGTGAGCTGCTCGTGGTCGACAACGACCCCGACGCCGGCGCGCGCGACACCGTCGAGGGCGTCGGCGACCCGCGGGTGAGGTACGTGCACGAGCCCCGCCCGGGGATCGCGGCGGGACGCAACCGGGCGCTCGCCGAGTGCGCGGACCGGGACGTCCTGGTCTTCGTCGACGACGACGAGCGCCCGCGGCCCGGGTGGCTCGCGGCCCTGCTCGCCGAGCACGCGCGCAGCGGCGCCGCCGCGGTCGTCGGCGCGGTGGTCTCCGACTACGAGCGGCCGCCCGACGGCTGGCTCGCCGCGGGCCGGTTCTTCGACCGGCGACGCCTGCCCACGGGCACGGCCGTCGACGTGGCGGCGACCAACAACCTGCTGCTCGACCTCGGCCGGCTGCGGCCCACGGGCCTGACGTTCGACGAGCGGTTCGGCCTGAGCGGCGGCTCCGACACGTTGTTCTCGCGCCGGCTCGTCGCCGCCGGCGAGCGCATGGTGTGGTGCGACGAGGCCGTCGTCGTCGACCACGTGCCGGCCGACCGCCTGACGCGCGCGTGGGTGCTGCGTCGCGCGTACCGCAGCGGCAACTCCGGTGCGCGTGCCGAGGTCGTGCTCGCGACCGGGCTCGCGCAGCTGGCCGTCCGTGCCCGGTACGTGGCACGCGGGCTGGTGCGCGTCGTGGGTGGCTCGGCGCGCGTCGCGCTCGGCGCCGTGACGCGCTCGGACGTGCACGACGCACGGGGCCGACGGTCCGTGCAGCGCGGCCGGGGCATGGTCGCCGGCGCGCTCGGGCAAGTGGTCTACGAGTACCGCAGGCAGGGCTGAGGCCCGCTCGACCCCCGAACGCCGGTCGTCGTCCGGGGGTCGACCGCGCTCGGGGCCGACCGTGCCGGGGTCGACCGTGCCGGGGTCGACCGTGCCGGGGTCGACGCGTGGACGTGCCGCCCTGCGCGGCCGTCAGGCCCGGCGTCCGCGCAGCGCCGAGCGCGCCGCGCGGCGCAGCTCGTGCAGGTCGCGGCGCACCGCGGGCAGCACCAGCGCGGCACCGCACGCGAGCGCCGCGGCGGCCGCCCCCGCGACGACCTGCAGCCACGGGGTCACCGGTGCGGCCGCCGCGGCGGCGGCCGCCGCACCCGCCGCCGCACCCACCAGCAGCACCCGCCCCGCCCCGAGGTACAGCGGGCGCACGGGCAGGCCCGCGGTCCGCCCGAGCCACCACAGCGACAGCGGCCACGCGAGCAGGGGCGCGAGCGCGTACCCGGCCGCGACCCCGACGACGCCCCACGTCGAACCGACCAGGACGCACGTGATCCGGATCGCGGCCGACGCGAACGAGTAGTGCAGCAGCTCGCGCGTCAGCCCGCGGGAGAGGTACACCCAGTAGCCGACGTAGGACAGCGTCTGGAAGATCCCGGCGACCGCGAGCAGGCGCAGCACGGGCGGGACCTCCTGCCAGGCCGGGCCGAGCAGCACCGCGACCAGCGGGTCGGCGGTCCCGGCGACGACCGCGAGCCCGATCGTCACCGGGTAGGCCAGCACCAGCTGCCCCGTGCGGACGATCTCGTCGAACTGGGGCGTCCCGGCGGCGCGTGACAGCACGGGCAGCGCGACCGTGGTGCTGGGCGCCCTGACCTGGTTCAGCGGGTTCATCAGCAGCTGGAACGCGCGGTTGTACACGCCCAGCGGGTGCGCGCCGAACCGGTGCCCGATGGTCAGCGAGTCGACGTTGTTCGCCAGGTAACCCACGAGCTGCGAGGCCAGCAGGTGCCCGCCGAACCGGTACAGCGAGCGCATGGGTGCCGAGCGGTCGTAGCGGCCCGGCAGCCAGCGGCCCGCGACGGCGACCGCGACCAGCCCGACCGCCGCCTGCACGACCTGCTGGGCGACCAGGGCCCAGTAGCCGGCGCCGGCGGCCGCGAGCGCGACGGCGGTGGCCAGCGCCGCGGCCGGTGCGGCCACGTCCACCGCGGCCACGGTGCGGAACCGCATGTCGCGGATCAGGCCCGCGCGGTACTGCGTCATCATCCCGTTGAGCAGGAACGTCACGGCGAGCGCCTGCGTGACGGCGGTGAGCGCGGGCTCGTCGTAGAACGCCGCGACGGCGCCGGACCCGGCGAGCGCGACGAGCCCGAGCCCGAGGCCGATCGCGGTGTTGGTCCAGAACAGGTTGGAGCGCTGGCCGCGGCTCAGGTCGGGGGACTGGATCGCCGCCGAGCTGAGGCCGAAGTCGCGCAGCGTGTCGCCGATCCCGATGATCGCCACGACCATCGCGACCAGGCCGTAGTCGCCGGGGCTGAGCAGCCGCGACAGCACGACGACCGACGCGAGCTGCAGCGTCATCCGCGCGGCGAGCCCGACCCCGGTCGAGAGCGCGCCCCGTGCGGCGCGGCCGGCCAGGCCGACGCTCACGAGCGGGCCGCCGCGCCCGCCCGGACCCGGCGGTACGTGCCGCGGGCCGTGCGCAGCGACTGCCGGGCCCGTGACGCCGCGAGCCGTCCGAGGCCGAAGCCCGGGAACCGCGGCAGGCGGGCGCCGGCCAGCCGGGCGCCGACGAGGCGGCCGGCGAGCGTCGTGCGCCGGGTGCGCTGCAGCGGCTGGACCGCCGCGACGTCGTCGGGCGAGATCTCGCGCAGCGCGATCACACCGGCCGCGGCGGCCCGGCGCACGAGGTCGAGGCCGCGCGGCGTGCGGGCCAGCAGCGCGCTCACGCCCGCCGTCTCGACGAACACCGGGTACCCGCGCTCGTCGGTGCGCCAGAAGTCGCCCGCGGCGACGTCGGCGCTCTCGCCCACGCCGTCCGGGCAGATCTTGCAGCGCCACTGGACGCTCGGGCCGAGCGCGTCGCCCCACGACTCGTCGTAGCTCGCCGAGACGCGTGTGCCCGCGGCGCCGACCGCCGTGAACCGGCCCGGCCAGCCCCGACCGCGGTACCAGAGCTCGTCGACGTGCTCGTCGGCCGGCATGCCGAGGTCGTGCACCAGCCGGTCGGTCGCGTGCTGCGACGGCGTGCCGGCGCAGAAGAACGACAGCAGCAGCGGCGCGTCCGGCCCGGTGGCGGCGCGCAGCGCGGCGACCTCGCACGGCTTGCCGGTCGTGACGCCGTCGGGTGCCGCCGCGTCGGGGTGGCCGGCGACCGCGACGGGGGCGTAGCGCGACCCCGCCGCGGCGAGCGCCTCGTCACGGCTGACGATGCGGACCGGCACGGTGCGACGCGGCTCGCCCGGGGCGGCGGCCGCGCCCACGGCCCGCGCCACCTCGCCGGTGGCGACGAGCCACGCCTGCAGCGCCGTGAGCACGCCACCGCTGCTGCCGCGCTCGCGCACGTCGGGGTCGGTGGCCCACGCCTCCCAGCAGCCGAGCACGGGTCCCAGCACGGGGTGCCGCACGGCACCCGCGGGTCGTTGCGCCACCACGCGCAGCCCGGGGCACGCGGTGCGGAACGTCGCGAACGCGGCCGGCCCGGCCGTCGCGGCCCCCGCCGCGTGCGGGCGCAGGTAGCCCTCGGCCGACGCGGTCATGGTGAGCGCGGGCTCGAGCGCGGTGCACAGGCCGCACCCCGTGCAGCGGCCCGAGGAGACGACGTCGGCCGCCGCCGCGACGACCGAGCCCGCGCTCACGGCAGGGCCCGGACCGCCGCGACCGCGGGGGCGAGGAGCGTCGCGGCCCGGTCGAGCACGGCGTCGACGTCGGCGGTCAGGTCCTTGTCCGCCAGCGTGAGGGTCGCGGCGACCGGGTCGGCCGCGCGGCGCAGGTCGATCGTGTGCGGCCAGCCGAGGTCCGACAGCAGCGGGTCGAACTTGCGGGAGTACGCGAGCGGCACCGCGGGCGTCCCGGTGGACAGCGCGTTGAGGCACGCGTGCATGCGGGACCCGACCACCAGGGCCGCCGACGCGGTCACGCGGCGCACGTCGTCGAGGTCCTCGGGCACCACGACGTCCACGCCCGGCTCGTCGAGCAGGGCCGCGACCTCGTGGACGGCGGGCACGTCGTTGTCGGCGACGGGGGAGTCCAGCACGTGCGCGAGCAGCGTGACCCGGCGTCCCGCGGCGAGCAGGCCGCGCGCGACGCCGAGCACGGTGGTGCGGTAGCCGGCGTGGTCGACGTGGGGGTTGGGCGCCCACAGCAGGCCGGAGACGTTGAGCACGACGTCGCGCGTGCGCTCGACCTGCGGACGGGGCAGCGCGAACACGACGTCGGTGCTCAGCACGTCGACGGGGCGGCCGAGCCGCGCGGCGTACTCGGCGCTCGTCGAGTCGCGTGCCATGACGCACGCCGCGCGGCGCATCGACCAGCGCCCCAGCGTGCGGGCGCGGCGCGTCCCGAACGGGCCGATCGTCTGCGGCCCCAGCACGACGGGGGTCCCGGCCTGCGTCGCGAGCTCGGCCAGCATGCTCTGCGTGGTCAGCCGGCGCAGCCCGTAGATGTCCGCGAACGAGTCGCCCGCGCGCGTGTCGACCGCGAGGTCGAACCCGCGCAGCCACTCGACCAGCGGCTCGCGCGGGTCCAGCCGTGCGCGCAGCAGACGACGCCAGTCGCCGACCGGCGTCGGGGCGGTGCCGCTGCCGTAGTGCAGCGCCACGACCTCCGCCCCCGGGTGCGCACGCTCCACGAGCGCCGCGGTGCCGCGGGCCAGCGCACGGACGCCCAGGTTCGACGAGAGGTCGTCGGCCCACAGGGTGAGGACTCGCACGGGCCGGTCTCCTCGCGGTGGTGGGCGCGCGCAGGCCGCGCACACCCTCGGATGCTGGGGAGTGTAGGTGCGCACGGAGCGCCGCCGAGGGTGTCCGGTTGAAGATCACCCGTACCGATATGTCCGACGTGCCCTTTTCCTCCGTTAGCGTGGCGATCGACGACGCCCGGAGCACGACCCCCGCCCCGCGTCGTCCGGGCTGGTCGGGTGGTCGTCGGAGGTGTCGTGGTGCGCGCGCACGAGTCGTCCACCGCCGTCGACGGTGCACCCGCGGGGGCACCGACGGCCGCCGCGGGCCCGGCCCCGCGGCCGCGCATGGAGTGGATGGACACGCTGCGCGGGGTCGCGATCCTGCTCATGCTGCTGTGGCACGCGACCGCCGTCCCCCGGCTGCACGGCATCGTCGTGCCGGACGTGCTCGTCGCGGTCAACGACGCGCTGCTGCCGTTCCGCATGCCCACGCTCATGTTCCTGTCGGGGCTGCTGCTGCCGCGCTCGCTGAGCAAGCCGCTCGTGACGTACCTGCGGGGCAAGGTCGCGCTCGTGTGGTGGCCGTACCTGCTGTGGGTCGTGCTGTTCCTCGCGATGTCGGGCACCCAGACGCCGCTGTGGCACCCCAAGCTGTACCTCGCGAAGGGCTACCTCTGGTACCTGTTCTTCCTCGGGGTCTTCTACCTGGTCGCGCCCCTGGTGCGGCGGGTGCCGACGGCGCTCGTCTGCGGCGTGCTGCTGGTCGCCTCGTTCGTGGTCGACAGCCCGCTCGCGCACCGCATGCTGTACTTCGCGGTCTTCTTCTTCCTCGGCTGCTGGGTCGCCGAGCGCGGGGACGACGTGGTCGGGCGGATCGGCCGCTCGCGCGCCCGGGTCGCCCTGCTCGCCGCCGTCGCGCTCGCGCTCGCGGTCGCGTCCGCCGTCGTCGACCTGCGGTACGTCAGCCTGACCGTGCCCGGCAGCGTGGCGGGGATCGTCGTCGCCGTGCTCGCCGCACGCCGGCTGCCGTCCGCGCGCACCGCGCGGCTGCGGGCCGTCGGGCGCAGCTCGATCGTGTTCTACACCGCGCACTTCCCGGTCATGCAGGTCGTCGCGACGTGGCTCGGCGGACGGGGTGCGCCCTGGTGGGTGGCGGTCCCGGCGCTGCTCGTCGCGGCGCTCGCCGTGACCTGGCCGCTCGCGCGGCACCGCGACGGGCCCGCGGTGCGCTGGCTGTTCGAGATGCCGGGCCTCGCCGTCCGACGTCCCACCGTCCGGCCCCCGGCTTCACCCGTGCCCGCCGCCGCCGCGGCCGTGGCGCGTCCCTAGACTCGGCAGACCTGCGCACCGCGCGGTCGCCACCGGCGCACCGCGCCGTCGACCAGGAGGAGAACCGTGGACGAGCACATCGAGCAGCCGCGCCGCCGGACCGTCGTCGTCGGCGCCGTCGTGGGCGCGCTCGTCGTCGGCGGGGTGGCCCTCGCGTTCGTGCTGGGTCGCCCGGACGGTGCCGTCGCGGGTGCGTCGGCCACGGCCTCGGCCGCGTCGTCCGCGGACTCGGGCGAGGGGGCGGGGGCGGCCACGACACCGGACGAGCCCGGCGCCACGACGGCGGGGGCGCCCGTTCCGGACGAGGCGCCGGCCGCCGGTACCGGGGTCGACCCCGCCGCCGAGCCCGTGGCCGTGCCGCCGCTGAGCGACGTCGCGCCCGTCGTCGCCGACGGCTCGTCGCCGGCCAGCCCGGCCCCGGGTCTCACGGTCGAGGTGGTCGCGGTCGCACCGGTCGCCGTCACCGGTGTGGGTCCGGGGGAGTACGCGGGCCCCGGCGTGGCCGTGACCGTGCGCGTCACGAGCTCGGCCGCCGAGGCGACGGCGCTGACGTCACCCGCCGTCGCCCTCTACGCCGGCGCGGACGGCGCGCCGGTGCCACCCGTGCCCACCGACGCCGACGCCGCGCCGCTGCCGTCGTCGGTCGACCCCGGCGCGTCCGTCGAGGGCGTGTACCGGTTCGCGGAGCCCGACCCGCGTGACGCGCCGCTGGCCGTGAGCGTTCTCCTCACGCCGCAGGCCGCGCCCGTCGTGGCGCAGGGCTTCCGGCTCGGCTGAGCGGCCTGCGGCCGGGCGCCGTCCGCCCCTCGACGTCCCGCGCGGGGGCCGGACGGCGCGCGCCCCGGGGTCCGGCCCCCGCGTCCGCGGCCCGGCGGGGGTGAATCCGGACGGGTGACCGGGTGAAGAGCCGACACGCAGGGCGACATGGGGGCGTTCGGGCAGTTACGTTCCGCTTGTCCGTTTTGTGAGCCGGTTCTCATGATGGCGAGGGGCCCCGTGTCCACCCTGTCGAACACCCTGCGGCGCGTCGGCGCTTCGCTCGTCGTCGCGTCGCTCGCGGCCCTCGGCCTCGCCGTCCCGGCGTCCGCCGACTCGGCCCCCGCGGACCCCACGAACCCCGCGTCGCCGCCGACCGTCACCGCCGACGCGCTGCCCACCGCGCAGATCAACGGCGTCGCGTGGGCGCAGGTCGTCGTGGGCAACACCGTCTACGTCGGCGGCCGGTTCACGAAGGCGCGCCCGGCGGGCGCCGCGGCGGGGACCGGCGAGGTCGCCCGGCAGAACCTGCTCGCCTACGACATCACCACGGGGCAGCTCGTGCCGGGCTTCGCGCCGCAGCTCGACGGACAGGTGCGCTCGATCACGAAGTCGCCGGACGGCAAGCGCATCTACGTGGTCGGCGACTTCTCCAAGGTCGACGGGCAGTTCCGCGTGCGCATCGCCGCGTTCGACACCGCGACCAACCAGCTCGTCGCCGGCTTCCGCCCCACGCTCGCGTCGAGCGGCCTCGCGGTGGCCGCCACGAACACGACCGTCTACGCCGGTGGCAACTTCCAGAGCGTCGCGGGTGTCACGGGCGGCACGCTGGTCGCGCGCAACTACCTCGCGGCGTTCAGCGCGACGGACGGCTCGCTGACGGGCTTCACGGGTGACACGGACGCACCCGTCACGGCGCTCGCCGTGACCGCCGACCAGTCGAAGCTCGTCGTCGGTGGGCGCTTCACGACGCTCTCCGGCGCGGCGACGTACGGCCTCGGCGCGGTCGACCCCGCGACGGGCGGCCCGCTGCCGTTCCCGGCCAACGCGCAGATCCGCAACGGCGGCGCGGACTCGTCCATCACGAGCCTGTACGCCGACGCGACCGGCGTCTACGGCACCGGCTACCACTACGGCGACGGCGGCAACCTCGAGGGCACGTTCCGCACCGACCCGTCCCTCGGCTCGCTCACGTGGGTCGCCGACTGCCACGGCGACGCGTACTCGACGTTCCGCTCGCGCGACGTGGTCTACACCGCGAGCCACCACCACTACTGCGGCAACATGGGCGGCTTCCCGCAGACCGACCCGTGGTCGTTCTACTACGCCAACGCGTTCAGCCTCGCGGCGACGGGCACCAACACACCGGACATCTACGGCTACCCCGACCACCGCGGCGAGCCCTCGCCCACGCTGCTCAACTGGTACCCGTCGTTCTACGTCGGCAACTTCTCGGGCCTCGGCCAGGCCGTCTGGAGCGTGTCCGGCAACGACGACTACGTCGTGTACGCGGGCGAGTTCCCGGGGGTGAACGGCGCGCCGCAGTACGGTCTCGTGCGCTTCACGACGCCCGACAAGGCCCCGAACAAGCAGGGGCCGCGACTGCAGGGCTCGACGTTCCCGCTGTCGGTCACCTCGCGCGTCAAGGGTGAGGTCCGCATGACGTTCCAGACCAACTGGGACCGCGACAACGAGGGCCTGACGTACCGCATCTTCCGGCAGAGCGAGACCGGTGCCCCGCTGTGGCAGGAGACCATCACGACGCCGTTCTGGAAGCCCCAGACGCGCGTCGTCAAGGACACCGGCCTCGCACCCGGCAGCTCGCAGCGGTACCGGCTCACGGCCACCGACGCGTTCGGCAACGTCACGCGCTCGGCGTGGATGACGGTCACGGTCAACGCGAGCGACGAGCTCAGCGCGTACGCCCGCGACGTGCTCGACGACGGCGCGAGCTCCTACTGGCGCCTCTCCGAGCAGGCCGGCGCGACGACCGCCGACGACTGGGCCGGGACCTCGCCCGCGACCGCCGGCAGCGGCGTGACGTGGGGTGCCACCGGTGCGATCGGCGGGGACGCGGACACCGCTGCCGGGTTCCCCGGCAGCAGCGCGGGGCTCGTCTCGACGACCACCGCGATCGAGGGCCCGCAGACGTTCGGGGTCGAGGCGTGGTTCCGCACGACGTCGACCGCCGGCGGCAAGATCGTCGGGTTCGGCAACAAGAGCACCGGGACGAGCACGAGCTACGACCGGCACGTCTACCTCGACACCTCGGGCCGCGTGGTCTTCGGGGTGTACCCCGGGGCCGAGCGCACGCTGCAGTCCGCGACCGGCTTCAACGACGGCCAGTGGCACCACGTGGTCGCGACGCTCGGCGGCGACGGCATGAAGCTCTACCTCGACGGGCGTCGCGTCGCGCAGCGCTCCGACACGACGTCGGCGCAGGCGTACTCGGGGTACTGGCGCATCGGCGGCGACTCGCCGTGGTCGGGCGCCACGTGGTTCGACGGTCAGATCGACGACGTCGCGATCTACCCCGGTCCGCTCACCGCGGCCCAGGTCGACGCGCACTGGACCGCGTCCGGCCGGACGTCGGCGGTCCCGCCGGTGCCTGCCGACGCCTACGGCGCCGCCGTGCGCTCCCTCGAGCCGGACCTGTACTGGCGCCTCGACGACACGACCGGCACGACCGCGGCCGACGCGGGCGCGTCGGTGGCGAACGGGACGTACGTCGGGACCGTCGTCAAGGGTGCGGCGGGTGCGCTCACGGACCTGCCCACGGGCAAGGCCGTGCGGTTCACGGGGGCGGCGAACAGCTTCGTCCGCTCGCAGACCAGCTACACGAACCCGCGGGTCTACAGCCAGGAGCTGTGGTTCCGCACGACCACCACGTCCGGCGGCAAGCTCATCGGGTTCGGCGACGGTCAGACCGGCACGTCCGGCAGCTACGACCGGCACGTGTACATGGAGACGGACGGCCGCCTGACGTTCGGCGTGTGGACGGGTGCGACGAACACCATCACGTCGCCGAGCGCGTACAACGACGGCGCGTGGCACCACATGGTCGCGTCGCAGTCGTCGGACGGCATGCGGCTGTACGTCGACGGGACGCTGGTCGGGACCAACCCGCAGACCGCGGCGCAGGACTACACCGGGTACTGGCGGGTCGGCGGCGACACCACGTGGGGTCCGCAGCCGTGGTTCGCCGGCACGGTCGACGAGGTCGCGGTCTACCCCGTGGCGCTCACGCCCGCACAGGTCGCGCAGCACTTCCAGCTCGGCTCGGGCACGGTGCCCAACCAGCCGCCCGTCGCGGCGTTCACCGCGACGACCGACGGCCTGGGCGTGAGCGTCGACGGGGCCTCCTCGAGCGACCCGGACGGGTCGGTCGCGTCGTGGGCGTGGGACTTCGGGGACGGCGGCACGGCGAGCGGCGCGCAGGCGTCGCACACGTTCGGCACCGCCGGCGACCACGCGGTCACGCTGACCGTCACCGACGACGACGGGGCGAGCAGCTCCGTGACGCAGACGGTCACCGTCCAGGCGCCCAACCAGCTGCCGCAGGCCGCGTTCACCGTGACCCCGACCGACCTCACGGTCGCGGTCGACGGCGGTGCGTCGAGCGACCCCGACGGCACGATCGCCGCGTGGGCGTGGGACTTCGGCGACGGATCCGCACCCGTGCAGGGTGCGTCCCCGACGGCCACGCACACCTACCTCGCCGGCGGGACGTACACCGTGACCCTCACCGTCACGGACGACCGGGGCGGGCAGCGCACCGTCACGCACGACGTGACCGTGACCGCCCCGGCCGGGCCGACCGTGCTCGCCGCGGACGCGTTCGGGCGCACGTCGGCCTCGACCTGGGGCACCGCGGACACCGGGGGCGCATGGGTGCACGCCGGCTCGGCGAGCCAGTTCACCGTCGGCGACGGCGTCGGACGCCTGGCCCTCACGACCGCGGGCTCGAGCCCCCGGGCACGGCTCGGATCGCTGTCCGTGGGCGACGCGGACGTGACCGCGTCGTTCGCGCTCGACAAGCTGGCCAGCTCGGGCGCGACCCGGGTGTGGCTCACCGCGCGGCAGACCGCCTGGACGTCGGAGTACCTGGTCAAGGCGAACGTCGCGCAGTCCGGGAACGTCACCGCGCTGCAGGTGCTGCGCAAGGTCGGGGGCGTCGAGACCACCGTCGCGCAGGTCGTGCCGGGTCTCACGGTGGTCCCCGGGCAGCGGTACGTCCTGCGCCTGCAGGCGAGCGGCAGCGGGACGACCGCGCTCAAGGCCAAGATGTGGGCCGCGGGCGCTGCCGAGCCCGGGTGGCAGGTCGAGACGACCGACGCGACGCCCGATCTGCAGGGCCCGGGCGCGGTCGGCGTCGGCGGCTACGTCGCGGGCAGCGCGACCAACCTCCCGATCGTCGTCGCGTGGGACGACCTGCGCGTGACGACGCCGGCGGGATGACCGGCGCGACCGCGCGGCCCACCGCACCTGCGGGGCGGTGACCGCGGTGTCGGCGGGCAGGGTCGACGACCTCGCGGTGATGCTCGTGCTGGTCGGGCTCGCGGTGGCGTTCGTCGCCGTCGTGCGGGCCCGGCCGGGCGCCGGCCTGGTCGCGTACGTCGCGTCGATCGGGCTGGTGCCCGTGTGGATCGGCGTGCAGGTGGGCGTGTTCGTGGGCGCCGCCACCGCGGTCGGCGTGGGCGTGCTCGCGGCGCTGTGGCGCGGCTCCGGGATCCGGCTGACGGTGTGGGACGGGCTGATCGTGTTCGCGGTCGGCGTCACGGTCGTGACGTGGCTCGCGGGCTACGGCGACATGGCGGGCGCGTACGGCGCCGCCACCAGCTGGCTCGTGCCGTACCTGGTCGGTCGGGTGCTCGTCGCGCGGCTGGGGTCGCGCGCCGTCGCGGCGTGCGTCGCGCTCGTGTTCCTCGTGGTGGCGACGCTCGCGGTCGTCGAGGCCGCGACGGGGCAGAACCTGTTCGTCCGGATGGCGATGGCGAACCCGCTGTACACGCAGTGGGGCGGCATCCGGATGCGCGGCGGGCTGCCGCGCGCCGAGGGGGCGTTCGGGCACGCCATCCCGCTCGGCGCGTCGCTCGCGCTCGCCGTGCCGTTCGTGTGGTCCTCGCGCCTGCGCCCGGCGCTGCGCGCCCTGACGCTCGTGCTCGTCGGGGTCGCGGCCGTCGTCACCTACAGCCGGATCGGCATGCTGTCGACGGTCCTCGCGCTCGTGCTGTGCGTGGTCGTGCTCGGGCGGCACGCGTCCCGGTCGTTCCGGGGCTGGACCGTGGTGGCGCTCGTCGTCGGGGCCGCGCTCGCGGCGCGCACCGCGCTCGCGGTCTTCGCGGAGGCCGGCGACGAGGCGTCGGGCTCGGCCGACTACCGGGAGAACCTGTGGTCGCTGCTGCCCTCGGTGGACGTGCTCGGGCGCTCGTCCGCCGCGTTCACGGACGCGTCGGGCAGCGGCGGGTGGGGTGATTTCCGGTCGATCGACAACGCGGTCCTCATGACGGGGCTGACGTACGGCTCGCTCGTCGTCGTGCTGCTGCTCGTCATGGGTGCGGGCGCGCTCGTGGGACTCGTGCGCGGGCCCCGGACGCCGGGGGGCGTCGCGGTCGTCGCGCTGCTCCCCGGCCTGACCAGCGTCGCCTTCATCACCCAGTTCACCGCGTTCTTCTGGTTCGTCGCGGGCGTCGCGGTCGCCCAGGCCGTGGCCGTGCCGGCGGCGCGCAGGCACGCCGCCGCCGACGGCGACGACACCCCCGCGGAGGTTCCCGCGCGGGCCGTCGGCGAGCTCCGCCCGGCCGCCGCGGCACCCTGACGCGCGCGAAAACCACCCGCTCGGCCGAACCGGACATCACGGACCTAGTGGTCCAATGGGGACAGTCTCTGGGAGGAGAGGTCCGATGACTCTGCGCGACGTCCTGCGGTCGGCCCGCAAGCACTGGTGGTGGGTCGTGCTGCCCGTCGTCGCCCTGACCCTGGGCATGGGGGTCGTCTCCGTGCGGAGCACGCCCGTCTACCGGTCGACCGCCACGCTCTACGTGGCGCTCGCGGCCGGGGGCTCGGCGGGCGACCTCAACCAGGGCTCGAGCTACACCCAGAACCAGATGACGTCGTTCGCGCGGCTCGCGGTCCTGCCGGTCACGCTCGAGCCGGTCGTGCGCGACCTCGGCCTCGACACCTCGGCGCGGCAGCTCGCCAAGACGGTCGCCGCGACGTCCCCCAAGGACAGCTCGCTGCTCGACATCGCCGTCACCGGGACGTCGCCCGAGCAGACCGCGCTCGTCGCCAACGCCGTCGCCGCCCAGCTGGGGCAGGTCGTCGAGACGCTCGCCCCGAAGGGTGAGGCCGGCAGCACGATCACGGCGACCGTGGTCAGCGAGGCCGTGGCCCCGGCCTTCCCGATCGCGCCGAACACGCGGCGCAACGTCCTCGCGGCGTTCCTCGCGGGCCTGCTGATCGGCCTCGCGGCGGCGTGGGCGCGCGACGCGCTCGACACGCGCGTGCGGCACCAGCAGGACCTGCGCCGGACCGTCGACGTGCCCGTGCTCGGCTCGATCCGGCAGCGTCGCCGCCCGGTCAAGGGCGAGGCGCCGCCGTCCGCGCTGGTCGGGGCGAGCGGCGAGGACTTCCGGCGCGTGCGCGCCAACCTCGAGATGATCGGCCGGCCGGGTGCACCGAAGCTGCTGGTCTTCACGTCCGCGCTGCAGTCCGAGGGCAAGTCCTTCGTCGCGACGCGCGTCGCGGCCTCGTTCGCGGCGGCGGGCGTGCGCACGCTGCTCGTCGACGCCGACCTGCGGCGCCCGACGGTCGCCGGGCACGTCGGCGTGGACGGCGGTGCCGGGCTCACCGACGTGCTGGTCGGACGCGCCGCGCTGGGCGACGTCGTGCAGCACGTGGGGCGCCACCTCGTGGTCCTGGCCGCCGGACCGGTGCCGCCGAACCCCGCCGAGCTGCTGGCCTACCCCGAGTTCGGGGCCCTGCTGGACCAGGCCGCCGCGGAATTCGAGGTCGTCGTCATCGACGCCCCGCCGCTCGTCCCGGTCGCCGACGCGGCCGTCATCGCGCGGCGCGCGACGGGCGTCGTGGTCGTCGCGGACGCGCGCCAGGTGCGTCGTCCGCAGCTGCGGCAGGTCGCCGAGGCGGTGCGTCTCGGCGGCGGCCGCGTGGTCGGCACGGTGCTGAACCGCGAGAAGGGGCTCGCCGACGAGTCCTACGGCTACGTCGCCGACGGCGAGCGTCGTCGCCCGCGTCGTCGACGCGGCGCCCCGGCGCCGTCCGAGCACGCGCCCGCCCCGCCCCTGGACGGGGCGGCGGGAGGCGCTGACCCCGCGACCGCGGCACCGCGCGACGGCCGACGCCGGGCCCCGGACGGGCACCGCGCCGCCGCCGACGCCCCCGTCCGGCCCGCGGTCGTCGAGGACGTCGCGGACGACGAGGCCGCGTCGACCGACGTCGTCGCCGCCCCGCCCGCGGCGGTCGCCGAGGGGGTGGGGCCCCGGGACGTGGCGTCGCCCGAGGACGTCCCGCGGGCCCGGCGCGCGGACGAGGGTCGCGGTGCCGCCACGGCGCACCCGGAGGCGGACGACCTTGACGTCGAGCACGAGCACGAGCACGACGAGGACGACGCGGCGCTGCCCTCCGTCGCCCTGCGCTCCTGAGCCGGTCCGGGGTGACCAGGACGGACCGGCCGGGCGCGGACGTGCGCGTCGCGCCCCCTGCTGCCGCGTCGGGCGCGTCCCACGACGGGCCGCTGTGGCGGCCGGCCGCCGCGGTCGGCGTGGGGGCCACCCTGCTCGGGCTGGCGGGTGCGTCGGGGCCGTCGCTGTGGACCGACGAGGCGGCCACGGTGTCCGCCGCGACCCGGCCCTGGGGCGAGCTCGTCGCGATGGCGCGCCACCTCGACGCGGTGCACACCCTCTACTACGCGTTCATGCACGCGTGGACGGCCGTGCTCGGCACGTCGGAGCTCGCGCTGCGCTCGGCGAGCGCGCTCGCGGTCGGGCTGCTCGTCGCGGGCACGTGGGTGCTGGCGGCCCGGCTCGCGGGGCGCGGCCTGGCCTGGTGGGTCGCGCCCGTCGTGCTGCTGCTGCCGCGCGTCGCGTGGGCGGCGGTCGAGGCGCGCCCGTTCGCGTTCGCCGCGGCCGCCGCCGTGTGGGCCACGGTCCTGCTGGTCGCGGCGCTGCGGCGCGGCGGTGCCGGGCGCTGGGTCGGCTACGCGGCGCTGCTCGTCCTCGCGGTGCTGCTCAACCTCTACGCGCTCCTGGTCGTCGGCGCGCACGCGGTGAGCGTGCTGCTCGACGCGCGCTCGCGGGCCGTCGTCGCGCGGTGGGCCGTGAGCGCGGTGGCCGCGGTGACGGCGCTCGCGCCGTTCGTCGTGCTCTCGGCGGGCCAGGCCGGCCAGCTGGGGCGGCACGCGCTGTCGGTGGTCGACCTCGTGCGCAACGTCGTGGTCAACCAGTGGTTCCTCGGCGAGACCCCGACCGTGTACACGCGGGACGCGGCGGTCGCGGCGGCGGGGGCCGGCACGGACGGGTGGTGGCGGCCCGCGTCGGTGCTGCTCGCCGGGCTCGCGGTGCTGCTCGTCGCGGGGGCGCTCGCGCGCTGGGTGCGGGCGCGTCCCGTCCCCGACGAGGTGCGGGCCGTGCTGGTGTGGGCGGTGCCGTGGGTGCTGGTCCCGAGCGTCGCGGTCGCGGGGTGGGCGGTGCTCTCGCACACGTACAGCGCGCGGTACCTCACGTTCTGCGCGCCGGCGGTCGCGCTGCTGCTCGGCGCCGCGCTGCGCGCGCTGCGGCCGAGCGGCCTGCGCGTCGCGGCGGTCGTCGCGCTGCTCGCGTGCGCCGCGCCGGTCCTGGCCTCGCAGCGGGCCGAGAACGCGAAGAGCGGTGCCGACTGGCGCGAGGTGGGCGCGGTGGTCGGGGAGTCGTGCGCGCCGGGGGACGGCGTGTACTTCGCACCCCGGGCGGTGCCCGAGAGAGGGTCCGTGCGGCTCACGACGCGCGGCGTGGCCGTGGCCTACCCCGAGCCCTTCGCCGGGCTCGTCGACGTGACGCTCGACGCCGACCCGCTCGCGACCGACGACCTCGTGGGACGGTCGGTGCTCCTGCAGGGCGCCGGTGCGCGCCTCGCCGGGCTCGACCGGCTGTGCGTCGTGCGGCGGCACGACCTTCCGGACGCGGTGCGCGAGGCCGACGACGCGACGCTCGCGGCCGACGGCTGGGTCGTGCGCGACACCTGGTCCGGCACGCTCGACGAGGTCGTGGTGCTCGCACGCGGGTGACCGCGGCATCCGGGTGAAAACGGGCAAAGCCGGTCAAGTCGCACGAAATCGGGACTACGCTCCGAGACGACGAGCCGGCCCGCGGGGCCGGGCACGACGGCCCCGGGGGGACCTGTGAGCAGCGCATCGGACCACGACGGCGGCACCGTGGAGCTCACGGTGATCGTGCCGACCTTCAACGAGGCGCCCAACGTGCCCGAGCTGGTCCGCCAGCTCGGCGAGGCCCTCGTCGGTCACCGGGCCGAGGTCCTGTTCGTCGACGACTCGACCGACGAGACGCCGGACGTCGTCCGTGCGGTCGCCGCGACGGCGGCGCTGCCGGTCCGGCTCGTCCACCGCGACGACCCCGTCGGCGGGCTGTCGGGCGCCGTGCAGGAGGGGCTCGCGGCGTCGGCCGCGCCGTGGTGCGTCGTGATGGACGGCGACCTGCAGCACCCGCCGGGCCTCGTGCCGTCGCTGCTGGCGACCGCACAGACCGAGGGGGTCGACGTGGTGGTGGCGTCGCGCTACCTGGCCGACGGCAGCTCGAGCGGCCTGGCGAACGCGACGCGGCACGTGGTGTCGTCGGTGTCCACCGCCGTGACGCGCGCGATGTTCCCGGTGCGGCTCGCCGACTGCTCCGACCCGATGACCGGGTTCTTCCTCGTGCGCCGCGAGGCGGTCGACCTGCACCGGCTGCGGCCGCGCGGCTTCAAGATCCTGCTGGAGATCCTCGCGCGGCACCGCCTCGCGGTCGCCGAGATCCCGTTCGTGTTCGGCGAGCGGTTCGCCGGCGACTCCAAGGCCTCGCTCGCGCAGGGCGTCCGGTTCCTCACGCAGCTCGCGGCGCTGCGGTTCGGCCGCATGTCGCGCTTCGCGGTCATCGGCGGGTTCGGCGCGCTCGTCAACGTCGCGCTGGTCGCGGCGATGACGAGCGCCGGCGCCGCCTACCTGCTCGCGGCGGTCGTCGCGGCCGAGCTCACGATCGTCATGAACTTCCTGCTGCAGGAGCGCTTCGTCTTCCCCGACCTGCGAGCGGAGGGCAGGGGCCCCTGGCGCCGGTTCGCGCGCTCGTTCGCGTTCAACAACGTCGAGACCGCGCTGCGGCTGCCGGTGCTCGCGCTCCTGGTCAGCACGATGCACGTCACGGCCGTGCTGGCCACGGCGCTCACCCTGCTGGTCGCGTTCGTCGCCCGCTTCACGTTCCACTCGCGCGTCGTGTACCGCCCGCGGTCCCGCCGCAGCGGTCGCGAGGTCGAGCCGGTCGCCGGCCAGCTGGTCGACGAGCGCCCGTGACCCTGGTCCGGCCGGCGGTGGCCCGGACCGGTGCGGGCGCACCCCCGCAGGGCGCCGGCGCCGCGCGGCCGGTCCGTCGCGCGGCGCTCGGGCTGGGCGCGCTGGCGGTGCTCGTCGGCTTCGCGGGCGCGTGGGTGCCGTCCGCGTGGGGCGACGAGGCGGCCACGATGTCGGGTGCGTCGCGCGACCTGACGGCGCTGGCGACGCTCGCGTCCCACGTGGACGCGGTGCACGCCGCCTACTACGCGATCGCCCACGCGTGGCTCGCCGCGACCACCGACTCGGTGGTCGCGCTGCGGCTGCTCAGCTCGCTCGCGGTGGGCGCGGCCGTCGCGGGCACCGTGGTGCTCGGCGACCGGCTGGCGGGGCGGCGCGTCGGCGTCGTCGCCGGGGTCGTGCTGCTCGCGCTGCCACGCCTCACGTGGGCCGCGACCGAGGGGCGCTCGGCCGCTCTCGCGACCGCCGTCGCCGTGTGGACGACCGTCATCCTCGTGGCGGCCGTGTCGACGGGCCGCGGCCGGCTCGCCTGGCGCTGGGTCGCCTACGGCGTCCTCGTCGCCGCCGGCGCCACCCTGTGGATGCTGCTCGCGCTGCTGCCGGTCGCCCACCTCGCCGGCCTGCTGTGGTGGCGCCGATCGCCGCGCGTCCTGCTGGCCCCCGCGGTCGCGGCCGGGGTGGCGGGTCTGGCCGTCGCACCCTTCCTGCTCGCGGCGGTCGGGCAGCGGGGGCAGGTCGGCTGGATCCCGGCACCCGGGCCGCGCACCCTGCGGCAGCTGGCCCTGGACCAGTGGTTCGGCACCACGTGGTGGTCGGCGCTGCCGGTCGCGCTGGTGTGCTGGTCGCTCGTCGCGGTCGCCCTCGTCACGCACCTGCGCCGGGGGAGCGCGGGCCACGGCGTCGTCCCGCTGGCCGCCGCGTGGCTCGCCGTGCCGCCCGTCGTCGCGGTCGCGTGGTCGCTCGTCGCCGCGCCGCTGTACGTGCCGAAGTACCTCACGTTCACCGCACCGGCGCTCGCGCTGCTCGTGGCCGCCGGGCTGGACGTGCTGGTGCGGGACCGGCGGCGCCTCGTGGCGGCGGTCGCGCTCGTGGTGCTGCTGTGCGTGCCCGCGTGGGTCGAGGAGCGCACGCCGGCGGCGAAGGACCGCTCGGACTGGGGTGCGGTCGCCGCCGACGTCGCCGCCGGGGCGCGTCCGGGTGACGCGGTCGTGTTCTCCGACCTGCACGACGACGCCGGGCGCGTGCGCGTGCCGGGACGTGCCATCGCCGTGGCGTACCCGGCGGCGTTCCGTGACCTGCTCGACCCGACGCGCGACCCGGTCGCCGTGCCGCAGGGTCGGCTGTGGGACGCGTCGCTGCGCGTCGTCGACGTCGCCGACCGCCTCGCCGGGGTCGAGCGGGTGTGGTGGGTCGTCGACCACCGTGCCGACGCGCGGGGCGTGCAGCGCGACGACCTGGAGCGTCTCGGCTTCGAGGTCGTGGACGTCACGTCGCACGCGACCGCCGACGTCGTGCTGCTCGAGCGTGCGCGGTGAGGGCCGTGCCGTCGCTCGGCGAGGTCGTCGACCCGCGGCGCGGCGGGTGGACGCGGGTGCCGACGCGACCACCCGGGTGAAGATCGGACAAACAGTGCCAGAGGCGGACGTTTCACACTAATCTCTCATCCACGGGTGCCTCGCCGACGCGGCACGGGCACGCGGCCGTCGGCCGCCGGAGCACGACGTGGAGGGTCAGCGTGAGCAGAAGGATCGTCGGTTACGCACCGGGCGCCTACGACCTGTTCCACGTCGGGCACCTCAACATCCTGCGGCACGCCAAGCGACGTTGTGACTACCTCATCGCGGGGGTCGTCGCCGACGAGGTGCTCGAGGTCACCAAGGGGCGTCGCCCGCTGGTGCCGCTCGCCGAGCGCATGGAGATCGTCAGCCACATCTCGTTCGTCGACGAGGTCGTCGCTGAGACGGTCCCCGACAAGGTCGAGACCTGGCGCGGTGTCGGCTTCGACGTGATCTTCAAGGGCGACGACTGGCGCGGCACCCCCAAGGGCGACCGGCTGGAGCGGGACTTCGCAGCCGTCGGGGTCGAGGTCTTCTACTTCCCGTACACGGTGCACACGTCGAGCACCGCGCTGCGCCGGGCGATCGCGGCGCTCGACGGCGCCGGGCGGGACGTGGCCGAGGCCGGCTGACCGCACCCCCGCGTCCACGGGTGACGCAGCGGTGTCGCGCACGGTCGACGTGGCGCCCACCCCGGGCGGTGTCGGTGGGCGCTCGTAGACTGGGAGCACGACCCGGCCGACTCTCGGACCGGGTCGCTCCTGCTGCCTCCGTGCCCGCCGGCGCGTCGACGGCCACGACCGCACCCGAAGGACCCCCATGGACCTGACCGGCCTCCTGCCCGCCCTGCTCGCCGACCCCGCGGCCGCCGAGGCGCTCGCGTCCGTCCGCGCGCGCGGCGAGCTGGACGTCGTCGGCCCCGCCGGTGCGCGGCCGCCGCTGCTCGCGGCGCTCGCCGGGGCGCACCCCGGCACGGCCCCCGCCCCCGACGCGTCGACGGCCCGGCCGCTGGTCGTCGTCACCGCGACCGGGCGCGACGCCGACGAGCTCGCGGCCGCGCTGCGCTGCTACCTGCCCGACGACGACGTCGCCGTGCTGCCGAGCTGGGAGACCCTGCCGCACGAGCGCCTCAGCCCGCGCGCCGACACCGTCGCGCGGCGCCTGGCCGTGTTCCGCCGGCTCGCGCACCCCGACCCCGAGCCCGGCCCGACCGGCCCGATCCGCGTGCTCACGATGCCGGTGCGCGCGCTGCTGCAGCCGGTCGTCGCCGACCTGGGCGAGCTGCGCCCCGTCGAGGTCCGCACGGGCGACCGGATCGACCTCGACGACGTCGCGCAGCGCCTGGTCGACGCGGCGTACTCGCGCGTCGACATGGTCGAGCGGCGCGGTGAGTTCGCCGTGCGCGGCGGCATCCTCGACGTGTTCCCGCCCACCGAGGACCACCCGCTGCGCGTCGAGCTGTGGGGCGAGGACGTCGAGGAGATCCGCTGGTTCTCCGTGGCCGACCAGCGCTCGCTCGAGGTCGCCGAGCACGGCCTGTGGGCGCCCCCGTGCCGCGAGATCCTCCTCACCGACGACGTGCGCGAGCGCGCCGCCGCGCTGCGCGAGCGGCTCCCCGGGGCGCTGGACATGCTCGACAAGCTCGCCGAGGGCATCGCGGTCGAGGGCATGGAGTCGCTCGCACCCGCGCTGGTCGAGCGCATGGTGCCGGTGCTCGACCTCGTGCCGGACCGCTCGCTGCTGGTCGTCGTCGACCCCGAGCGCGTGCGCCGCCGTGCGCACGACCTGGTGGCGACGACGCAGGAGTTCCTCGAGGCCGCGTGGACGTCCGCCGCTGCCGGTGCGGCCACGCCGCTGGACCTGTCGGCCGCGTCGTTCGCGTCCTTCGCCGAGGTGCGGGCGCTCGCCGCCGTGCGCGGCCTGGGGTGGTGGACGCTGTCGGGCTTCACGCTCGACGCCGACGCCGTCACGGGCGACGCCCCCGTGCACGACGCGCCGACCGCGGCACCCGACGTGCGCACGCTCGTGCTCGCGGCGCGCGAGGTCGAGCGGTACCGCGGCGACGTCGCGCGCGCGGTCGCCGACGTGCGTCGGCTGCAGCAGGACGGCTGGCGGCTCGTGCTCGCCACCGAGGGCCACGGCCCCGCGCAGCGCATGGTCGAGCAGCTGCGGTCGGCCGACGTGCCCGCACGCCTGGTCCCGGGGCTCGACGACGAGCCCGAGGGCGGCGTCGTGCTGGTCGTGCCCGCGCCCGTCGGGCCCGGGTTCGTCCACGAGGGGCTGCGCGTCGCGCTGTTCAGCGAGTCCGACCTGACCGGCCGTGCGGGCTCCAGCACGCGCGACATGCGGCGCATGCCCAGCCGGCGGCGCAACGTCGTCGACCCCCTGCAGCTTCGCCCCGGCGACTTCGTGGTGCACGAGCAGCACGGGGTCGGCCGGTTCGTCGAGCTGGTGCAGCGCACGATCGGCACGGGCGCGTCGGCCGCGACCCGCGAGTACCTGGTCGTCGAGTACTCGTCGTCCAAGCGCGGGCAGCCCGGCGACCGGCTGTTCGTGCCGACCGACCAGCTCGACCAGGTGACCAAGTACGTCGGCGGCGAGGCGCCCACGCTCAACCGCATGGGCGGGTCCGACTGGCAGAAGACCAAGGGCCGGGCGCGCAAGGCCGTCAAGGAGATCGCCGCCGAGCTGATCCGCCTGTACTCGGCGCGCATGGCCACGCCCGGGCACGCGTTCGGCGCGGACACCCCCTGGCAGCACGAGCTCGAGGACGCGTTCGCGTACGTCGAGACGCCCGACCAGCTCGCGACGATCGACGAGGTCAAGGCCGACATGGAGAAGACGGTCCCGATGGACCGCCTGATCTGCGGCGACGTCGGCTACGGCAAGACCGAGATCGCGGTGCGCGCGGCGTTCAAGGCCGTGCAGGACGGCAAGCAGGTCGCGGTCCTGGTGCCGACGACCCTGCTGGTCCAGCAGCACTACGACACGTTCGCCGAGCGGTACGCGCCGTACCCGGTGACGGTCAAGGCGCTGTCGCGGTTCCAGACGCCGAAGGAGTCGAAGGAGATCGTCGAGGGTCTCTCCGACGGGTCGGTCGACGTCGTCATCGGCACGCACCGGCTGATCACGGGTGACGTGCGGTTCAAGGACCTCGGGCTCGTCATCATCGACGAGGAGCAGCGGTTCGGCGTCGAGCACAAGGAGACGCTCAAGGCGCTGCGCGCGAACGTCGACGTGCTCGCGATGAGCGCGACCCCGATCCCGCGGACGCTCGAGATGGCCGTCACGGGCATCCGCGAGATGTCGACGCTCGCGACCCCGCCCGAGGAGCGCCACCCCGTGCTCACGTTCGTGGGGCCGTACGAGGAGAAGCAGATCTCCGCCGCGATCCGGCGCGAGCTGCTCCGCGAGGGGCAGGTCTTCTACGTGCACAACAAGGTCGAGTCGATCGAGCGCACGGCGTCGCGGCTCAACGAGCTCGTGCCCGAGGCCCGCATCGCGGTCGCGCACGGCAAGATGGGCGAGCACCAGCTCGAGCAGGTCATCGTCGACTTCTGGGAGAAGAAGTTCGACGTGCTGGTCTGCACGACGATCGTCGAGACGGGCCTGGACATCTCCAACGCCAACACGCTGATCCTCGAGCGCGCGGACCGGCTGGGGCTCTCGCAGCTGCACCAGCTGCGCGGCCGGGTCGGGCGCGGCCGGGAGCGCGCGTACGCGTACTTCCTGTACCCGCCCGAGGTGCCGCTCACCGAGACCGCGCACGACCGGCTGCAGACCATCGCGGCGCACACCGACCTCGGCGCCGGCATGGCGGTCGCGATGAAGGACCTCGAGATCCGTGGCGCCGGCAACCTGCTGGGCGGTGAGCAGTCCGGGCACATCGAGGGCGTCGGGTTCGACCTGTACATCCGCATGGTCGGCGAGGCCGTCGCGTCGTTCCGCGGCGAGGAGCCCGAGGAGCAGCCCGACGTCACGATCGAGCTGCCCGTCGACGCGCACATCCCGCACGACTACATCGCCCACGAGCGGCTGCGCCTCGAGGCCTACCGCAAGATCGCGGCGGCGCTCGACGAGGCGACGCTGCGCGAGATCCGGGCCGAGCTGACCGACCGGTACGGCGCCGTGCCCGCGGCCGTCGACAACCTGTTCGAGGTCGCGGAGTTCCGGCTGCACGTGCGGGCCGCAGGCATCGCGGACGTCACGGCGCAGGGCAAGTTCGTGCGGTTCGCGCCGGTCGAGCTGCCCGAGTCGGCGCAGCTGCGGCTCAAGCGCCTGTACCCGGGGTCGGTCGTCAAGCCCGCGGTGCGCAGCGTGCTCGTGCCGTTCCCGACGACCGCGCGCATCGGCGGCAGGCCGCTGCACGGGCGCGAGGTCATGACGTGGGCGCGGCAGTTCATCGACGCGGTCGTGCGCGGTGACGTGGCCGCGGCCGCGTCGGTGGGCACGACGGGACGGTGACGCGCCCGGGCGGCGACGGGCGAGACGACCCGCACCCGGTGACGCCGGGCGCCACGCCCGGCGTCGCGGCGGGCGGCCGGTTCGGGCCTACGATGGCGGACGACACCCACGGAACGTGAGCAGGAGGCCCTGGTGGCGGTGCGACGGACGCGAGGACGCGGACGGCTGATGGCGGGAGCGGTCGCGGCGGTGGCGCTGCTCGCGGGGTGCACGGGGCAGCCCGGCGCCGCCGCGGTCGTGGACGGGCGGACGATCTCGACGGCCGAGCTCGCGACCGCCGCCGAGCAGCTCAAGCCGATCTTCAACGGCGGCGGGGCGAACGACGTCCTCGGCGTCCTGATCAACGAGCCGTTCGCGACGCAGGTCGCGTCCGAGCACGGCATCGGCGTGAACGACGACGAGGCGCGGGGCCTGCTGCGCACGGCCATGACGCAGGCGGTCGGCGAGGCCGCGGCGGACGACGTCGAGTTCGGTGAGGGGGCGCTCGCGGTCGCGCGGTACTCGCTCGCGATCAGCGGCATGCGGGACGCCCCTGGTGGCGACGCCGCGTTCCAGGAGTACCAGGAGAAGGTCAGCGCCGCGGACGTCGAAGTGAACCCCCGGTTCGGCGCCTACGCGCCGGAGACCGGGGTCACCGCCGCGACGCCGCCGTCGTGGGTCGTGCCGGAGGGTGGCCGTGACGCCGCCGCGGCACCCGCGGACGGCAGCGCGCCGGCGCCGGACCCGTCGCCGACGTCCTGACGCCGTGACGTCCGACGCGCAGGTCCCCACCGGTGGCGACGGCGGGCGGGGCGCCGCGGCGCCGGCTCCTGCGCACGCGGGCGCTGCCGCGCAGGTCGAGGCGCTCGCGCGTGCCGTCGCGGTCATGGACCGGCTGCGGTCGGCGGGAGGCTGCCCGTGGATCGGCGAGCAGACGCACGTCTCCCTGATGCCGTACGTGGTCGACGAGGCGCACGAGCTCGTCGAGGCCGTCGAGGCCGGGGACCGCGAGGGGATGCGCGAGGAGCTCGGGGACGTCCTGCAGCAGGTGCTGTTCCACGCGCGGGTCGCCGCCGAGCACCCCGACGACCCGTTCGACCTCGTCGACGTCGCCGACGTGCTCGTCGCGAAGCTCGTGCGGCGGACGCCGCACGTGTTCGCTGCGGACGGCGAGGGCGCGGGCGTGACCGGCGCCGAGCTGGACGCCGACGCCGTGCACGACCGTTACGAGAAGCTCAAGCGGGCCGAGAAGGCGTCGCGCACGTCGGCGCTCGACGGTGTGCCGCTGTCGGTCGGTGCGGTCGCGCGCGCCCAGAAGCTCGTGTCGCGCGCCGACCGTGCGGGTCTGCTGCCCGCGGCACCCCTGCCGGAAGTCTCCGACGACCGCGTGCGGGTCGTCGAGGGTGCTGGGTCTGACGACGCGGCGCTCGGGGAACTGCTGCTCGCGCTCGTCGCGACGGCGCACCGGCGGGGCGTCGACGCCGAGGGGGCGCTGCGCCGTGCGACGGCCGCCTGGGAGTCCTCGGCCCGGGCGGCCGAGACCCGGCCCTGACGGTGCCGGGCCGGCGGCGTCGCGGCCCGCGCGACCTGACCGGGTCGTGCGCTCGTCCGAGCTCGGCGACCGGCGGGGCGCCGGTGCGCGCCGGCGGTGTCTCGGGGGGTGAGACCGCCGGTGCCATTCCGGGTCGTCCGACGACTTCGATGGCACGGGTAACCGCATTCCGGGCCAAAGGTCCGAGCCTGTCCGCGCCGCGTCCGACCAGGATGGGCGCGTGAGCGGGACCCACGTCCTGCTCCCGTCACCGTCGAAGGAGAGCACGCATGAGGATCGGCGTCCCGCGCGAGCAGCGCCCGGGTGAGCGGCTCGTCGCCGCCACGCCCCGGACCGTCGCCAAGCTCCGCGACCTGGGCTACGAGGTCGTCGTCGAGCGGGACGCGGGCGCCGCCGCGACGTTCGCGGACGAGGCGTACGAGGCCGCAGGCGCCCGCGTCGCGGACCGCGACGAGGTCCTGGCCAGCGACGTCGTCACGGCCGTCCACCTGCCGTCCGACGTCGGCGCGATGCGCGCGGGCTCGACGCTCGTCGCGACCATGGCGCCGTTCGCCGACCCCGACCTGCCCGCGCGGCTCGCCGCGCACGGCGTCACGGCCCTCGCGCTCGACGCGGTGCCGCGCATCTCGCGCGCGCAGGCCCTCGACGTGCTCTCGACGCTCTCCAACGTCGCCGGGTACCGCGCGGTCATCGAGGCCGCCGAGGAGTTCGGCGGCATGTTCACCGGGCAGGTCACCGCGGCCGGCAAGACCCCGCCCGCCAACGTGTTCGTCATCGGCGCGGGCGTGGCGGGCCTCGCGGCGCTCGGGACCGCGAGCAGCCTCGGCGCGCAGGTCCGCGCGTTCGACGTGCGGCCCGAGGTCGGCGAGCAGATCGAGTCGATGGGCGCGACGTTCGTGCAGGCCGAGGGCGCGAGCCAGGAGGTCTCGACCGACGGCTACGCGCGCGAGCTCACGGCCGAGCAGGAGCGACTCACGGCGCAGATGTACGCCGAGCAGACCGCGTGGGCCAACGTCGTCGTCACGACGGCGCTCGTGCGCGGGCAGGCGCCGCGGACGATCACCAAGGAGATGGTCGCCGCGATGGCGCCCGGCTCCGTGATCGTCGACCTGGCGGCCTCGGGCGGCGGCAACTGCGAGCTCACCGTGCCCGGCGAGCGCGTCGTGTCCGACAACGGCGTGGTCGTGCTGGGCTGGACCGACCTGCCGAGCCGCATGCCGCAGCACACGTCGCAGCTGTTCGGCACCAACGTCGTGCACCTGCTCGCGCTGCTCACGCCCGGCAAGGACGGCGAGCTCGTGCTCGACCTCGACGACCCCGTGCAGCGCGGCATGACGGTGACCACGGGCGGCGACGTCACGTGGCCGCCGCCGCCCGTCGCGGTCTCCGCCGCGCCGGCCGCCACGCCGGTCGCCCCGGTCGAGACGCCCGAGGAGCTCGCGGCGAAGAAGGCCGCCGCCGCGGCGGCCGCGCAGCGGCGCTCGCAGCGCAACGGCGTCCTCGCGGCCCTCGGTGCGGTGCTGACCGTGCTCGCCCTGACGGTCGCGCCGGCCTCGTTCCTCGGCCACGCGACGGTGTTCGCGCTCGCGGTGGTCGTCGGCTACTACGTCATCTCGAACGTCAGCCACTCGCTGCATACGCCGCTCATGGCCACGACCAACGCCATCAGCGGGATCATCCTGGTCGGAGCGCTGCTGCAGATCGGGCACGAGTCCTGGGTGGTCAGCACGCTCGCGTTCGTCGCGGCCACGGTCGCGGCGATCAACATCTTCGGCGGGTTCCTCGTCGCGTACCGCATGATCCACATGTTCCGGAAGGAGGCGTGACGGTCGTGCTCACGTCGCTGGCCCAGGCCGTCTACCTCATCGCCGCGATCCTGTTCGTGCTGTCCCTCGCGGGGCTCAGCAAGCAGGAGACCGCGCGGCGCGGCAACTTCTACGGCATGGCGGGCATGGGGCTCGCGCTGCTCGCGACGGTCGCGCTCGCGGCCGAGCGCTCCGAGCGGCCCGTCGCCGTCACGCTCCTGCTCATCGCGATGGCGCTGACCCTGGGTGCGCTGGTCGGGACGGCGCGGGCGCGGCGCGTCGAGATGACGCAGATGCCCGAGATGATCGCGGTGCTGCACTCGTTCGTCGGCCTCGCGGCCGTGCTCGTCGGCTACAACTCGTTCCTCACCGAGGCGCCCGACGCGCTGCACCTGGTCGAGGTGTTCCTCGGTGTGCTCATCGGCGCCGTGACGTTCACGGGCTCGGTCGTCGCGTTCCTCAAGCTGTCGGCGCGCATGAAGAGCGCCCCGCTCATGCTGCCCGGCCGCAACTGGCTCAACCTGGGGGCGCTCGTCGCGTCCGCGGGCCTCCTGGCGTGGTTCCTCGCGTCGCCGACGCTGCTGCCGCTCGTGCTCATGACGGTCGTCGCCCTCGCGCTCGGCTGGCACCTCGTCGCCTCGATCGGCGGCGGCGACATGCCCGTCGTGGTGTCGATGCTCAACTCGTACTCGGGCTGGGCCGCCGCGGCCGCGGGCTTCATGCTGAGCAACGACCTGCTCATCATCGTCGGCGCCCTCGTCGGCTCCTCGGGCGCGATCCTGTCGTTCATCATGTGCACGGCCATGAACCGGTCGTTCGTGTCCGTCATCCTCGGCGGCTTCGGCGCCGAGGGCGGCACGGTCGCGGCCGTCGACCGGGACTACGGCGAGCACCGCGAGGTGAAGGCCGGGGAGGTCGCCGAGATGCTGCGGGAGGCGCGCAGCGTCGTCATCGCGCCCGGGTACGGCATGGCCGTCGCCAAGGCGCAGTACCCGGTGGCCGAGCTCGTCGCCAAGCTGCGCGCGCAGGGCACCGACGTGCGGTTCGCCGTCCACCCCGTCGCCGGGCGCCTGCCCGGGCACATGAACGTGCTGCTGGCCGAGGCCAAGGTGCCGTACGACATCGTGCTCGAGATGGACGAGATCAACGACGAGCTCGGCGACGTCGACGTCGTCCTCGTGATCGGCGCGAACGACACCGTCAACCCGGCCGCGCTCGACGACCCGTCGTCCCCGATCGCGGGCATGCCGGTGCTCGAGGTGTGGAAGGCCAGGCAGGTGGTCGTGTTCAAGCGGTCGATGGCCACGGGCTACGCGGGCGTGCAGAACCCGCTGTTCTTCCGCGAGAACACCGCGATGCTCTTCGGCGACGCGAAGGACCAGGTCGAGCAGATCGTCGCGCCGCTCGCCGTCGGCTGACGCACCACGAGCGCACGCGTACGCCGTCGCGGCGGGCCGGGAAACGTTTCACAGGCTGACCCGGCCCGTCGTGCCGCCCTAGCGTCGCGGCGGGCCGCCACCCGGCGGCCCTCCCGTGCGTGAAGGAGCGTCCGCATGCCGTCCGCCGGCCC